>JAZOBA010000127.1:0-3720 GCA_045595705.1 Oscillospiraceae bacterium
CGATTCACCCTGTCCCACTTTGCTCAAAGCAGCCGCAGCCTGCTGAAAATGACCTTGCAGGGTGCTCAATCTTCGGAAGGGATTACAAACACCGCACCGCAGATGATGGGTTGAAAGAAAATGGACCAGTTCTACGATCATAGGGTCCAGCGCCGCTTCATTTTCACCGTAGATCAACAGGATCAACTGCTCCTTGAACTCCACTGCAATTAATTTCTGCCCGGCAAACTGCTGTTTCAGCAAAGAAGCATAGTACCCCGCCAGCTGACGGTCTTCCCGTGCTTCCATGTCTACGTAGAACAGCTGAAACAGGCTGTCAGCCAAAGTGGGAATGTTTTTCAAGCTCTCCCGAATCATCTCTTCCGGCAGAGGGATCCCATGAAGCAGATCCAGCAAAATACGCTGCACCGGACTTCCGGCGGCCAAACTCCGGTTTTTGGTCAGAAGCCGCCGCAGATGGATGGCGATCATTTCACTGGCCCGGCACATGACCGGCGATGTATCCCCATTCATGCACAAAACATTCAGTCGACTGACAAAACGGCCCTCCAACCACAGGTTACATACAATTGACGCAAAGGGATAGATTTTCGAGCAGTAGATAACCGGAACCAGAGACGGAGCCAAAAAGTCCAGATCGCCCGACTCCTTCATTTTTCTTGCACTCCCCGGCGAAAGAAAGCGCTTTTCGCTCATATGTTTCCATTCCGGGTCACCCGGGATAACCATATCAGTAATGGCAAGGATGCGATAATTTTCATCCAGATAGAACATGGGCTGCCCGAGATATTCGCTGGCTCGGTCCACAATCTCCTGATCGCTGTCACAGGCTGTCAGAGCGCGATTCAATCCTTCCATCCAGCACTTCTGAACCATCAGAGCATTAAACACGGAAAACAAATCGCACTCATTCAAAACAATATAGTTCTCCGCCTCCACCGAACATGGGCCAACGGAAACAACCAAAGCATGATGAAAGGTCTTCCCCTCCATTGAGTTCGCGGTCACATAGACGGTATCAGACAGATCAGACGCCTCTTCCGTCAGAAAGAAAATGCCGTTTCCGATCTGGAAATTTGTGTTTTTTTCGGATTGCACACCAAACGGTTCCAATGTATGTAAAATCACATCCCAGGTCATTTGAATCGTCTCCTCCGTCTCTTTGTGATACCGTCACAAAAATCAATTGTTATTTTCTATCCTCAGACCGATGACAAGCTGACTGCGTCATGATATATACTATATTGTAATTATAGGTGATTTCTCGCAATTCCGCAAGAAATAAGTAAAATAAACAATAATTTAAATAAAATGGAGGTTTGAACCATGACCGGACGCGAAAACATGGAGTTGGTCTGGCAGCACAAACAGCCCGAGTGGGTCCCCATGATCAACACCGATGCCCAGATGATTATTACCCCCGAGTTCAATGACCGTCCCCTGTTCATGAACGGCACTGACGATTTCGGAGTGCAGTGGGAACTGGACCCCGAGCATCCCGAACTGATGACTCACGTCAAACCCGGTACCGAAGTCTTCGACGACATTACCGAGTGGAAAAAGTTTGTGACTTTCCCTTCCTGCAAGGATAAAAACTGGGAAGCCGCCGCCATGCGCACCAAGGCCATGTGGGCCAAAAAGGATCAGATTCAGGGCTATGTTGTCGGCAACATGGGCGGATTCGAGCGCATCTGTGCTCTGATGGGTCATGTCAACGGCATGATGGCCATGTACGATGACGAAGAGGCTTTTGCCGAGTTCATCGAGGCATATGCCGACTACCGTATTGAGCAGATGGAATACATCAAGAAGTATCTGGATGTGGATTTCCTGATGATGCACGATGACTGGGGCAACCAGAACAATATGTTCTTCTCCCCCGACATGTGGCGCAAGTTCTTCAAGGAGCCCGAGCGCCGTATGGTCAAGCGCTGCCAGGAGCTGGGTATGCACTATATGCACCACTCCTGCGGCTACATCGAGCCCATCATCCCCGATCTGGGTGAGATCGGTGTGGAAAGCTGGCACGGCGGCGCCCCCTCCAACAACCTGAAGAAAATCAAGGCCGAGTACGGCAACAAGCTGATCTTCGCCGGCTGTGTGGATCCCCAGATCACCGACACCGGCAAGGCCACCGAAGAAGAGATCCGCGCCGAAGTTCGTCGCGTGATCGACACCCTGGGCAAGGATGGCGGTCTGATGGTTTCCTCCGCCGTTATGTTCTCCACTGTTCCCGGCGTGGATGGCATTGTGGATGATGAATGCGCCAAGTACGGCCGCTATGACACACTGAAGTTTGACTGAGCGTCAGTCATAAATATAATTTAAAGGAGATTATTACTATGAGCAAGCTGAACGGTTCCTGGAAGATCACTCTGCACACCTACATGGGCGATATGCGTTCCACCGGTTATTTCACCGTGGAAGGCGACAAGCTGACCGGCACCTGCAAGGATGCTGCCAACGGCGCCGTGGGCACCATTGAAAATGGCGTTGTCACCGGCAACAAGTACGAGTACGACCTGACCATCAAGACCGCTGTTGGCGAAATGACCAACCATCTGACTGGCGAGCTGGGCGAGGACGATGTCATCCGCGGTTCCTCTTCCAACCCCATGGGCGCTTTCGAGTTTGAAGCTGTCCGCGGCGAGTTCTGATTCAATCACATTAAGACAAAAGATCCGGTGTCTGACGACACCGGATCTTTTTATTTCAGCAATTGTCCAACGGACAGCATTTCTGTTTGCACGTCAAGAGGCGACATGCCGGCACAGGTCAACAAATGACCGTCATGAATCAGCGTATCCCAAAACCATGGTGTTCCATCGGACAGCAGGGAAAACGCTCTCTGCTCCAGCGCAAGCCCACAGCCTTCTGCCTTCAACGCACTCTCCAGTCGGGTCCAAAGCAGGCAGAAGTCCTCCGGAGACGGGTTGTCTTCCAGCCACTGTATTTCCTCCGCAGTCAGCATCTTACGGGGTAAAACCTGCGGTTTTGCGATAGGCTCGATATCGACACCCACCGGACGCTCACTGACGGCAAGCACTGCGTAGCAGCCGGCATGAGACAGACTGAAACAAATCCTCCCATCCGCCAATTCCGGCTTGTCAAACTCACCGTAGACCAGGTCACTATCCTGTGTCACGCCCAAAATACTGTGCAGAAGAAGACCGGCCGCCAGATGGAGTAAACGGTCCTTCTCCTCTACAAATGCCTTGGTTTCTTCCCGGCGCTTCGGAGTGAGCAGTTCCAGTCCCTTATCCAGACGTCCGGACAACTCCCGGGCATCTGCGAGATACAGTTTTACATCCAAACTACCACTCCTTTCGCCGGAATTATCTGTAACGTCAACTAACTTTACATCACTTGGTACAATTGATCAATGCGCGCAGATTTTCCTCTTTGCAGTTCAAGGGAACCTCGCAGCCGGTTCCGATAATGAAGCCGCCGCCCATGGCCAGATTGATCAACTTGTCACAATATGCCTTAACCTCTTCCTCGGTGCCAAATGCCATCAAGGTTGCGGGCACATCACCGCGAATGACCTGATAACCCTTAATGATCTCATAGGCCTTCTCGATATCGGTTGCACCGTCCAACTCAATAATGCAGCTGCCCTTGGGCACTTCCTTGAAATAATGCATCATAGGCAGCCAGTTGGCATCGCAGTGCACCACCGAGGTGATACCGGCCTCATAGAAAGCAAGGATCATCTGCTTC
>JAZOBA010000128.1:0-3437 GCA_045595705.1 Oscillospiraceae bacterium
ACCGATGTGGCGCTGCTGGCCGAAATCTACGCCGCCCGCGAGCAGAACACCATTGGTATCTCCTCCCGTGATCTGACAAAGGAGATTCCGGACAGCAAGTATTTCGCCACCCTCCCCGAACTGGCAGCACACCTGAAGGAAATCGCCCAGCCCGGCGATCTGATCCTGACCGTGGGCGCCGGCGACATTTACAAGGCCGGCGAAGCGCTGGTGAACAACTGAATGCAAAAAGACCTTCCGTGTCAAACCACGGAAGGTCTTTTTATTGCTTATTAACCTTTGAACAGAGGGGACCAGACGCTGCGGTCATAGTCCTTACCCTCCCAGGGATTAAAGGCGCTGTTAAATTTCACCGACTGATAGGGCGACGCCTGATAGCGCTTGACCTCCTCCCGCTCGTGCAGGTGGACCGGCTCCACAGGATTCAGACTGAAATGGGTCACACCGGGAGTCAGGTCGGCAATGTTCTGCCGTGCGGCGCCTTCCACGGTAGTGTCAAACTTGGCATACACACCGGACACGTTGTGGACCGGATTCCCAAAGGCAAAGAACACCGGGGCTGCGGGCACCGACACACCGGCCAGTGAAACCTTGGTGTCCTCTCCCACCTTGCTCAACAGCGTGGGCAGAGTCTGATTAATCAGTGCTTCACCGGAGATAAATACCAGATCGGCCGTCATGGCCTCATCATATTCCGCGCCCAACTCTTTGCGCTCGGGCAAGGGCAGCACGGTCAGGTCACAGCATTCTTGCAAACCGGAACTCAGGTTGGGCAGGTCACCGATGATGGCCACGGTTTTTCCGGACAGTTCATTCTGAAACTCCGGGGGTGCATTCAGGGCGCCGGCCTTTTCGGTGCAATTGTAAAATGCGTTCATGGCTGCCACGCCGATGGAGGCGCGCAGCAGGCTGTCCCATTTCATCCAGTTGGCGGCATCCCGAAGATAGGTGCCGATCATGGACTGGGCAAGGGCATTCAGGTCAGCGCCGGTATCACCCAAGGTTCGGGCAACTCCAATGTTTCCGCCGGCACGAACCGTAGTCCACAGTTTACCCACAACGCAGCCCTCGATCCGGATTCCGGAAGGAATACCGGTACAGAGGTCATCGTAAAAATTCCACATGGTACGTCCTCCCTTCCGCTCAGCGCAGGTAGAGCATGGGGCGCTTGAGCTCCTTGGCCTTCTCCAGCAGCTCATCGGCCTCGCCATAGTAGATAATGGCGGCCTGACAGTGCTTCACACAGGAGGGTTTGTCATCAAAGCCGCTGGCGATGCGCTCAGCACACAGGTTACACAGGGTCGTGGGGAACGGAACATTGTCGATCTGTACATGTCCGTTGGGACTGGTGTAGATCTGTTCAATCACCTTAATGCCCCAAGTGTCGGCATCAAAATTATTTTCCTGTTTGCAGGCCACGGTACAGGAGAAGCAGCCTGTGCAGTATTCCACATCAAACAAAAGACCTTTTCTTGCCATAATCTTCTCCTCCTCCATCACTTGCTGCGCTTCCATTCGGCCTCATCGTTGGGATGGGGATCGTCGGAAGGATCGATCTTGCACAGGCGGCACAGGGTCGTCTTATATGCACCACCGCCGTAACCGGATTCGCTCTGGGTGTCGGTGGGAACCAGAATATTGCAGTTGATGTCCCATGCGCCGAAGAAATTGGGAGCCTCACCCTGTGTCTCGGGCAACCACCAGCCGTGGGGCACGCTGACGGTGCCGGGATGCATGGAGGGATTTTCCTTGACCTTGCGGCGGATACGGCCACGTTCGTTTTCCACCCAGACCCACTCGCCGTTGTCAATGCCCAACTGCTTCATGACAGTGGGATGGACCTCCACCAGCGGATAGGGATCACATACACGCAGCCAAGGAATATTTCTGTGCTCGGAATGGAAGAACACTGGGGAACGGCGACCGGTAACCATGATCAGGGGGTACTTTTTGAACAGCTGGGGAGTGCGCACTTCGCTCTCGGGCGGCTCCACATAGAAGGGCAACGGATGGATACCATACTCCTCACCCAGTGTGGAGTACAGTTCGATCTTGCCGGTGGGGGTACGGAAGCCGGGTTTGCCGTCCGGGCGCAGATAACCCTTTTCATAGCGGCGATAGGGCACGGTGGAGGGAGATTCCTCCTCAGTAGGGAACTTCCAGCCGCCGGCGGCAGCCAGTGTCTCCCAGTTGTAGCCGGAGGGGGCAATGCGCTCATTGACGAAATCCTTGAATTCGGGATACTTCTCACGCAGGATGGGGTTAAAGCGCTTGGACAGCTCAAAGTTGATCTCCCAGTCGCTCTTGGCCTCGCCCATCTCGATGGCGGGCTGGATCAGCTGCAGAGGCTGATACCATGCGCGGAAACTCTCCTTCTCGGCAAAGGTGGCGGCAGGCAGGATCAAATCGGCCACGGCCATGGTGGTGGGGTTGTGGAACAGATCGACCACCACGTTGAACTCCATATTCATCAGGGCCTTGTAGTGCTTCTTCATGTCGGCCGCCTGACCGCCCAACAGGTTGGAGGTCTGGATCCAGGCAGCCTTAATGGGATAGGGATTGCCGTCGATCATCTGCTGAACCGCCATGTCGGGCTGACCCCAGGAGCGCATGTTGGCCAGATACTTATAACGGTCGGCACCAATGCGCTTTTTATTGACGCGCTCCAGAATATCATCGCCGTACAGTTCCCGGAGCTGATCGGATGTATAGGGATACTGGGTAATATTCCATGCATTGCGGGCAATTACGTTGCCGCCGGGCACATCGATATTGCCGCAGATGGCGTACAGAGCCACAATGGCGTTGGCAACCGAAGTAGCCTCAGGTACCTGGTCGATGGGCAAACCCCAGTGAACAGCAGAAGGGCTGTTGGTAGCGTAGGCCTTGGTGGCCTCGTAAATGACTTCCTTGGGGATCCATGTGATTTCGGAAACCTTGTCCAACGTATAATCCTTGACCGATTCCTTCAGTTCCTCAAAGCCGTGGCACCACTTCTCCACGAACTCATGGTCGTACCACTCGTTTTCGATGATCAGGTTGAGCATACCCAGAACCAGAGCACCGTCGGTGCCGGGGCGGATCTGCAGGAAGTGCTCGGCACGGGAGGCAAAGAAGGTCCAGCGGGGATCAATGACGATCAGCTTGGAGCCGCGGCGCATACAGTCCACGATCCAGTGACCCTGGAAGGCATCGGGGCAGCCGGAAGCGGGGTTCTGGGCCCAGATAACGATGTACTTGGGCAGTTCATAACGGGGGTCGTCGAACCGCTTTTCAAAGAACTGGGAGCAGTCAGCCACGGTAAAGTCGCCCATGGTGGCAACCTGAGAGCACAGGGGGGGGGTATAGCAGGACTGACCCGCCAGACCCAGCTGCGTGTGGTTGGAGCTGCCGTAGGAATAGCACAGGAAGGTGATGGGGCCGCCGATGTCACGGCC
>JAZOBA010000129.1:0-5857 GCA_045595705.1 Oscillospiraceae bacterium
AATATTTCAAGCCAGTATTTGTATGCTGATTTATTCCACCAGCAAAGTTAATAACTTAATACGAAAAAAGAATTTCTTCTCAAATAACTAACCAATATTCAAGAGTCACACTGATCAAACAATATCACTGAGAGATGGAAAGTTATGATATACCTTGTCGACACCCTGGTTACAAGCATATACCAACACGTCTGCCTTCAGCATCAGTGTTATTGACCTGTAAGAAAAAATTGAAGCAAACACAGCATTGTAGTGCTTGTAGTACTACCACCGTCGCCTTTGCATCAATAGTATGACAAGCAATTCTGACAACCATACCTCAATGGTCTTTCCATTGGAAGCTGTCACAATATCTCCAGGCCTCATACCTGTTCCACTTATCATATTCCCACAAGCTGCAGCAATGAAATGAACCTGCAAGAATAACCACTTCGTAATCCATACGGTGCAAAACTGATAAAGAGAAAACATGGCAAATAGGTCAAGTATCCATTTCCCCACAGCAGAAACACAACAGAAGGAGTGATTTACCTCTACACCAGAAGGTTTGATTTGACCAACGGCTTTTGCTGCACCCAATACAGCTGCTGAACCTCCCATATCTTTTTTCATAAGCTCAATTGAACAAATAGGTCCTATCTTGATGTTGTAGCCACTACTGAAAACATAAGAGATACAAAACAATTAAGGCGAGTCCCAAAATTTTGAATTTACATCACAAAAGTACCAAACCAAGGCCTTCAGAACTTCAATTTCTAAAGTTATGATTTGTGAGGAGTCACAGTATGTCAGGAAATTATTATGATCGGCAACTGAATGAAGTTTACTTCCGTGAGATCGAACTGTTCGCCAACTGTGCCGAGGAGGACGCACCGACCACCGGTCTGATGGCCAAGGTGGAGGCCCGCATCCCGCCCAAACTGGTGGACAGCATGGACGAGGCCTTTTATCTGGCCTTTCAGGTGCTGTTTGAAAAGGGAACCCGCCTGCTGCGGCTGACCTTTTCAGAAAAGCGTCTGCGCGGCGAGCGGTTTATCCGGGAATACTATCTGAAGCAGGACCCCAACGAAGAGCGGATCCTGTCCTTCCACAACAGCGCCCGGACAGGGGGCATTGTCAACACCGTGCTGGCCACGCTGGAGGGCTTTGTCATGGGCCTGTTCGGTATGGGTCTGCCTGATATTCCCGTTCTCATGTCCCTGCTTCTGCGCACGGTTTACACCACCGCCCTGCGCTACGGCTATCGGTTTGACAACCCCCGGGAGCGGTATTATATCCTGCTGGTGCTGTCGGCGGCGCTGGCAAAGGGCAGTGAACGCAAAGCCTATTCCGACCGGGCCGATCAGGTGGGTCACGCCCTTGATATGGACGAGCCGCTGCGATTTGATCTGGAGGAGCAGATGCGCGAAACCTCCAAGGCGCTGGCCCGTTCCATGCTGGTGGTCAAATTCATTCAGACTACCTCCATCATCGGTGTGGTGGGCGGTGTGCAGAACTTCTCTGCCAGCCGCAAGGTGGCTACTATGGCAAACCTGAAGTATCAGAAGCGATTTTTGCTGCGCAAGAAGGCGGAAACGCAAATCTGACGCCCACATAGCGTGAATCGTCTGAAAGGAGGCGCGTGCCTTGACATTGGAAGAACTGAAAGACAAGGCTCATAGCCTTCCTTTGAAGCCGGGCGTCTATATTATGCAGGACGCCAAAAACAAGGTCATCTACGTGGGTAAGGCCAAGGCCCTGAAAAACCGGGTGTCCCAGTATTTTGCCAATCTGGCCTCCCATACCGAAAAGACCCGTGCCATGGTCTCCCAGATCGACCATTTTGATGTGATCATCGCCGATTCCGAGTTTGAGGCGCTGGTGCTGGAAAATTCCCTCATCAAACGCCACAAGCCCCACTATAATATTCTGTTGAAGGACGACAAGGGGTACCCCTATATCCGTCTTGCGGTCCATGAAGAGTATCCTGCCTTTTCTCTGTCCAACCGTATCGCCGACGACGGCGCCCGCTACTTTGGACCCTACGGCGGACGGGGTGCCACGTGGGATATTGTGGACGCCCTGCGCTCGGCGCTGAAGCTGCCGTCCTGCAGCAAAAAATTCCCCCGTGACATCGGCAAAGAGCGCCCCTGTCTGAACTGCCATCTGGGCAAATGCGCCGGCTGGTGCCGCCCAGAGATGGCCCGGGAGGACTACCGCGAGGCCATTGAGCAGGCTATCCGTCTGCTGGAGGGTAAGTTCAAAGAGGTGGGAGATGACCTGCTTGCCGAAATGGAGCGCGCCGCCGAAGACCTGCGCTTTGAGCGTGCCGCCGAACTGCGGGACCGCTACCGGGCCATCGAACTGCTGGGTAAGCGGCAGAAGGTGCTCGCCGGAAGTCTGGCCGACACCGACGTGGTGGGATTCCATCGGGGTGAGGCCAAAAGCTGCTTTGTGGTTCTCCACTTTGTGGACGGTGAACTGGCCGCCAAGGACTGGGAACTGGTGGAGACTCCCATGGAAGAGGAGGACGCCGAGGCGGTTTCCTCCCTTGTGGTGCAGTTTTATGCCTCGCGCAACCAGTTCCCGAAACAGATTTTGCTGCCCTGTGAGATTGAGGACGAAGTGCCGCTGGGGCGTATGCTCAGTGAAAATGCCGGCCGCCGTGTCCATCTGATCACCCCCCAGCGCGGTGCCAAGATGGATCTGATCCGCCTTGCCAATACCAACGCCGTGGAGGAGGTAGAGCGTGCCACCACACGGGCCGAGCGCACCAACAAGCTGCTGGAACTGCTGGGTAAAACCCTGGGGTTGGAGGGACCGCCCCATCGCATGGAGGCCTATGACATCTCCAACACCGGTGCCGATGACATTGTGGCATCCATGACGGTTTTTGTGGACGGCAAACCCCGCAAACGGGATTACAAGCATTTTAAGATCCGCGGTCTGACCGGTCCGGATGATTACGCATCCATGGATCAGGTCATTACCCGCCGCTTTACCCACTATCGTGACGGTGACGAGGGCTGGAGCGAAAAGCCCGACCTGCTGCTCATTGACGGCGGCAGTGTCCACGCCCACGTGGCCGAAACCGCGCTGCTGCAGCTGGATTTGACCGTCCCGGTGTTCGGCATGGTCAAGGATGACCGCCACCGCACCCGGGCGCTGGCCTCACCGGACGGCAGCGAGATCGGCATTCAGCACAATCAGGCCCTGTTTGCTCTGATCGGTACCATTCAGGAGGAGACCCACCGCTTTGCCATCGAGTTCAACCGCGCCCAGCACGGCAAAAAGGTGAAGGGCTCCACTCTGGACAACATTCCCGGCGTGGGTCCCAAGCGCCGCGCCGACCTGCTCAAGCACTTCAAGAGCATCAAAAACATCAAGACCGCCACGGTGGAGCAGCTTTCCGACGTGGTGGACAAAAAGACCGCCGCCGCGGTCTATGGGTACTTCCGCAAAGAAGAAGCCGACACCACCCGGTACGGCTGGAGCGAATAATACAGCCCAATTCAAAGGAAAGAAGGAAACGAGTATGCGTGTCATCTCCGGATCTGCCCGTGGCCGCCGTCTGAAGGAACTGCCCGGCATGGACACCCGCCCTACCACCGATCAGGTGAAGGAATCCATTTTCAATATCATTCAGTTTGACATCGAGGGCCGCAAGGTGCTCGACCTGTTCGCCGGCACCGGTCAGATGGGTATTGAGGCCCTGTCCCGGGGCGCCGACCACGCCACCTTTGTGGATCTGGCCCCTGCCGCCGCCAAGACCGTGCGGGAAAACGTGGAGCTGACCCGCTTTACCGAGAACGCCAAGGTGGTGCAGACCGATTGGCGGGCTTTTCTGACCTCCTGCCGGGACAAGTTCGACCTGATTTTTCTGGATCCGCCCTATCACACCGATCTGCTGGAAAAGGCCATGGAGACCATCGCGGCAATTGACATCCTGTCGGAACATGGTATAATGGTCTGTGAAAGTCCGCTGGACAAGCAATTGCCCGAACTGGCGGCACCCTATGAAAAGGGGAAGGAATACCGATACGGCAAGATCAAAGTAACGCTGTACCGAAGAACGGTGTGAAGCCTCCATGAAAATTGCAATCTATCCCGGCAGTTTTGACCCGGTGACGCTGGGCCATCTGAATGTCATCAAGCGTGCCGGACAGGCCTTTGACAAGGTCATCGTCTGCGTCATGGTCAACTCGGAAAAGAACGGCGGTCTGTTCACCCCCGATGAACGTGTGGACATGCTCCGCCGCACCACGTCCCATTTGCCGAATGTGGAAATCGACCAGTCCGCCGAACTGGTGGCCGATTATGCCCGCCGCAAAGGGGCCCGGGTTCTGGTCAAGGGTCTGCGCGCCGTCTCCGACTTCGAAAAGGAAGTGCAGATGGCCATCATTAACCGCAAACTCTATCACAATCTGGACACCTTCTTTATTCCGTCCAGTGAGAAGTATACCTATCTCAGCTCCACCGTGGTCAAAGAAATGGCCCGGTACGGCGCTGATCTGACCGATTTTGTCCCCCGCGAGATCATCGCGGAGGTTCATGCCAAATTTAAGAAGAAAGAGGAGGAATCCTGATGGCCAGCGGTGTGGAAGAATTGTTGGATATCCTGTTTGAAATGATCGATGAGGCAAAGGGCGTACCCCTGAGTTCCGACAAGTGTATGATCGAGCGTGACCGTGCACTGGACCTGTTGGACGATATCCGCGCACAGTTCCCCATGGAGCTGAAAGAGGCCAAGAAGCTGCTGGCTGCCCGGGCTGAGTACATCGCCAGTGCCAATCGGGAGGCCGAACTCATCAAGAAGCAGGCCGAGGACGAGGCCCATCGGATTCTGGACGGCAACGAACTGGTCCAGCAGGCCCGTCAGAAGAGCGCCGATATGATCCGTGTGGCTGAGGAGCGCTGCAACGAACTGCAGCGTGTGGCCGAGGAGCGCTGCCGTGAGCTGCGCCGCGCCGCCAACGAGTACTGCGAAGACGCTCTGCGTCGTACCGAGGAGGCCGTGGCCGAGGCCCATGAGGAGATCAAGCAGTCCTGCATCCGGTTCCGCGTGGCTGCCGGTGCCGAGATGGAGGAGGCTCCTGCGGCCGAACCCAAGACCCGCAACTTTTACGACGCCGAAGCCGACGGCGGTATCTAAGTAAAAATGAAACGCCATTCCGCACACGCGGAATGGCGTTTTTTGTTGCAATGATCACATCCCGGTCAGACCCAGAATGAACAGGCCCACCGACAGGGCGGTGCAAAGAATCCAGCTGACCCAGCGGGAAAACAGTTCCATGGGGGAGGGGATGGCAGTTTTGGGGTCAGCCACCTTTCTGCGGATCTTGTGCTGGAACATCTCTTCGGCGTACAGGACTGAAATGACGTTGACCAGACACAGAAAAACGCCGCAGATCAGAACATTGACATTGCCTTGCAATGCAATGTACAGGATGATTGCCGCAACGATCAGGACGGCCTGCAGCAGGCAGACGGTTTTTTTGCCCGGATTCAGCTTGAGCCATTTTTGTTTCATAGGGGGACCTCCTTGCGGTTTGGTGGGATCTCCTGAAAAAATTTTACTCGATATAGCGGGGGAAATCAAGATAGAAAAGGTTACAAAACCCCGCACGGCATAGGACGACCCTCCGGATGCATACGCTGTGCCAAAGGGGGGGAGAGTCATGTCACGCTTGCTGACCCGGCGGTCGGTGCGGGATGCCTTGCTGGGCGTGGTGCTGGTGCTGGCAGCCGTCAGTCTGGTGGTGTGGCCCCAGCAGTCCATGGAGGCGGCCTCCGCCGGCCTTGGTCTGTGCGCCAATGTAATTATTCCGTCGCTGTTCCCCTTCTTCGTGCTGTCCGGTTTGGTGGTGGAACTGGGCCT
>JAZOBA010000130.1:0-7180 GCA_045595705.1 Oscillospiraceae bacterium
GCGTCGAAGTCAGCGATCATATCGCCGGGAGCAACCCTGGTGTACAGGCCGCCGTTGTTGTTGGAACCGGCGTCGGCAGAGTACTCGTTGGCCAGCAGACCGAAGGAGGCGGGGGGAGCATCGCCGGCCTTCCACTGATCCAGCAGCTCCTGCGCCTTCTGTTCAGCGGCGGCAAAGGCCTTGACGGTGGGATCCTCGGTAGACTCGTCTACATCTTCGGTGGCGGGGTCGTCCTCGTTGGCGGCCTCGATCAGGATGTGACGGATGTCTGCGGTGGCGGTGTTGTCCAGATAGCGGGACTCAAAGACCAGGACATAGAACAGGTCGTAACCGGCGTCGATCACAGTGGCATCGCCGCTCTTACGGGCGGGATCAGTCAGCCAGTCATAGTGGAACTCGCCTTCGGCAGGGGTGTTCAGCTGGAGGGTGTAGTCCTCGTTGTCCACCACGGCGTCCAGATTGCCCTCAACCTCGGCCAGAGCGGCTTCGGCATCGGCCTGAGCCTTGGCCAGAGCGGCCTCTTTCTGCTCCTCGGTGGGGGCCACGGTTTTGCCATCCTCGTCGGTGGTGGATTCCGCGGCTCCGTCAAAAGTACGGAAGTAATAACGGAAGGTGTCCAGCTCGTTGGTGTGAGCCTGATAGTAGGCGTCCAACTCGGCCTCGGAATAGTTGGTCAGAGCGTCCAGCTCGTTGGTGTAGAACTCATCGGCCAGAGTGGAATCTTCCAGACAGGTGCGGAAGGCCTTCACGGTCATGGTGTTGCCGTAAATCTGCTCCAGATAGGTGCGGCGGGTAAAATTATAGCCGTAGGCCAGATAGGACTCGATGGTGGAGTCCAGAGATTCCATCTGGGCGTCCACATCGGCCTTGCCCGCGTCAGACAGGGTGTAGCCGGCTTCCTTGGCGGCGGCCACAATGGCCCGCTCACGGCGCAGGGTCTCCAGCGCCTCGTCCAGGAAGTAGTCGTGGTAGCTCATGCCGACATATACGTCACTGACGGTGTATCCGTAAGCGGCCCACTCATCAATGTCGGCCTCGGTGATGATCTGCTCTCTGGCGGATTCATTGGGGGAGTAGGGCATGGTGAGACCGTACTGGGAGTAGGTGGCGGCCACATTGGCCAGCTGGTTGTTGTAGTAATAGTAGGCTACCTGAGGGGCGGTGACTTTCTCGTCACCGATGGTGGCCACGGCGGCATTGCGCTGGAAAACGCCGGAGTCCCAAATCAGCAGAATGGCGGCCAGAATGACCACAACAATGCCGATGACGGTGTAGGTGATGGTGTTGCGCTTACGCTGCGCCTCTTTCTGCTTCTGCTCCTGCTCACGGGCGGAGAGCTCAGCTGCCTCTTCGAGCTTGCGCTGCTGCTTCTTATCGGATGCGCTCATGTTTGGTTCAGTCCTCTCGTGTATGTTGGGCAGCATTCAAAAAGCCACCTTGGATTTCGTACCATGGTATTATACAGGAAAAGCCTATGGCTTGCAAGGGAAAAATCATGGCAGCAAGGTATATTTCGCCGTTTGTTTGGAAACACTGGCTCGATTTTACAAAAAGTTCATGAAATCTTTTGTTTTTGTTCGGTTTATCCCGGAAAAAATCAGTATAATGGGAAGTGAAGAAAAAAGAGCTGCCCATTCCGGGCAGCTCACAGCAACAAATATACCCCACGGTGGCCGTGTAGACGTATTAAAAACCTGCACGTAATGGCAGGTGGGTCGCCTCCACAACGCTTTACTGCTTCCAACATCCAACCGCTTGCGAAAAGGGCCGGGAGGCCTGCAAACCGCGTTATGAGGGGGCGTCCCGTTTCGTAAATGTGGGTTTTAATAAATCTATCACGCACCCCGCAGGGATACTCCTGGTATTTCCCGAAGAAGAGTTTTTATTCCTCTTCTTCCTCTTCGAACAGATACTCCATGAACTGCTCGTAGACAGCCATGAGTTCATCTTCGTCGTCAATGGTGGACAGGATCTCCTCGCCGTTTTCGTGGATGACCTTCAGAATGATCAGGCCGTACTCCTCATCGTCCACGGGCTCTTCCTCTGCGTCGGCATACTCAGCGGGGAAGAAGGCCATGTAGGTATTGCCGTTGAACTCCATGGTATCCAGATGTTCCAGCTCGATCTCTCTGCCCTCGTCATCGGTGACAGTAACAAAAGTGGGGCCAAATTCCTCGCTCATATTATCTTACACTTCCTTTTTACAGTTTGTTGTGATTATGGGTGTTCTTCTGCCGCTATTGTACCCTGTGACCATGGAAATTGCAACCCCGGGACAAGCCAAAATATCAGGGGGAAATGGAAGAATATGGTTGATGCGTTGTTACAGGGTGGACAAAAGAGGAATATGTGGTATAATACTATGATACTATTTTGATATCATTACAGTGCGGAAATTTTTTCGCATGTTACGGAAAAGATTCTCCTTGAGTCGGAGGTGTTTTATGGGATCCAATCAATCCAACTCCAATCGTCCGGCGCCCAAGAAACGCAGAAAAAAGCGCCGTTCCAAGGTGGGCGCAATTTTTGGCGCCATTTTCAAGACGTTGGGCACGATCCTTCTGTTGGGTGCCTGTACCGGCGCTCTTTTGGCCTGTTATGCCGTGGTCTACGTGCAGAGTATTATTATTCCTCAGGCCAAGGAAGTGGTGGAATCGCTGGAGATTTTCAATGCCAGCGAAAGTTCCACCATGTACTACGTGGATGCCGAGACCGGCAATTTGGTGGAAATGGTCAAGCTCTACGGTGATGAGGACCGCATTTGGGTGGAGTATGAGGATATTCCTCAGAATCTGATCAATGCCACCATCGCCATTGAGGACCGCCGTTTCTACACACATCAGGGCGTGGACTGGAAACGTACGGCTGCCGGCGTGGTCTATATGTTTACCGGACAGGACATTCAGGGCGGCTCCACCATTACCCAGCAGCTGCTGAAGAACGTGACCAAGTATGATGACGTGACGGTTCAGCGCAAGATTCTGGAGATTTTTACCGCCCTTGAGTTTGAAAAGTCCCATTCCAAGGAGGAAATTCTGGAATGGTATCTGAACTATATCTATCTGGGCGAGCGCTGCAACGGTGTGTACACCGCGTCGCTGAATTATTTCGGCAAGGAACTGAAGGATCTGACGCTGGCCGAGTGTGCCTCGCTGATCTCCATTACCAATAACCCTTCCATCTACAATCCTTACCGCTATCCCGAAAATAACCTGTACCGCCGCAATCTGACCCTGGAAGAGATGGCAAAGGATTACAACGGCCCCATGATCACCGAAGCCGAACGGGATGCGGCCATCGCCGAACCGCTGACTTTGAACCGTGATTCGGGTACCTCCCGTGAAATTGAAACCTATACCTGGTACGAAGATCAGGTTATTACAGAAGTTCTGGACGCCATGGTGGAAGAACTGGGTATCTCCCGTGAGGCAGCCTCTGTGATGCTCTATCGCGGCGGTTTGAAGATCATCACCTGTTATGATCCCAAGGTACAGGCCTATGTGGACGGCGTCTATGGAAACCGCGACACGCTGCTGATGAGCGGAAAGCCGGTGCTGGAACTGGAATCCAAGCGCGGACAGGACATTCAGTCGGCCATTACTGTCTTGGACAACCGGACCGGACATGTGGTGGCAATGGCAGGCGGTGTGGGAGAAAAGACGGGCAGCCGCGGCTGGAACCGTGCTACCGACACGGTGCGTCCGCCCGGATCGTCCATCAAGCCCATTTCGGTTTATGGCCCGGCGCTGGATATGGGGCTGATCGGCATCAACACAGTGTTTGACGATGTTCCTCTGGAGGCCCATCTTGACGAGGAAGAGCCGGAAAATCTGGCGAAAATCGATACCTGGCCCGACAACTCTTATGGCTACAACAAGGGTCTGACCACGGTTTTCGAAGCCGTGGAGGACTCGGTCAATACCATTTCTCTGTCGATCCTGCAGGATTTGGTTACACCCCAGCTGTCCTTCCAGTATCTGACCGAAACCTTTGGCCTGAAGACGCTGGTGGCTTATAAAGAAGTCAACGGGGTTGTTTTCTCCGATATTGACCGCGCGCCTCTTTCCATGGGTGGCCTGACCGAGGGTGTGTCCACCTACGATATGGCTGCGGCCTACGGCGTCTTTGCCAACAACGGCATTTACCGCGAACCCACCACCTTCCTGCAGGTGCTGGATTCCGACGGACACGTTCTGCTGAATAATGACGTGTCCGGCAAAGTGGTGCTGAAGGAAAGCACAGTGTATTATGTCAATGCATTGCTGGAGAATGTCGTCAGCCCCTACGGTACCGGTAAATCCGCCCAGTTGGAAGGCATGACGGTGGCCGGCAAGACCGGTACCACCAGCTCCAACAACGACAAATGGTTTGTGGGCTACACACCCTATTACACCGCTGCTGTCTGGGTGGGCTATGACGAAATGGAGCGCATCCAGTCCAACAGTTATCTGGCCGCTGATATGTGGAAGCAGGTCATGGGACCGCTGCATGAGGGGTTGGAGGATGTAGGGTTCTTGGTGCCGGAGGACCTTGTGGAGCAGAAGTACTGTAAGGACAGCGGTCTGATTGCCACCGAGTGGTGTGCCGCAGACCCCCGTGGAAGCCGCATCACCACCGGGACCTTTGTCAACGGCGACCAACCTACCCAGTACTGCACCGCCCATATGCCCGTGGAAGTCTGTACCGCCTCTACCGCCCTGGTACGGTATGACGGCAAGCCTTCCGGAGTGTACCATCTGGCCGGTTCGTACTGTCCCGAAGAGTGTATCGTGACCATTGGCATGCTGAATCACGAGCGTCTGTATGTGGACGACAAAGTGGTGCCCCGTGACGATGTGTATCTCTATAACAGTCTGCTGAAGATGGACAACGGCGGTCTTTGCGATGTGCACGTTGCGCCGCCCTATGACCCGACTATTTTTGACCCCGCGCTTCCGGAGACATGGCCGCCTGCCGGTGACCCCAATTTCCCCGATTTTGACATTACCGACGCGTCAACCTGGCCGCCCTTTGCGCCGGAACCCATTCCTTCGCTGGAACCGACTCCTTCGCCGGAGCCTACTCCCGATGCCGAGAACGGAACGGGTGGTTGGTTCAGTGATTGGTGGTCCGGATTATTCGGCGGAGGAAATGACTGAGCAGATACCGCAGCCGAATCAATTCAACAGGGGTGCCGCAAAATTGCGGCACCCCTGTTATTTTTGCCGGAAGTTCAGAATCCCTGCATGATATAGCTGTGCTGCCAGAAGGGCGCCTAAGGGCGCCAGAAGCATGCCAACTACACCGAACAGGGAAAATCCCAGATACATGGCAGTCAGGGCGGCAAGCGGATGCAGTCCGGTCCGGTTGGCGATCAGTTTGGGCTCCAGAATATTCCGTGTCAGCCAGATGGCAGCATACAGGATAAGCAGGGAGAATCCGCGCCGGAAATTTCCGCTCAGCATACAGACCAAAGTCCAGGGCAGCAGAACCGTTCCGGTGCCGAAGACAGGCAGTGCATCCAGAAAGGCGGTTCCGACGGCCAGCAACAGAGCGGCATCGATTTTGATTAACAGAAAGCCCACGGTCAGCAGGACAGAGGTCACCGCCATCAAAATGCCCTGGGCCTTTACCCATCCGCCCAGGGCGGTTTTTAGCTGTTGAGCGGTTTTCTTCAGACGGGCCAGCCAGTGAGACGGGAGTTGCTTGCGAACAAAGGCACTCAACGCAGGTTTATCCGCCAGAAAGAAATAGCTGGCCAACAGGGTCGTGAACAGAAACAACACAAGGCGGGGCAGGGTCAGAAGACCACGGGTCAGCCGGTCCAGCAGTGTGGAACCGAAGGAGGACAGAAGAATGGCGACCTGTTCCGCCACACCGGCCAGCGCACGCTGCAGTGCAGAGCGAAATTCCGGGGAAACCGCCACAGTCCACCGATAAATCAAATGGTCCAGCTGCTGATTGATCTGCTGCAGAAAAGCCATCCATGCAGGGAGTTTGGTGCTCAGTACGGTCAACTCAAACCAGATTCGCCGCAGCAGAAAAAGGCCGCCTGCGGAAAGAACGGCCAAGCCAAGCAGGAGGATGAGTGCTGCGGTCCATCCTCTGCTGAGATGCAATTTTTTGCAAAGAAAAGCCACGGTATGCTCCAGCAGGAAGGAAATTCCCCACCCCAGAAGAAAGGGGAGAAGGCCGGGGAGCAGGAGTGCCGCAGCGCCCAAAGCCAACGCTGTGTACAGGAAACCGAGCAGAAATCGCAAGTGTTTATGAACGGTCATGGGACCTCCTGTCCATTTTGACAAGAAAATGGGATGAGAGGGTTGAAAATTGTGTGTTTTCGCCCCTCGATTTGGGTTGCGAACCGAGAATGACTGTGCTAAAATGAATTTCAGCCACGAACAAATGATTTTGTGACAAGGACGCTTAGAAAGGGTGGCACGGAATATGAGGAAGACACCAAAATACTTTATTGTAGAGGCAGATGCGCTTCCCGAGATTTTTTTGAAGGTGACACAGGCCAAGGGATTGCTGGAAACCGGCGAGGCAACTACGGTCAATCAGGCTGCCACAAAGGTGGGAATCAGCCGCAGCGCGTTTTACAAGTATAAGGATTCTGTTCGCCCGTTCCATGACATGAAGAACGGACGCATCGTTACCTTCCAGTTCTCTTTGCGCAATGAGCCCGGTGTGCTTTCCCAACTGCTCAATATTTTTGCCGAGACCGGCGGGAATATTCTGACCATCAATCAGGGCCTGCCGGTGAACGGATGTGCGGTGGCTACCATTGCTGCAGAAACCTCCGGCCTGCGCCTTTCGCTGGAGGAATTGCTGGGGAAGGCATCCTCGGTACCCGGTGTGATACAATGTGAAATTCTGGCCGGTTGACGGTCAATACAATTGAAGAGGTGAATTATGATTAATGTAGCTATTTTGGGGTTTGGAGTGGTCGGTTCCGGTGTTGCTGAGGTTCTGACCAAAAACAGTGATTCCATCGCCCGTCGTACCAACAATCTGATCAATCTGAAATACATTCTGGACGTGCGTGAGTTCCCCGACAGTCCCTTTGCAGACAAATTCGTCAAGGATTTTGCAGAAATTGAAAATGATCCCGAAGTGGACATTGTTGTGGAGACCATCGGCGGTGCCAAAATTGCCCGGGAATTTACCGAACGTGCGCTGAAGGCCGGTAAGAGTGTGGTGA
>JAZOBA010000131.1:0-2081 GCA_045595705.1 Oscillospiraceae bacterium
TCGAGAAAAGGAGGTGCGTAATCTAACCTGGGTGTTTACATCAATCCCATACACCATATGACAACCAGTGCCGTCAATGTGACCAGAGTGTCAATTGTGACGCCGTAGAACATAGGCTTCAGTCCGGCTTTCTTGAAATCAGTAATGCTGGTGCTCAGGCCGATGGCAGCCAGTGCGGTGACCATCAGGAATTTGCTGGCGGTTTTCATGACGCCGGACACAGCGGCAGGAATGAAACCGATGCTGTTTGCGATAGCGAGCAGCAGAAATCCGCCAATGAACCATGGAATGATTTTCATCATGTTCACTTTCTTGCCATCCCCGGTGGCTTGCATTTCTTTCTTTTTCATGCGAACACCGATCCAGGCAAATACCAGCACAGTGGGAATGATGGCAATGGTTCGGGTCAGCTTGACCATGGTGGCGAAATCGCCGGCAGCTTCGGAAAACGCATAGCCGGAAGCCACCACACTGGCGGTGTCGTTCACGGAAGTACCTGCCCAAATGCCGTAGGCAATGTCGGACATACCCAATGCCTTGCCCATCAGGGGATACAGCGCGATCATCACCATATCGAAAAGGAAGGTGGAGGACATGGCAAAGGCAATGTCTTTGTCATCAGCGTCAATGACCGGTGCAATGGCTGCTACGGCAGACCCACCACAGATGCCGGTACCGGCAGAGATCAGGTTGCTCAGCTTCCAGTTGAGGCCAAACAGCTTGCGGATGAAATAGCCGCCGCCAAAGCACATGGCAAAGGTGAAGATCATCACAAAGAATGTCATCTTACCAACGGACAGAATGGTGCTGACGGACAGAGATGCGCCCAGAAGGATGATGGCTGCCTTCAGCACTTTTTTGGAGGTAAACTTCAGCGCCGGCTTGATCCAGGTCGGATGGAAAAAGCTGTTGATGATCGTACCCATAAACAAGGCGATGATGGATGCGCCCAGAAGTTCTCCGGGAATCAGTTTTTCTAAAAGCACGGACAGTCCAGCTACTGCAAAGCAGATGGCAACGCCCAGCAGAAACAGTAGATGTTCTTTTGTTTTCAGATTCATAATGGTACTCCTTTGAAGTTTTTCTTTATCTTACCATGGAACTGTGATAAAATGAAGTTATTATACGGAATGTGTCAATTCCATAAATTTATCGGAGGGGCGATATGGATCCGAAACTGCATACATTTCTGACACTCTGCCAAACGATGAATTACCGACTGGCGGCGGAGCGCCTTCACCTTTCTCAGCCAGCGGTAACCAAGCAAATCCAAGCTTTGGAGCAATCGCTGCAGACGAAACTCTTTACTTACGATGGCCATACCCTGCATAAAACCGAAAAATGCCTGCTACTGGAGAGGTACGCAATCTCTCATCAATACCAATTTGAGGAACTACAGCTGGCTATTGCAGATAAGAAGCGCTTGAAGTTACGGATCGGTGCAACCAAGACCATCGGCGACTATGTGCTGATCGATGCAATCAAAGACTATCTCCGTGATCCCAGTCACGAGATTTCCCTTGTGGTGGATAACACCACGCATCTGCTGCAAATGTTGGACGAGAATCAACTGGACTTTGCGGTTATTGAAGGTACTTTCAGTAAAACCAAATACGATTCCTATTTGCTGCGGATGGAACCCTTTGTGGGGATCTGCGCAAAGAGCAGCCCCTTATGCGGAAAACAGGTTGCAATTGAGGACTCGCTGAGCCAGACAATTATTGTCCGAGAAGAGGGCTCCGGTACGCGCCGCATCTTTGAAGAGCGTCTGAATGCATCCGGATATGAACTGAGTGACTTTTACAGAGAAGTATCCATCAGCAGCTTTGTCTCCATCAAGGCCTTGGTTGCCAGCGGAATCGGTATCAGCTTTATGTACCAGTCCGTTGTTACCAATGAAAGTGACATCGGTACATTTACCCTGGACGGAATCACAGAACCTCATGCATTCCATGTGGTCTATACACGCAACACGAACGCACGGAACTACGCAGAACAGTTTCTTGGGAAACACACAGAGTGTGCCCTAAAACTGCAGAAAGAGTCAAAAGGGGAATAGCGTAATGCAGGGTATCTATTTA
>JAZOBA010000132.1:0-22090 GCA_045595705.1 Oscillospiraceae bacterium
CTCCTGCCGCAAGCGCGGCAGGAGGCCTTTTTGTTTGCTTCCGCTGTTGCAGAAACCTTAGTGCATGGAGTTCTCGTAAGCCTCGATCATCTTCTTGACCATCTGGCCGCCGACAGAGCCGGCCTCACGGCTGGTCAGATCGCCGTTGTAACCCTGCTTCAGGTTGACGCCCACTTCCTGGGCAGCTTCCATCTTGAACTTATCCAGAGCCTCACGGGCGCTGGGAACCACGGGCTGGTTCGAGCGGTTGGAACCGGACATAATCGTATCTCCTTCACAAACTTGTTTTTCGGTCGTGCTGTCTCTGCGTGAAAATGTTTCCGCCTTTTCAAACAGATGTCATCCGACCCAAGCATAGTTTGTTCCGGCTCGGTTTTAATATCCCGCTGTTTTGTTTCCTTGTTTGCGTAATTTTTCCATCTTGTCAAACCGTCTCGCCTGTCCCGGGAAAAACATTGTATTTTGTCGTAAGCCATGGTAACATGGATTAATGCCTTTGCAGCACTCTGGTTTTCAGGAGCGTGACCTTCCATGTGGTTTCAAAGTCCGGAATATCTCAGATGGACCCGCCTATATCACCTATCACCCGAAAATCGGGATCATATTCTTGCGCTGTTAAACATCCGCAGCGGAGATCGCGTTCTGGATGTGGGCTGCGGTTCCGGCGAATTCACAAGGTATATCGCTTTGGATTCGGACGCGACTTTCACCGGTGTCGACAACGATCCCCCACTGATCGATTATGCCTGCAGCCACGCCACCGACAACACGTCATATCTCCTTGCAGACGCCTGCCGGCTGCCTTTCCCGGACGGGTCTTTTGACCTGATCGTTTCGCATACCTTCTTAACCAGTGTTGCGGATCCTGCTGCAGCCATGAAGGAGATGCGCCGGGTCTGCAAACCCGGCGGCCGCATCGCATCCATCACGCCCGACAGTTTCAATCGCAGACCACTCCGTGTTTTGTTTTCAATAAAAACGGATATTACCACTTATTCTCCACTTTTTCGGCAAAACCCATCAGATCACGGACCACCAAACTGGTGCCGTCATCCAGCACCGCAGTACCGCTGAACCGGCCAAACACCTGATGCTGGTCGCTTTTG
Source organism: Oscillospiraceae bacterium (assembly GCA_045595705.1). GTDB lineage: Bacteria > Bacillota > Clostridia > Oscillospirales > Oscillospiraceae > JAJPXI01. The sequence goes on from JAZOBA010000132.1 coordinate 1,107, forward strand.
AGCACCTTGAAGTCGGTACAGGAGGCACGGTCGATGACCGGTTGGAAGTCCATCTCAAAGCGCCCGTCATCGCTGGTGAATTTCCACGGCTTCAGATAGTCTTCCTTTCCATCTTTCATGGGAATTTCGAAACGCACTTGACTGAGTTTGTGGACCTTACCGTTAAAAAACAGCATGTTCTCGCTGGCTGCCGAAGTATCCCCAAAGCCATAACCGATGTTGAATCCGAAATCCACGCCGTGGACCAAGCCGGAAGCCGAACCCCAGTACCATGTGTTGTGGTAGGTCCACACGCCGCGGCCCCAGTCCAGCACGCCAAAGGCGCTGTCCGGCTCAAAGGTGTACACATCCTCGCCGATTTTCACCGTACCGGAAGCCCTCATACAGTTGATTTTCTGGTTGTAGTAAAAATGGCCCGGTTTATCGAAGGGAGTACAAATGACCAAAGACTCTTCCGGCTCATCGGTCAAAGTCACGTCAATGTCGATGGCGGCACCGTCCTTGAAGTTGTCCATATGGGCCTGCAGCACACGCTTGCCGTCCTCCACCCGGAACAGAAGAGAATACCCCTTTCCGGAAATGGCGCTGACTCCCTTGACCGAGGTCTGGGGCAATCCGGTTCTCCCCAGCGTCAGAATGCGCATGGGACTCTTGGTGATTTCCCACGGCTCGTCCTCAAAGGACAAAAACGAAATGGAGTCCAATCCCATGTAGCTGTTGTCCGCAATGGTCAGGGCCACGCCAAATCGGTCGTTGCCCACATAGTAATAGTCCCATTCCTTCAAGCGCATCAGACCGCCCTTGACCTTGCTGCGGTCATAGACCGGCAGCAACTTCTTGGCATATCCGGTCTGGGTCAGATTACCCTTTTCGTCCAGCAGAGGGATTGCCTGTGTGATTTCGTACTGCATGAAGTCGCCTCCCAATTTTATCTTTCTTTCAGCATATCATGTTCTGGCATAAAATCAACCAAAAACGGTGCCCGCATCCGTTTTTATCGGATGCGGGCATCACTCATCTTGTTTCGTCCACCGGTTCCAGTGACATGACCGAAATCTCATAGGCGGTGCGGCACTCTCTCCGCCCTTCGATCTCCTTGGTATATTCCCGGCTCTGCAATCGGCCGTTCAGTTTCAATCCGTCGCCTACCTCCAATTGACTGCACCAGGCCGCAAGACCTCCCCATGCAATGCAGGGCAGATAATCCGCCCTGCCGTAGCGCCGGTTGACCGCCAGCATCATGTCGCAGATCTCCCGGCCAAGGGGCGTTCGGCGCAGTACAGGTGGCTTGCAAAGCACACCGGCCAGGGTCAAATCATTTTTGTGGGGTTCCCGGCTGCACTCCATGACCCGGGCAAACACCGTGATAACCAGTTTACTGCCCATACCGCTGCGGTTGTTGTAGGAACGCACCTCACCCTCCACCGCAAGCGTTTCTCCCGGTCGGACCGGGGCTTGCTCCAGCAGCGGCCGGGCCGCCACCACATTGAGTACATCTTCCACGCCGGACAGACGGCGCACCCGCAGGGGAAACCGGAAATATGTAGTGCCGTGGTTTTCGTGGGAAAACTCGGCCGCGCCGCCCACCGTTCCCACCAGAATCATATGGTTTGCATTCCATTCCATTTGCATCGCACCCTCGCATCCTCTCACAACCGGACGTTTGTGACAGTCTATGCAGACGGGCTCGGCAGTATGATACTGTCGAGCCCGTTTCTCAGTTTTGATTCTGCCAGTCGGCCGGGTAGACAAAGTACAGAAACCGCGCCCGTCCGGATACCGAAAACTGAATGGACGAGCCCTTGGGGATATAGAGAACCTCTCCGGGGCGCGCGGTGATTTTCTCGCCGCCAATCAGAATGGACAGTTCTCCCTCAATAACATAGTCCATCTCATCATAATTCAGCGTCCACGGAAAGGTCGTGTTCTCCATCTCCATCAATCCGGCCCCCAGCCGGGGCGACTGCTGCAAGGTAAACAGGTCGTGGGTATACACCCGGTCGCTCGGATTCCCAGTGTCCATGCGGTCGGTCTCGGTGGTACGCAAGGCGGAAACATCAACCTTACGCACACCGTGAAACGGCTGACAGCAACCACCCAGCTTCTCCAGCAGAATCTCCCGCACCATGGTTTCCAACTGCTGTTTATCCACGGCGTTTCTCCTTTCGTGTCAGGAACATGGCCACCACCACGGCGGTGACACCGCCCACCAGTTTGCCGATAATCATGGGAAAAATCATGGTCTCGTCAAATCCGGCGGTAAACCCCAGATGGTCGCCAAACACAAATGCGGCCGACACGGCAAAGGCCACGTTGATAACCTTGCCCCGCTCGTCCATCTCGTGCAGCATACCGAACATAGGGATGTTGTTGGCCAGCGTGGCTACCATGCCGGCTGCCGCCTTATCGTTCATCCCCAGCAGACCGCCCAGTTTCAACAGCGGTTTTCGGAACACCTTAGTGATCACATGGACCAAAGGAAAGGCTCCCGCCAGCACGATGGCAATGCTGCCCACCGTCTGAAATCCTTCCTCCAGACCGGCCAGGCCGGGAATGAGTACAATGCCGGTCAGCGTCTCGATGATAGCGGCCGCCAGGCCAACCGTGATCAGAATGATAATGAGTTTGCCGAACACCTGAAACCCCTTGACCATACCGTCAGGAATTAAGCGCAGACCCAAGGCGATCAGAACGGCAATGAGTACAATGGGAATCAGATTGCGCAGTACCATGAGCACATCAAACCCGGCCACCAATCCGCCCACAAAGGCTCCGATGGGAATGGTGATGATGCCGGCCAGCACACCCCGGGCCAAAGCAGGCCGATCCTCCACCTTGATGATGCCCAGCGCAACCGGGATGGTAAACACAATGGTGGGTCCCATCATGGCGCCTACGATCAGTCCGCCAAACTGTCCGGCCTCCTGGGTGCGGGCCAGTTCCATGGCCAGTGGCGCGCCGCCCATATCGTTGGCCAGAATAGTCCCCGCAAAAACCGCCGGATCAGCACCCACCAAGCCAAACAGAGGCACTACCACCGGGCGAAGCAGTCCGGCCAGAACGGGAGCCAGCACAATAATACCGATCATGGACAGGGCCAGACTGCCCATGGCCATGATCCCTTCCTCAAAGGTTGCCCCCAGTCCGAACCGGTTGCCCAAGATGCGGTCCACGGCGCCCAGCGCCATGAAAACAACCATGATATAAATGATAATTTCATTGATGGACATTTTCATGTCCTCCCTTATTCTGTATCGATAATTCCTACAACAGCGGCATCCACAGGAATTTCCCCTCCGGCCGCTACCCGGGCGGCACCCCCGGTGGCAATCAGAACCCGCTCCCCTACACCGGCCCCCACGCAGTCAGCGCAGATCAGCCGTTCCTCTTTTTCGGTCAGCCGCACCACCAGAAAGGTCTGACCCACCAAAGCCGGGGATTTTTTGGTGGCCCAGAGGTTTCCCTCCACAATTGCGCACAACAACGACACCCATCTCCCTTAATTCACGCTCCAACACCACAAGGCGGCGGCAGACCCCAAAGGTCGCGGTCTTGCGGAATTGACGATACTCCAGTCCCTCCCGCAGCACATAGACCCGCACTCCGGCCAGCAGGGCGGCCAGTGCTTCGGTTTCCTCCCGTCCCTGTGGGGCGCAATTGACCAGCCGCCCCATTGCATCCACCGGCAGGCGGGTAATCCAAAGGGTTTTCCCTCTCCACTCCGATGTCACAGAAGGATCATACCCCGATCACCCTTTTGAAATCCACAGGCGTTGGCCTCATCGTAATCCAGATGGACCATGGTACAAAACTTGTGAGACACACGAACCACCACGGCGTCAAACACCGCCGGACGGGCGGTGAAGGTCCTGAGACGCACCGTCTGGTTATCGGACACGCCCCAGCGTGCGGCATCCTCAGGGGTCATGTGGATGTGTCTCTGGGCGGCGATCAGTCCGTGGTCCAGCGTGATCATCCGTTCGCCGTTGCGCACGGTCAGGCCCGGTGTACCGACCAGATCGCCGCTTTGCCGCACCGGAGGGGAAATTCCCAGCGCCACCGCATCGGTCAGCGAGATCTCAACCTGACTTTCGCTGCGCTCGGGACCAAGTACCACGACATTCTTCAGTTCTCCCTTGGGCCCCACCAGCGTCACACGCTCCTTACAGGCAAACTGGCCGGGCTGGGACAGATCCTTGACCGGAGTCAGACGATACCCTACCCCGAACAGGGCGTCCACATGGGCGCGGGACAGGTGGATATGCCGACCGGAGGCCTCCATTTCCACCGTCAGCAGCCGGACGATCTCAGTCGCCAACACATCAACATTTGCGTTCATACTTACCCGCCTTCAGTTTGATCATCATAATCCAGCACAGGGAGGAAAGCCGATTCATCGCCAGCATAATATCGGGGCGTTTCACCGAACCGTCATAATTTTTGAATGCCTGGTACCCCACCAGTTCGGCCTGACGCACCACGGTACGCAGTCGGTTGACGTACAAAAGCGCCGAATCATCTGTGACACAGGCCATGAAGTGGGGCTGACCGTAGTACCGGTCGGGGTAGTGGGAGTGCTCCCTCAGCTCGTCGGCGGTGTATCCGCACAGGCTGAACTCGCCCACCGGCCTGCCCAGCACATCGCAGGGGATCAGATTGCGTACAAATTCCAGCATTTCCTGCAGATCCATGGTCAGTTGCACATGACCCGCCCGGATGGACTGGTGCTGACACACCAGAATCTCGGCTTCCAGTGCGTCGATCATCCCACGAAAACGGATGCGGGGATGGTCCTTGCGCACTAGCGTTTTGTGATCCAAATGGGTCATGTGCTCAGGCTTTTTGCGCTGCACCATGGATTACAGACTGCCGTCGCCCTTCCCATGGGGCAGGATGGCATCCACTTCGGCATGGGGGCGGGGAATCACATGGACCGAAATCAGCTCGCCCACCTTTTCGGCGGCTGCGGCACCGGCATCGGTTGCTGCTTGCACGGCACCCACATCACCCCGGACCATGACGGTCACCAGACCGCCGCCCACCTGCTCCTTGCCCACCAACTGGACGTTGGCCGACTTTACCATGGCGTCGGCCGCCTCGATGGCACCCACCAGTCCGCGGGTCTCCACCATGCCAAGTGCATTTGTATTTGCCATTGTTTCATTCCTCCTGATCGGTTGAGTTTGTTGTTTTTCCGGCTTGGTTCTCTTTGTCGATTTCAATGGTTTGCTGTTGAGAAGTTCATCCACTGTTACTGCAATTTCCGGCAGATCTCCTGTACCAGAGTCGCGATCAGTTCGCGCGAGAAGCAAAGATTCTGCTGCGTCCAGGTCCCGTCACCTCCCTTCAGATCCTCCAATTCTTTGACGCCCCATGCCACACGCTTGATGTTGATCAAATCCAAAGGACCGATGTTGTTGGAGGAAGAAGATCCTCCAACCGCGCCGCAGCCCAGCGTCAGGGCAGGGAAGAGGTTGGTGGTGGCGCCGATGCCGCCCAGTGCCGAGGGGGTATTCACCATGATTCGGCTTGCCGGCACCGCTTGCGCCAGCCGTTTGACCAGTTCGGGGTCTTCGGCGTGGATGGAATAAGTGTGACCCGCGCCCTCCCATTCCAGAATTTCGGCACTGCGGCGAAATACCGCCTGCTCGTCCTCCTCCACGTAGTATGCCAAAATAAGTCCCAGTTTTTCGTTGGAGAAGGGATAACCCCGGCCCACGCCGGTCTCCCGGGCCACCAGCACCCGGGCATCGGCAGGAACCCGGTCCAACCCGGCCAGTCTGGCTACGGTTTCCACACTTTTGCCCACAATGGCCGGATTCATGGTGCCATTGGCACGCAAAATAAATTTGGACAGTTTGGCGTGCTCCTCATCGCTGAGAATATAAGCCCCCTGTCGCTTGAGTTCGGCGGTGACCGTCGGCTCCATGGCCCGCTCCACGATAACCGACTGTTCGCTGGCGCAAATGGTGCCATTGTCGAAGGTCTTGGAGTCCAATATGCGCTTGACCGCCTTGGGCACGTCCGCCGTGCGATGGATATAGGCTGGGCCATTGCCGGCCCCCACGCCGATGGCAGGGGTGCCGCTGGAGTAGGCCGCCTTGACCATGGCCCCGCCTCCCGTGGCCAGAATCATGCGGGTATCGGCGTGTTTCATCAGGGCATTGGTAGCATCCAGCGTGGGAGTGGAGATATAGGACACCGCACCCTTGGGCGCACCAGCGCTTTCGGCCGCCTGCGCTACGATACCCACCGCTTCGCCGATACATCGGACGGCATTGGGATGGGGAGAGAAGATGACCGGATTGCCTGCTTTCAAACAGATCAGAGATTTATAGAAAATGGTCGAGGTGGGATTGGTGGATGGCACCAACCCTGCCACAATGCCCACCGGCACTCCGATGTCCACCGTCTTGTGCTGCGTGTCCTCGGCCAGAATGCCGACTGTTTTCAAATCCTTGATGGCTCCATAGACTGCGGTGCAGGAGAATCTGTTTTTGATCTCCTTGTGCTCCACGATACCGAACCCGGTCTCGGCCACCGCCAGTTCGGCCAGCCGCCGGGCATGCTTGGCCCCCTCCCGGGCCACCGCCTCCACAATGCGGTCGATCTGCTCCTGACTCATGGCTGCCAGTGCCTTTTGGGCCTGTTTGGCCTGTTTTATTAAATCCCTTGTCTCCTGAACAGATTGCAAATCTTTGTCCACTGTTTACACCTCCCGTGGCCGGGCAGCAACCGCCTTGACCGTTTCGGCAAAGGCGGCGCAGGCCGCGTGGCAGGCACTCTGGGTTCCCGTCAGCAGACCGCCGCCGTAGTTAGTCTCGGTGGGCGGCTCAAAGAGGGCTACCAGTTCCACATCAGCCGCTTTCAATGCCTCGTCCAGCCCCACCATGGCCTCCAACGGGGGCGCCACCAGATAAGCCAGCGCCTGCCCCTCTCTGACTCCGGCGGTTTTGGACAGGTAGGACCCCGTGCGGGAGACCGTGTGGGCGAAATAGGCCACACTATTGTCCTCGTTGGCCGACCGGAATCCCACCCCGGACTCCAGAAAGCGTACCGCCGACGCCAGTCCGGAGGACACCTCGGAGGGGTTGGGTCCTGCCAGAATGCCGATGACCTCACCGGCGTACTTGGCGGAGGCATTGGCCGCCCCGGCATACATGCTTCTGCCATACACCACGGTGACTGCCGCGTCCTTGGTGGCCTCGTCCAGCGCACAATAGGTGGGGTCGTCACTGTCAGCTGTGATAATGCCCACCGAGCGGTATTCCTTGGGCAGTTTCAACTTCTTGGCCAGCGTCTCCGACACGTTGGCAATGGTGTGGGTCGATAACACATTTACTTGGAACACTTCATCAATCATGCGCCCACCCCTCTCTGCATTTGGGCCAGTTTGACGCCGGACGCCTTCTTTTCCAGCATGGTCTTAATCAGTTCGGCCACGTGGGCTCCCGCTTCCACGGCAGCCGTGCCCTGCCGGTGGATATTGGAAATGACCGTACGGTCGGACTCCGGAGTGCCGATACGGGGGCGGTAGGTGACATAGGCCGACATGGACTCAGCCGTCACCAGACCGGGGCGCTCGCCCACCAGCATGCACACCACCTCGGCATCGGTCAGCTGTCCGATGTGGTCGGAGGCGCCCACACGGCAGAACTTGACAAAGAGCACCTTGCCCGCTTCGATGCCGTAGCCCTTCAGTCCCGCCTGAATGGCCTGCATACAGTCGGCGGCGTTGGTCTCAATGGCGGCAGAGGACAGCCCGTCGCCCACCACAAGGGCCACTTTGGGGTGCTGCCCTATCACCTCACGAATGATTTTCTGGTTGATCTCATCAAAACGACGGCCCTTGTCCGGTCGGGTCAGATACTCATCCTTATCCTCGCACAGGGTCTGCACCGGAACATACCCCATACGCTTAGGGAAGTCCTCGTCCACCAGCGAGAACACCGAATCCTGTGCCGCCGCGTGGTCGGCCCGCATGCGCAGTTGGGTAACCGTTTTATAGCGCGCCCCCGCACGGCCCAGACCGATGCGGGCCGGCGTCTTGCGTTTCAGTTCCAGATAGGACTCTTTGTTTTGCGGATTTTCGATCAGATATTGCTGGCGGATATCGGTTTGCGTGATATCGGGCAGGCCCTCGCCGCCGTCATTTCGGGCCACCCGGTCGGCCTCATGCTCCATGGGTTTATAGTCGGCGGCCTTGACCTGGGGCGTGGGTGCCTGCCCCGCCAGTTCAGCCACCATGCGCTCGACTAAAGCGCGCAATTCTGTATCATTCAAATGAAATGTCCCCCTTTATCCCAGCAAAATCGAGCCATCACCGGCCAGTTTTGTCAGCTTTCCGTTTTCCACAAAGCCCATTTGCTCCAGCCAGTTCTGGAAGGGCGGGATGGCGGTCAATCCGAACAGTTCCCGCAGAGCGGCTGTTTCATGGTACCCGGTGGTCTGGTAGTTGAGCATAACATCGTCGCCGTGGGGGATACCCATGAAATAATTGCATCCGGCGGCCGTCAGCAGAACAGCCAGATCCTCAATGTCGTTCTGATCAGCCGTCATGTGGTTGGTGTAGCAGGCATCACAGCCCATGGGAATGCCGGTCAGCTTGCCCATGAAATGGTCCTCCAGTCCGGCGCGGATGACCTGCTTGGAGTTGTACAGATATTCCGGACCGATGAAACCCACCACTGTGTTGACCAGAAAGGGCTGATAGCGTTTGGCAAAGCCGTAACACCGGGCCTCCATGGTCACCTGATCCCAGTCGTTGTGAGCCTCGCTGGACAGTTCGGAGCCCTGTCCGGTTTCAAAATACATGACGTTGGGACCGTCAGCGTTGCCGTGGCGCAGCGCCAGTTGGCGGGCCTCCTCAATGGTCTCGGCATTGAAACCAAAGGCCTCGTTGCCCTTCTGGGAGCCGGCAATGGACTGAAAGATCATATCGGCAGGGGCACCCTTGCGGATGGCCTCCATCTGGGTGGTCACATGGGCCAGCACGCAGGTCTGGGTAGGAATTTTCCAGCGGTTTCGAATCTCGTGAAACCGCTCCAGCACCCGGGTGACGCTTTCCACACTGTCGTCCACCGGGTTCAGACCCAGTACGGCATCACCGACACCGTAGGTCAGCCCCTCCAGCAGACTGGCCATAATGCCGTCGGGATCATCGGTGGGATGATTGGGCTGCAGCCGGGCAGACAGGGTACCGGGCAGGCCGATGGTAGTGTTGCAGTGGGCGGTCACCGGAATTTTTTTTGCCGCATAGATCAGGTCCATGTTGCTCATGAGCTTGGTCACGGCGGAAATCATCTCGGCTGTCAGTCCCCGGCTGATACGGCGGATGGCGGCAGCATCGTTGGACTCATTCAGCAGCCATTCCCGCAGTTCGGCCACCGTCCAGTTACGGATTTGAGCATAGATTTTCTCGTTCACATCGTCCTGAATGATGCGGGTGACCTCGTCGCTCTCATAGGGCACAGCGGGGTTGTTGCGCAGGTCTGCCAGCGTCAGATTGGACACCACCACCTTGGCGGCCACCCGCTCGGCGGCATTTTCGGCAGCCAGTCCGGCCAGACGGTCGCCCGACTTCTCCTCGTTGGCCTTGGCCATGACTGTGCGAATGTCGGGGAATTGGTAAACCTGCCCCAGCAGTTTGGTCTTGAGGATCATATGGAATCACTCCTTGTTAAAAACTAAAGTTTTGATGATCACCGGCAAGACGGTTCCCCCGGCCACCGGAGCGCCAATATCGATATAGTCTCCGTTGTCCACACCCACCCCGTCCAAGCAGAGCAGGGGACCGGCTGTATGTGCCGCCAGCGCTTGTCCCAGCACTTTTGCCATGTCCTTTTCCACTACGACAAGGGGCACAAAGCCACTCTCCAGCAAGGAATTCAATCCACGGGTGATTCCCCGCGCCGTTTGCTGAATTGTCTGGTAGGATGGGCTGTCCCACCCGCGAAAACCCAGCGCAATCTGGGTCAGACCGCCCTCATCGGCAAACCAACGCAGTTTGCCCTCGATGGCGTGGGCCAACCCATTCTCGCCACTCTGTTCCTCCTGTTCGGTCAATTTCAGAATGGGAATGTTTTTCAGGGGAAACCGGATGTCCCGGTAAAAAATCGTGGAGCCGGAGATGTCGGTAGCATGGGTGCCCGCCCCCACCACAGTGGCCCGGATGGTTTCCGTCCCTTGCACCATACTCGCCTGAGACAACACTCCGGAGGACGCAATGGCCCGCCCTAACAGCACACCGATGTCCCCATAGGCAAATTCATCCTCCGGCGGGTGGAAGATACAGTCGGCCACACCGCCGGAAAAGGACAGGTGGGTCACCCCGACCGGCGGTATCCATTGAGTTTCCTCGGTGCACAGCTGCTCCAGCCGGTCAGTGCCGGTCCCCAACCCCGTCGCCTGCTCCAGCGTGCGCACCAATGCCCCCACCACGGGAGCAAGATCCACCGATGTGACGCGCCATCCTGTGCGCAACTGCGGAAACAGTTTCTGAAGTCTGGGTGAAATATAGGTAACCACCCGGTCTTTGTCCAGTTTAATCAGCCGACCGCCCACATCCAAACAGCCGGTCGCCACCAGTTCACCCCGGTCGTATAGGGTCAGATTGGAGGTGCCGCCGCCAATGTCCATGTGCAGCAGCCGGCACAGATGCTCCCGGGAGTACCGGTCGGCCCCTGCGCCCCGGGCTGCCAGAACGGACTCCAGATCAGGCCCAGCCGTGGCCACCACGAAATCCCCCGCGAAACCCGACAGGGAAGAGAGAACCTGCCGGGCATTCTCCTTGCGGGCAGTCTCACCCGTGATGATGACGGCGCCGGTCTGTACGGCATCCTTGCTATATCCAGAATTGCGATACTCGTGGGCCACAATGTCGCGTACCCCTTGGGCGTCAATGGTGCGCTCGTCCAGCAGGGGAGTGAAATGAATGGCGCTGCGGTAGATGACCTCTTTGTCGGAAATGGTGATGCGGGGCACCGAAAAGGGGTTGGCCATGTTTTCCAGTGTCAGCCGGGACAAAACCAACTGGGTCGTCGAGGTCCCAATATCGATGCCGACGGAAAGCAACTGCTCATTCATGACCGCAGTCCTCGCAGAAGGGTCTCCAGTTCGGTCTGTATGGGCGCTCTGGGGTTGGCGGCAGTACAGGGATCAACCAAAGCAGCCGTCGCAACGCCACCCGGGTCATCCACCGCCAAAGTTGAAGGCATCCTGAACGCAGTCAACATTCGGCTCACAGCGCCGGACAGAGCGCGCGCCGAAGGGGTAAGGCCGCATAACCTTGCCAGTTTGGCATATCGCCGGTCAGAGGCAGGGTCTGCAGCATTAAACCGAATCACATGGGGCAGCAGAAGAGCATTGAGCCGCCCATGGGGCAGATGCATCCGCCCGCCCAGCGCGTGGGCCAGACTGTGGCAGATGCCCAGACCGGCGGCGTGGAAAGCCATACCCGCCATGCAGGAGGCATACAGCATGGCGCTTTTCTCCGCCATACCACCCCGGTACGCCCCCGGCAGATTTTCATAGGCCAGTACAAAGGCCTTTTCAGCCAACGCATCGGTAAACGGATTGGCACGAAGCGACACATATGCCTCGGCCGCGTGAGTCAGCACATCCATACCCGTATCGGCCGTCACCGAAGGAGGGACCCCCTCCAGCAAAGACGCATCCAGAACGGCATGTTCGGGCAGCAGCGTCCCGTCCACCAGCGGATATTTCAAACCCTTTTCCGTGTCGGTCAGCACAGCATAGGCCGTCATCTCAGAGCCGGTCCCCGCCGTGGTAGGTACCGCCCACAGCGGGACAGATCCGCCGGCGCTCCATCGGATGGCTTTAGCACAGTCCATGGGGGAGCCGCCGCCAAAGGCGATTACGGCATCCGGCTGAACCTCCCGGAACTTCTGAACGCCTCGGGCCACCAGGTCCACCGAGGGATCGGGAGTCACTTGATCAAACACCGTTACTTCGCTGCCCACAAGATGGTTTTGCACCCGCTCCAGCAGACCGGACGAAGCCAAAAAAGCATCGGTCACAATAAGCACCCGCCTGCCCGCCAGTTCCTTCAGTGCCCCAAGGGCATCGGGTCCAAAATGCAGTTTTGGTTTGATGGTAAAGGTCTCCATGCGCATTGCCTGCCTTTTCCTTGATGGGGTTATTATCCCAAGCCGCCTCCTTTTTATGTGCCGGAACAAAAAAAGAGTGCATCGGAGCAATCTCCAATGCACTCTTGCAAAAAATTTAATTTTGGAACCAGTCCAGCAAATCGGCCAGATCGGGTGCAACGTGAACGTAAGGATATGCACCAAATGCTTCGGCCGGGGTAGTGCCGTTGAGCACGGCGCAGAAGTCCACGCCGGCACGTTTGGCTGTTTCGGCGTCAATGACGGTATCACCGCAGAACAAGATATCCTGTTTCTTCAGTCCCAGACGGTCCAGCGCCACATACATCCCCTCGGGATCGGGCTTGTTTTTTGTCACATCCTGACCGCCGATGATGAGCTCCATACCCTCCCGCAGGCCATACTTTTCCAAAATACCCGCGATCTGCTCGCTGCCCTTGGTGCTGACCATGCCGGTACGCATACCCTGTTCCCACAGCCAGATCAGCAGTTCCTGTGCCCCGGGACAAAGCACCGAATCACGGACCATGATGGGTTTGGAATGCCCTTTGAAGCGGGGCACAAAATCCTGGCGGTGCTGCTCGTCTGTGTCACCGGTCAACATGGTATAGCCGTCCTGCAGGGTGTGACCGATGGTAGCCCGCACCGCCTCGCGCTCGGGCGCAGGAAAGCCCAGCTCGGTCAGTGCCTCCGTGTAGGATTTCACAATGGGCTCGGTGGAGTCGCCCAACGTATAGTCGAAGTCAAATAATACTGCCTTGTAGTTCATGGCTTCCTCCAAAAAAGATGGCCGCGCAGATGCGCGGCCATCTTTGGTCGATCAATTCCTTCGAATTAGAACTTGACGTGCTGAGTCAGGCCCAGGATCTCACGCACGTCAGCAGCGGTGGCGATGTCACGACCGGCATCCTCACCCAGCTTAACAGCGCGCTCAACCAGCTGAGCGTTGGTAGCCAGAACACCCTTCTCGTAGTAGATGTTGTCTTCCAGACCCACGCGCAGGCCGTCAGCGCCGTTGGCCAGACCCAGCAGCAGGCAGGGCATGTGGGCGCGGCCGATACCGGTGATGGACCAGGTGGAACCGGGCAGCATCTTGGGCAGCAGGTAGTTCAGGGAGTCCATGTTGCCGGGCATAGCGCCGGTAACGCCCAGAACGAACTGGTAGTGGACAGGCTGAACCAGAGCGCCAGTCTTGACATAGTGCTCAACAGACTGCATGTGGCCGCCGTCGAAAACTTCGATCTCGGGCTTGATCTTGTGCTCGTTGCACAGAGCGCCCAGACGGGTCAGGAACTGGGGCGTGTTCAGGAAGACGTAGCTGTTGGCCCAGTTCAGGGAGCCGGGATCGTAAGAGCACATCTCGGGCAGGCAGATGGGCAGGTGAGCCAGACGCAGATCCTCGGAGAACTTGGAGCCGGAGGAGGTCAGGTTGATGACACAGTCCAGATTGTTCTTAGCCAGAGCCTCACGAACCTTGTCGCAGATCTCGACGAAGGTCTCGGTAGCCATGGAGTTCTTGCCCTCGGCGTCACGAGCATGAATGTGGACGATGGAAGCACCGGCCTTAACGCAGGCGACGGTGTCAGCAGCGATCTCGTCGGGAGTGACGGGAACGTAAGGGGTCTGCTGCTTGGAGGTAGCGGCGCCGCACAGGCAGGCCTGGATCATAAGTTTCTTACCCATGGTAAACAATCTCCTTTAAATATTATTTTTATTGATTGATGTAATTAAACTGTCGTCCGACAGGGGGAAAACAAATCAGTCGCAAAGTTCGACGACACAAGCCTGGCCCATACCGCACTTCGCATACGCTTCGTGCGGCAAACCGGTGATGTCCCCACTCGCTCCCGCCTTACAGGCGGAACCGCTCGGGGATGACACGCAGTCGGTATGAGCACGACTGTTGTCAGCCTGCTTCAAACAAGCAATCGTGTGAAATCAGTCGCAAAGTTCGACGACACAAGCCTGGCCCATACCGCCTGCGATGCACAGGGTAGCCAGACCGTACTTGACGCCGCGCTTCTTCATCTCGTGAACCAGAGTGACCACGATGCGGCAGCCGGAGGAGCCGATGGGGTGGCCCAGAGCGATGGCACCGCCGTTGACGTTGATGATGTCCATCTTGTCCTCCCAGCCCAGCTGCTTGATGCAGCCCAGAGATTGAGAAGCAAAGGCCTCGTTCAGCTCGATCAGACCCATGTCATCGATGGTCAGGCCGGCGTTCTCCAGTGCCTTGGGGGCGGCACCGACAGGGCCCAGACCCATCACGCGGGGATCGCAGCCGGCATTGCCGAAGCCGCGCAGGCGAGCCATGGGCTTCAGCCCCAGTTCTTTGGCCTTCTCTTCGGTCATCAGCAGAACGGCGGAAGCGCCGTCGTTACGGCCGGAGGAAGAACCGGCGGTAACAGTACCGGTCAGTTCCTTGGAGGGGAACACACGGCCGTTCTCATCCTTGCGGATGTTGAAGCAGGGCTTCAGCTTGGCCATCTTCTCTTCGTTGGTGGAACGGTTGGGGAACTCATCGTCCACAAAGACGATGGGGTCCTTCTTCTTGCCCTGAGGAACGACCACGGGGACGATCTCGTCACGGAAGCGGCCGGAGTCGACAGCGGCGATGGCCTTGCGCTGGGAAGACAGAGAGAAAGCGTCCTGCTCCTCACGGGTGATGCCCATGGTCTGAGCGATATTCTCAGCGGTGGCACCCATGGAGAAGGAGCCGTACACATCCTGAGGCTGGCTGGTCAGCTGAGCTTCGGTCAGGGCATCAACCAGATTGACGTTGCCGGTGCCCACGCCCCAGCGGGCGTTGCTCAGGTAGTGGATGCCGTTGGACATGGACTCAGTGCCGCCGGCGATGACGATATCGCTGGTGCCGGCCATGATGGCGTAGGCGCCGTTCTGCATGGCGGTCATAGCCGAAGCGCAGGCGCGCATGACGGTGTAAGCGGGGACGGTGTCGGGAATGCCGGCTTCCAGTGCGGCGACGCGGGCCACGTTGGACTCGTCAGAGGACTGACGGCACTGGCCCATAATAACCTCGCTGACCTTGGCGGGATCCAGATTGTTGCGCTCCAGAATGCCCTTGATCACGGTGGTGGCCAACTCATGTGCCTTAACAGGCTTCAGGGTGCCGCCGAACTTGCCAACAGCAGTGCGGCATGCGTCAACAATGACTACATTTCTCAGTTCCATGCGTAAAATCTCCTTTTATGAATACATTTTCTATTTGATTACTGCTCTTCGATGGGCTGGTTGTAGGTAGAGAAGTCCAGCTTCTCTTCCTCACCCACCATGGGATAGGCCTCCAAAATGGCCTCCTCAGCGTTGTACATAACCGAAGGCAGATCCATGGCAGGATCAAAGGTCACGGCGAAAGCCATATCCACTGCCTTTGCGGCGCCTTCAAACAGCTCGTTGTCCTTGGAACCCTTGGGGTGCAGGCGGCGGCCGGCGCGGTACTGACCGGCGGTGTGGTTGAACATGCGGTAATTGCTGCCGCCGTCCACCATATAAATAAACTCATCCTTGCTGCGCAGAACCAGCATCTTGCCTTCGCTGACGGTCTTCTCAAACAGTGCGCCGTCCTTGGGCAGCTGCTCCAGAGCGAGTTCTTTCTTCTCGGCCATGAAGTTGTTCCTCCACTTTTCTCTCATAAAATTCGGTTATTGCGGCAAAAAATCCCCGCAACTAACCCAGTCTACCATTTTCTAACTTATATTAAACCTTGGAATGGTTCCAAGGTCAAGAGGAATTTCGTGCAAAATTTCAAAAACTTCTTCCGACAAAAAACCTTTTCAAACATTCTTTTGTTTTTTTGATGTTCTTTTTAAAAAAGTTGTGGTAAAATGCCTTCAGAAACAAAAACTCTCATTGGAGGTAACATACATTGAAACTCAATCTTTCCTTTGCATCGGATTTTCTCCCTGCCGATTATCTGACCAACCGCGTTGACGCCCTGACCAAGGCCCACGAAATGCTGCGCGAGGGCAACGGCCCCGGCGGCGACTACACCGGCTGGGTCAAACTGCCCGAAGATTACGACAAGGAAGAATTCTCCCGCATTCTGACTGCCGCCGAACGCATTCGCAAGCAGTCTGACATTCTGGTGGTTATCGGTATCGGCGGCTCCTATCTTGGCGCCCGTGCCGTCATCGAGCTGCTGGGTCCCGCGCCCGATGCACCCGAAGTCGTGTTCGCGGGCAATGGCCTGTCTACCGACGCTATGGTCGATCTGATCCGCAAGCTGGAGGGCAAGGACTTTTCGGTCAATGTCATTTCCAAGTCGGGCACCACCACCGAACCCGCCGTGGCTTTCCGCATTTTCAAGAAGCTGCTGGAGGACAAGTACGGCAAGGAAGGCGCCCGCGAGCGCATCTATGCCACCACCGACAAAGCCCGCGGCGCCCTGAAGACCGTGGCCGACCGCGAGGGCTATGAGACCTTTGTGGTCCCCGACGAAGTGGGCGGCCGCTATTCGGTTCTGACCGCTGTGGGTCTGCTGCCCATCGCCGCTGCCGGCATTGACATCGTTGCCCTGATGGGCGGCGCCAAGGCCGAGATGAACGCACTGCTGGGTAAGCCCGGCCCGGACAATACCGCATGGCAGTATGCCGCCGCACGCCACGCTCTGTACGAAGGCGGCAAGAAAATCGAACTGCTGGCCTGCTACGAACCCTCCTTCCGTTTCTTTGCCGAGTGGTGGAAGCAGCTGTACGGCGAGAGCGAGGGCAAGGACGGCAAGGGTCTGTTCCCCGCCAGCGTGGAGTTCACCGCCGACCTGCACTCCATGGGACAGTACATTCAGGAGGGCGAGCGCATCCTGCTGGAGACGGTGGTTCGCTTTGACCGCTCCTACGGCCAGATCACCATTCCCTCCGACCCCGACGATCTGGACGGTCTGAACTTCCTGGCCGGTCAGACACTGGACTTTGTCAACGAACAGGCCATGACCGGTACCCGTCTGGCCCATGTGGACGGTGGCGTGCCCAATGTGCTGCTGACTGCCGACCGCCGCGATGCCGACAGCGTGGGCCGCATGATCTACTTCTTTGAGTTTGCCTGCGGTCTGTCCGGTTACCTGCTGGAGGTCAACCCCTTCAACCAGCCCGGCGTGGAGGCCTACAAGGTCAATATGTTTGCTCTGTTGGGCAAGCCCGGCTACGAAGCACGCCGTGCCGAGCTGCAAAGCCGGCTGTAACGCGGGATTCTGCATCCGTTTAATGAAATTCCCATGAAATTTTCCGGGAACTTTCCAAAAGCAGTTGAAATTGCATAAAAGAAATGGTATGATAAATCAAGATGTCGGGACCGCCCGGCACACAACAAAGGAGTGATTCACATGGTTAAAGTAATTATGGGTCTGAAGGGCTCCGGCAAGACCAAGCAGCTGATCGACCTGATCAACGCTGCCGCCAGCACCGAGAACGGTAACGTGGTTGCCATCGAGCGCAAGCCCGAGATGACTTTTGACATTCATTATAAGATTCGTCTGGTTGACTCTGAGAGCTACGGTATCCGCTCTTACGAGGGCATGAAGGGCTTCATCTGCGGCCTGTATGCCGGCAACTACGACATTACTCATATCTTCATTGACAGCCTGGGCAAGATCATCCCCGGCGAAATCGGTCATGAAACCGAGGTGTTCCTGGACTGGCTGGAGTCTTTCTCCGAGAAGAACGGTATCAAGTTCACCGTGTCCATCACCGCCGATGAATCTCTGGCTTCCGACGGTGTCAAGAAATATTTCTAAGATTACATGACAAACGCTCTGCCAATTGGCAGGGCGTTTTCTTATCCTCAAGTATTTAATCCGGCGATAAACTGTCGGGCCGTTCTCGGGGTGCGTCCCGGGTGGTGGGCCTCCCACCTAATAGCCTGAGCATGGAGTTCCTCGGGGTCCATCCCAATTCCTTCCAACCAGGCCAGCCCGTCCACCAGTTTCAGAAAATCCGCCTTGTTCAACGGCAGATAGGCCACACGCAGACCAAAGCGGTCAGCCAGAGCGGTCTTTTCCTGCACCGTCTCGGCGGCATCCACCTCATCTCCGGCTCGGTCAGAGAAGGTCTGACGCACCAGATTGCGCCGGTTGGAGGTGGCATAAATGGCTACATTGTCCGGACGGGCTTCCAGTCCGCCCTCCAGAATGGTTTTCAACTGGGAGTAAGTACAGTCATCCTGATCAAAAGCCAGATCGTCCAGAAACAGAATAAACTTCTGTCTGCGATTGCGCAGCAGCCGAATCAGGGCGGGCAGATCACCCAGACCATCCTTCTGCAGTTCAATCATGCGCAGGTCGGCAAACTCCTCCCGTGCCAGAAGAGCCTTGACTGCGGCCGATTTGCCGGTACCGCTGTCGCCGTAGAGCAGCACATTGTTAACGGCGTGTCCGGCCATCATGGCGCGGGTGTTTTCAATGACCGCCGTCCGCTGTCGCTCATATCCCAGCAGTTCGTGCTCCTTGGGCGCGTCAGGATGG
Source organism: Oscillospiraceae bacterium (assembly GCA_045595705.1). Classification (GTDB taxonomy): domain Bacteria; phylum Bacillota; class Clostridia; order Oscillospirales; family Oscillospiraceae; genus JAJPXI01. Next base: position 19,707 of record JAZOBA010000132.1, read on the forward strand.
TCAATGGGGAAGAGGACTCCGTTTTCCCATCGGAATGCCCGATAGCAGGCAAACAATCCGGTACCGTTGACGCGATAAAACTCAGTCAATCCTTCAAGATCAAATCGGGCCCCGCTCGCCCAACGGGGCAGCGCGTCCAGCATAACACTGTATTCAGCGGACAGCAAATTCCTCATGGCCTCGACTAAATTTTCGCAGTCCAGCTCGGCCAGCGCCGCAAAGGTCTCCACATCCCGACGGGCGGCCTCTTCCAGCACACTGTCGCGGCCGTTGCGCTCAGCCAACAGGGGATAGGCTTCTTCGCTATGCTTGAGCTGTTTTTCTAACCACTGACCCAAGCCGGAACAATCGGCCTGACTCAGCAAGTAAAACACCTCTGTGTAATGCTCCACCGCCGCCTCGCCCTGTCCGGCAACAAGGGCATCCAACAAGGCGGAAACCTCATTCATCAGCGGTCTCTTGCAGATGCTGCGGTATGCAGAAATACCCTTCAAGGCAATGCGAAGCGCATTCAGACTCACGTTACTCACTCCTTGTTCACAATGCCCCACTCGGGCAACGGCAGGCGCTGCATAGCGCCAAAGGTGTAGTCTTTTAGGCGGGGATACCGCTGGGACAACTCGGCAATCAGTTCCTTGACCTCTTGCCGTTTGGTGGCGCCGTCGGCAGGGCAGGGGTTGTGGATCACGGGCAGATTCTCCCGCGCTGCTACGTTGCGGATCTGCCCCTCGCCACAGTAGAGCAGGGGACGAATCTGGGTAATGTCAGTACGGTCCAGATAGGTCACCGGCTGGAAGCAGGACAGACGCCCCTCATAGAACAGCGACATATAAAACGTCTCGATAGCGTCATCATAGTGATGCCCCAACGCGATCTTCTTGATCCCTCGCTCCTGCAGGGCGCCATGCAGCGCTCCCCGGCGCATCTTGGAACACATGGAGCAGGGATTTTTCTCTTTTCTCACATTAAATATAATGTGGTTGATCTCAGTAGGCACCAGCGTGAAGGGAATCCCTTGAGCGGCACACCAATCGGCCACCGGGGTAAAATCCATACCGGGAATACCCAGATCCAACGTGATGGCCTCTACAGTAAAACTCTTGGGGTAAAACTCCCGCAGACGGGCCATTGCGGCCAGCAGCACCATGGAATCCTTGCCACCCGAAACACCTACGGCCACATGATCTCCCGCCTGAATCATGTCGTAATCTTCAATGCAGCGGCGGGCATGACTGAGAATGTGATTCATAAACACCTCAAAAAAGAAAATCGAAAATTAGAGTTTAAGAGCATTTAAGAGAAAATCAACGAAAATCAAAGATTTTTATATTGCAAATTAAAAAAATCAAAAAAGCTGTTGACACTTGATTTCCCAAGCATTATAATACAATTCGCTCGCCTTTGTAAAGGCGGGTTTCCTGCGTTTGAAAACCAAATTCACATAGAAAGCGAGAGAAAACACCATGTCCACTTTTATGGCAAATAAGGGCAACATCGTGCGTAAGTGGTATGTCCTCGACGCCGCTGGCAAGCCCCTGGGCAAGACCGCTGCCACCGCTGCCACTCTGCTGCGCGGCAAGCATAAGCCCGAGTACACTCCCCACGCTGACTGCGGCGACTACGTCATCATCCTGAACGCTGATAAGGCAGACCTGACCGGCAAGAAGCTGGATCAGAAGTACTACCGTCATCACTCCGGTTGGGTCGGCGGTCTGAAGGAAGTCAAGTACCGCACCCTGATGCAGACCAAGCCCGAGCTGGCTATGCAGCTGGCTGTCAAGGGTATGATGCCCAAGAACATCATCACCAAGGACTCCCTGCCCCGTCTGAAGGTCTATCGCGGTGGCGAGCATGAGCATGCCGCCCAGAAGCCCGAAGCTTGGACCCAGGATTAAGGAGGATCACGAACATGTACAAGAGCAAGAAGCCTTATCATTACGGCACCGGCCGTCGGAAGTCCTCCGTGGCCCGCGTCCATCTGTTTGAGAACGGCACTGGTGCTATCACCATCAACGGCCGTGATATCGACGATTACTTCGGTCTGGAGACCCTGAAGATGATCGTTCGTCAGCCCCTGAACACCACCGGCGTTGTCGGCAAGGTCGACATCGTTGCTACCGTCACCGGCGGCGGCGTTTCCGGTCAGGCCGGCGCTCTGCGCCACGGCGTGTCCCGCGCTCTGCTGGAGATGAACGCTGAGTACCGTCCCGCTCTGAAGGCCGCCGGTTTCCTGACCCGCGATCCTCGTATGAAGGAGCGTAAGAAGTACGGTCTGAAGGCCGCCCGTCGCGCTCCCCAGTTCTCCAAGCGCTAATTGGGTTATATCCCGTCAAAAGCCACCATCGAAAGAAAGTCGGAGGCCAAGCGGTCTTAGGAAGACAAAT
>JAZOBA010000133.1:0-2554 GCA_045595705.1 Oscillospiraceae bacterium
CCGGCTGGGTCAAGGTCCGGGCCGACTACCGCTACGAGGGTTACGCACCCGTGGAGTGTCTGGTGGCCGACAACGGCTGGACCTCCCGCTCCAAAAAGGTGGTCACCAAGGGCTACTGCTCGGTCATGTCGGTTCCCGACGTGACCGGCGCGCTGGTGCAGGAGCTGCCCCGCGGCAGCTTGGTTGCCCCTCTGGCCGAGGCCAACGAAAAGCAGTGGGTCAAAATCCTCCTGCCCGACGGCCGGGAGGGCTACACCAAGGAAAGCTATCTGGGCACATGGTACGCCGGCCACTCCTTCGGTGAGGAGGAGTTCCGCCAGCGGGTGTGCGACACCGCCATGACCTACATGGGCGCCCACTACCGCTGGGGCGGCAAGTCCCCTCTGGGCATCGACTGCTCCGGTCTGGCCTTCATGTCCTACTGGCTCAACGGCGTGGCCATCTACCGCGACGCTCACATCCGCCCCGACTTCCCGGTGCACGAAATCCCCCGTTCCGATATCAAAAAGGGCGATTTGCTCTTCTTCCCCGGCCATGTGGCCATCTATCTGGGTGAGGGCATGTACATCCACTCCACCGGCAAAAGCGGCAGCGACGGCGTGGTACTCAACAGTTTGGACCCCACCCACCCCCTGTACCGCCAAGATTTGGATAAAAAAATGAACGCATGCGGGTCCATCTTCTGAGAATTCATTGACCCCGCCCACAGAATCTGCTACAATAAACCCATACATAAACACAAGGAGGCAATCTCATGGAAACTCTGAAGAAGTTTTTCCCCCACGCTTTTAAGGCAAACGAAGTCAAGGATCTGGTCATCTCCATCATCATCTATCTGGTCATCGGCTTCGTCGGCGGCCTGATCATCGGCCTGCTGTCCGGCATCCCCTTCATCGGCTGGCTGTTCAGCATCGTCGGCGGTCTGCTGGACCTGTACACTCTGGTCGGTATCATTCTGGCCGTCCTGGTTTTCGCCAAGGTCCTGAAGTAATCCCCCTGCTTATGAAAGAGGCGGTCGTTCCGACCGCCTCTTTTTCGGCTCTCCCAACTACTGATACAGGCAGGTACATCCATGAGAAAACGCCCTTACACTCCCATCCCGGCCGACACCGACCCCAAGGTACTGGGTCTGTTCACCCGCAACCGGACCTTTTATAAGATGTTCTTCCCCCTGCTGCTGGTCATCTCGCTGCAGCAGCTGGCGGCCCTTGCCGTCAACATGGCCGACAACCTGATGCTGGGCCGTTACACCGAACTGGCCCTGTCGGGCGCCACTCTGGTCAACCAGATCCAGTTCATGCTGATGATGGTGGCCTCGGCCATCGGCGCCGGCATCGTGGTACTTGCCTCCCAGTACTGGGGTCAGCGCAGGATCGAGCCCATCAAAAAAATCATCAACATCGGCGTCAAGTCGGGCCTGCTGGTGGGTCTGATCTTTTTTTCCGCCGCCCAGCTTTTCCCGGTGACCTTGCTTTCCCTGTTCACCAACGACGCCGCCGTCATCGCCGAGGGCGTCAAATATCTCAAGGTCATCTGCTGGACCTACCCCATCTATGTGCTGTCCAACTCGCTGATGTACTCCCTGCAGGCGGTGGAAACCGCGATGATCGGCACCGTCATGTCGGTCAGCACCATCTGCATCAACGTGTGTCTGAACTACTGCCTGATTTACGGCAATCTGGGATGTCCCGAGCTGGGCATCGTGGGCGCCGCCATCGCCACACTGGTCAGCCGCATTGTGGAGCTGATCATCATTCTGGTCTATGTGCTCAAGGTGGACAAAAAGCTTCAAATGAAGTGGCGCGACCTGCTCCCCTTCGATCTGACCTATCTGCGGGACTACCTGAAGGTGGCCTTCCCCATCGCCCTGAGCGGTCTGCTCTGGGGCATCGCCCAGGCGGCCCAGACCGCCGTACTGGGTCATATCAGCGCCACAGTCATTGCCGCCAGTTCCATTGCCAGCGTCATCTCCCAGATCTTTGGCGTGGTCAGTATGTCCAGCTCCAACGCCGCCTCGGTGGTCACAGGTAAGACCATCGGCGCCGGCCGGCTGGATCTGGTGCGCTCCTACACCAAGACCCTGCAGGGCATCTTTCTGATCATCGGCCTTGTGTTCGGCGCCGCCATGTTCCTGCTCAAGGACTTCATCGTAGGTTTTTACACAGTGTCGGAGGAAACCAAGGCCCTGTCCCTGCATTTTCTGACTGTTCTGAGCATCTCCTCGGTGGGTTCGGCCTACGAATACCCGCTGGAGGGCGGCATCATTGCTGGCGGCGGCAGCACCGAGTATGTGGCGTGGATGGACAACCTGTTCATGTGGCTGTTCACCATCCCCACGGCGGTACTCAGCGCCTTTGTATTCCACTGGCCCCCGGTGGTCACCTACGCCTTCCTTAAGGCCGACCAGATCCTCAAATGCATCCCCAACGGCATTGTGTGCAACCGCTACCGCTGGGTGCGTATTCTGACCCGCGAGGACGGCTGACCTATAGGAAACGGCTTGAGCAAAACTTGTCATTCTGAGGTTTTGAAGAAGCCGAAGAATCTTCAAAAA
>JAZOBA010000134.1:0-5394 GCA_045595705.1 Oscillospiraceae bacterium
GATGTAAGCATCAGCGTAGGAATCGGAGTAACCGAACTCGGCCTCGTAGCCCACGATGTACCAGCCGTTGGAGTAGGTCTCGCCAGCCTTCATGGCAGCCAGAGCCAGCTCGCAAGCTTCCTCACGGGTGATCACAGCGTTGGTAACCTTGATGCCGGTGGCCTTCAGCTCGGGGATAGCGTTGAAAGCCTTCTTGACGTTCTCTTCCCAGCCAGCGCCGGTGAAGGTGCCCTCGGCCTCGATGGCGGCCAGCAGCATCTTAGCGAACTGGACGACAGTCAGAGTGCCAGCGGGATTGAAGACGGTCTGCTCAGCGTTCACGCCGTTGATGACGCCAACGTTCTTGCAGTAGGCAACATACTTAGCAGCCCAGCTGGTAGCAGCGACGTCGGTGAAGACAGCGCCGGAGCCGGTCAGATAGTTGTCAGCCTCGTCGCCCAGCATAACGAATGCCAGGATCTTGGCAGCCTCGGCACGGGTCAGGGTGCCAGCGGGCTTAAAGCTGCCGTCGGTGTAGCCCTTGATGATGCCCAGAGCGGACATAACTTCAACGGCTTCTTCGTACTTGATCTCTTCGGCGTCGGTGAAGTCAGCGGCGCTGGTGGTGATGACCATCATGCCCAGAACCATGACCAGAGCCAGTGCCAGAGAGAGCACGCGCTTGAGGTTTCTCATGTGTTTTTCCTCCTTATTAATTAGTCCAATGCAGCCATGAGAGTGCCGCATCAGCCGAAAGGCCCAAAGCCATCGATCGAGTGGCTTCGGATATGTGAGGCTCGGAGCGCTCCGAGTTACCTCCGGTTTACGGCGGCGAAAGGGGACAATCAGACCCACCTTCACCGTGCGAGCATATCCTACATTATAATTTTTTCAAATGCAAGATGTTCGGAGTAAATGTAACAAAACTGAAACATAAGCCCCATATGCTGAAATAATAAAGCAATATGTTACGCTTTTTTACAGGAATATTACATATATATTAATAGGCCGGGGACTTCAAACGAAGTCCCCGGCCCTGCCGTGTGGGTCGTCTCAGTGATTGCCGCAGGAATGGGAGCCGCAGCCGTGGTCGCCGCAGGTGTGGCCTGCGCCGTGGTGGTCGTGGTGGTCGCAGCGGACGTTGGGGTTGTAGTCGAGCTGACCGGACAGGTAGGCCTGCACAGCCGCGTCGGCATCGCCGGCGACACCGCCGTACAGCTTGATGCCGGCATTGGCCAGCGCCATCTGAGCGCCGCCGCCGATTCCGCCGCAGATCAGAATGTCGGCCTTCAAACAATTCAGTACGCCGGCCAGAGCGCCGTGGCCGCTGCCGTTGGTGCTGACCACTTCGGAGTGGACAACGGCGCCGTTGTCCACATCGTACACCTTAAAGGCGGCGGTGTGGCCGAAATGCTGAAAGATCTGTCCGTTTTCGTAAGTTACTGCAATACGCATGGGGGATTCTCCTTTTACATTTGATTGATGCACCAGATGATCTTGGCGATCTGGGCGCGGGTCAGGTTTTCGTTGGGGGCAAAAGTGGTGGCTGTCATGCCGTTGATGATGCCGGCCTGATACAGAGCCAGAACGGCGGGGTCGGCCGTGTCGGTGAAGGGGTTTTGCCCGGGCTGGGCTGTCAGCTTGAGCGCTGCCGCCGCAATGCGGCACAGTTCCAGACGGGAGATAGCGGCGTTCAGATCGACCGGACCGGTGATCCAGCCGCGCTCCTGTGCCAGCTTCAGATAACCCGAGGCCCAACCCTGACCGGGCAGGGCGGACTGTTCGCGCTCACCCACGGCGAGAGCGATCAGCTTCAACGACTGACCGTAGGTCAGCGTCCCGCTGGGGTCATAGGCCGTTTTGCTCATGCCGTTGATGACGCCGGCGCCGGTCAGGTCCTTAACGTAGGAATAGTACCACTGATTGGGGTACACGTCGCAGAAGGTCAGACTGTTAAAGTGAACGGTGGGAGGTTCGTAGTAGGGGAACGCGCTGCCCTTTTGGATGGCGTTCCACTGAGTCTCCGAGCCGCAGAAGTACACATCGGTCACGCCGCAAAGGTCGGCAAAGGCCTTGGTGCCGATGAATTGCACCGTGGCAGGAATGGTGATGCGCTTGAGTCGGACGCATTGGGCGAATGCGGTACTGGGGATCTTGACCAGCCCGGAGGGCAGGACGACCTGCTCCACTTCCGTGCCGGCAAAGGCCGAGGTGCCGATGAAATTGACCGAGTCGGGAATAACCAGCGTTTGGAAGCCGCCGGCCTGAGCGAAGGCGCCGAACCCAATGGACTGCAGGGTGGAGGGCAGTTTCACCGAGCCAAAGCCGAACCGGTTGCTGCTGAAGGCTTGGGAGCCGATGGAGGTGATGCCCTCATCAATGACCAGCGCCGCGTAGCCCCAGCTCAATTCGTGGCGGCAGCGGGTCCATTCTTTGACAGAATTGTCGTCATAGTCACGGATCGCGCCCTGACCGGTGACGGTCAGAATGTTGTCGCGCACATACCAGGCCACGGTTTCCTCGTCGTTCAGATAGCCGTATCCGTCCACGCCGGAGGGAATGACCGGCTTGGGGACCTGCGGTTTCGGCGGGGCGGCAAGTCCGGTCTGGTTGTAGTGCACGGTGGCGTTGCGCAGAGGAACATTGGTGGGGTTGTGGTATTCATAGGTTTCGATGGAGATCTTTGCCCACTGGGCTTCCGAGCCACCGTAACTGACCTGCTCCACCTTGCCGCCAAAGGCATTGGCGCCGATGTAGGTCACCGAGTCGGGAATGTAGACGTGCTTCAGACCGGAGTTGGAAAAGGTGTAATAGGACACCGAAGTGATGCGGGGCAGGACAATCTGCTCCAGCGCGGTGCAGTTAAGGAAAGCGTAATTGCCGATGGAAACGGGGTCGCCCGCAAAGGTGACCGAACTCAAAGCCGAACAGTCCTGGAAGGCACGCTGGTCGATTGTTTGAACCGAAGCGGGCAGGGTAACTTCGCTCAGTGCAATACATTCGCGGAAGGAGCCGTATCCGATTCGGTTCAGACGGGAACCGAGATGGACCTTTTTCAGACCGTGGCAGGGGAAAAAGGCGCTGTCTGCAATGGAGGTCACCGAGTCGGGAAGGGTCAGTTCGGTCAGATGGTGGTTGCCGGAAAAGGCATTCATACCAATGCCGGCGGTACCGTCCGGCACTGTGTAGGCGGTATCGGTGCGTCCGGCGGGATAAAGGACCAGTTCCTCCTGGGAGAAGAGTACGCCGTCCACACTGCGGTACATGGGGTTGCCCTCCGCCACGTGGATGGTTTGCAGTCCGGTGGGGAGGGAGGCGGGATAGACGGTGGTTGCCGTGGAGGGAAGATATACCGTTTTCACCCCGGACAGCAGGGCGGTGTTCAGTGCGCCGCCGGTGACCTCGGTGATGCCTTCGCCCACCACGACGGTGTGGATGGTCTGACCCTGCAGGTCGGCGGGGGAGAATCCGGAGGAAAGGCGGGGGTAACCGGTAATGGTCAGAGTACCGTTTTCCAGCGTCCAGTTCGAGCCGCCGTAAGAGCCCGAGGCGGCCCGGACACTGCCCAGCAGGGGCAGGGACAAAAACAGGCAAAGCGCCAGCGCAAGTGCGCGGTGGAAAATTTTATGTTTCATGGCAATTCCTCCAGTGGAAGGGTGAAAGTTCTTTTCAACCGGATTGGTTCATGGTACAATCTTAACAAAAGAAAAACAAACCGTCAACCGACGGCGGAGGGACTATGACGAAAATACTTTTTGTGTGCCACGGGAATATTTGTAGAAGCACCATGGCGGAATATGTGATGAAGGACCTGGTGCGCAAGGCCGGGCTGGAGGATGAATTTTATATTGACTCGGCGGCTACGTCCACCGAGGAGATCGGCAACGGCGTCCACCACGGCACCCGGCGCAAGCTGGCCCAAATGGGGGTGCCCTGCGGCGATCACCGGGCCCGGCAGATGACCCGGGCGGACTATGACCGGTTTGATCTGCTCATCGGCATGGACAACCCCAACATCCGCAACATGACACGCATTGCCGGCGGAGATCCCCAAGGCAAGATCCGCATGATGCTGGATTTCACCAACCGCCCCGGCGAAGTCGCAGACCCTTGGTATACCGGAAACTTTGATGCTACATGGGACGATGTGTTCGAGGGCTGCACAAACCTGCTGGAATTGCTGACATCCCAATAAGATAAGATATTAATCTGACAAAAAGGGGGGGAGTTTCATGAACAAACAGCGCAAGGCCGATCTGCTTCTGGTGCTGATCACCTGTTTTTGGGGCACATCCTATTTTCTGACCGACCTGTGTCTGTCCGGCATGACCCCCATGAGTCTGAACGCCTTCCGGTTTATCATCGGCTTTGGGGTGCTGGCCGCCTTCTTCTGGAAGAAAATGTGGCCCATCTCCCGCGCTACGCTGAAATACGGCGTGCTGGTGGGACTGTCGCTGGTGGGGGTGTACGTGTGTTACGGCTACGGCATCCTGCACACATCCATCACCAACGCCGGGTTTATTTGCGCCCTGCCGGTGGTGACCACGCCGCTGATCGAGTTTGCGGTAAGCCGCAAGCGGCCCGACCGAAAGCTCTTTTTGGCGCTGGTGGCCTGTACTGTGGGTCTGGCCATGATGACCCTCAACGAGCAGTTCCGGCCCGCCCTGGGTGACATCCTCTGTCTTGGTGTGGCGGTTTTTTACGGGGTGGATCTGGTGATTACCGACCGCGCTGTCCACCGGGAGGATGTGGATCCTCTGCAGATGGGGGTCATCCAGCTTGGTGTGGTGGGTGCGGTCACACTGATCATGACCCTGACGCTGGAAAAGCCGAATTGGCCGCCTACCCCGGCCATCTGGGGCGCCGTTCTGTTTTTGGCCGTTTTCTGCACCGGCATCGCCTTTGTGGTGCAGACGGTGCAGCAGCAGTACACCACAGCCAGCCATGTGGGCCTGATTTTCACGCTGGAGCCGGTCTTTTCGGCCATTGTGGCGTTCAGGCTTGCCGGGGAGCGCCGGCGCCCCGTTGGCTATGTGGGCGCCGTGCTGATGCTGGCCAGTCTGGTACTGATGGAAGCCGACTTGAGCGTGCTGAAACGGAAAAAGAAATAAAAACGCAGAAAACCTCCTGTCCGATTGGACCAATGTCATTAAGATAACGTGTCATCCTGAGCGAAGCGAAGGATCTTGAAACAAAAACGGCCTCAAATGAGTCCTTTTTTAAAGATTCTTCGGTTTCTTCAAAACCTCAGAATGACAAGTTTTGCTTGACGAAAACATTGCCGATCGGACAGGAGGTTTTGGTTATTCTTTGCGCGTTGCGCGCATAGTCACGCTGCATGCCCTCCGCGACGCGCGGCTTCCCTCCGATTCGGACTCAAAACAGTTGCCTGCGGCAACTTCGGTTTTTCATCCT
>JAZOBA010000135.1:0-4913 GCA_045595705.1 Oscillospiraceae bacterium
CAGCCAGTCCATGTTCGCAAAGCGAATTGAGGCATCCGGAAAGCGGATGTTTGAACATACCTGCGGCAAGGTGATTCTTGTCTATAATGCCAACGAACTATAAGGAGGAATCTTTATGGCACTGTTAAAGGTTAAAACCAAGTATGGAACCGTGGTTGGCATTCCCGGTGACTGCAATAACGCGATTTTCAAGAGCATTCCCTTTGCCAAGCCCCCTGTGGGTGAGCTTCGTTTTATGCCCCCTGTGGAGCCCGAACCCTGGGAAGGGGAGTTGATCTGCGACCGCTTTACCAACGCCTGCATTCAGTTTTTCCGTAAGGCATCCCTTAAGGGTGCGCCCGACCGCAGAAAAATGGCGGTACAGCCTGCCGATACTCCTCCTCCGGAGAGTGAGGACTGCCTGCAGCTGAATATCTGGACTCCGGCTCAGAGCGCCGACGAGAAACTGCCTGTTATGTTCTTTATCCACGGCGGCGGCTTTAACCAGAGTTACAGCTTCATGCGTCAGTACGAGGGTAACAACATGAACCGCCGTGGGGTCATTCTGGTGACCACTAATCACCGCAGCGGTGCTATGGGCTATATGACCCATCCCGAACTGGACAAGCGCGATCCTCGTGGTGTTTCGGGCAACTACGGCTTGCTGGACCAGATTGCAGCCCTGAAATGGGTCAATGAGAACATTGCCGCATTCGGCGGCGACCCCGATAACATCACCATCTTCGGCCAGTCCTCCGGCGGTATGTCCACCAAGTTCCACCTGTGCACGCCTTTGTCCAAAGGTCTGTTCCGCCGTGCCATTATCCATTCCGGCGGCGGTCTGAACGGCGGCGATCCAACCCGCCCCAGAGCTGAACTGCAGGAGTTGACCCAGAAGGCGCTGGATCATCTGGGTTGGACAGTGGACGACCTGCTGACCCGGGATGCCAAGGAAGTGACCGAGCAAATGTCCGAAACCGCCATCCTGTACGCGGCGGAAAACGACCTGTTTATCTATCAGCCCTGTGTGGATGGTTATGTTTTCAAGGACATTCCGGAAAAGGCCATTGTGAACGGCCAGCTGAATGTCGAAGACATCATCTGCGGCACGGTTATCGGAGACTCGTGGATGTTCTCTCGCAAGGTGCGTCATCAGTTGCTGGACAATCCGGACGCCCTGCGTGCCTTTGCTTATTCTCCCGGCGTAGCCTTCGGCCGCTGGCAGAACCGCATGGGAAGAACCCCCATTCGCTCCTATCTGCTGGAGCGTGATCAGGGACAGGACCGCGGTATGCCTCATGCAGCCGATCTTGCCTATGTGTTCCAGAGTTTGGACATCCGCAACAACCCCGACACCCGCACGGAATTTGACTACTATATGGCCGATACCCTGAACCAGTATTGGACAAATTTCGCCAAGACGGGTGACCCCAACGGCGAAGGATTGCCCGAGTGGCCTCTGTTCACCGAGGACAATCCCGTATCCATGCACTGCACCGATACTTATATCCGCGCGGAGGATCTGGTAGACAATGCCGAGGCTGATCGCGTGATCGAATTTACTATTGCACACCCCGGCATGTTGGAGACTCTGGAAGGTTTTTGATCAAAGAATGATGAGGTAAATAGGATGGATAATCTGATTGTACAAACTAAATACGGCACAGTGCGCGGCATGATGGACGGCGACAGTGTTCTGTTCAAGTCGGTTCCTTATGCCAAACCTCCCGTGGGCGATCTTCGTTTTCACTCTCCGGTGGAGCCCGAGCCCTGGGACGGTGTGCGGGACTGTACCAAGGCCCATAGCGCGGCTCATCAATACAACCGACGCAAGATTTCGGCTGAGAGCTGCCTGAAGGTGGAGACCAAGGAAGAGGTGGTTCGGCCCAACATCAGCGAGGATTGCCTGTATCTGAACATCTGGACTCCTGCTGACCGCAAGGAAGGGGAGAAGCTGCCCATCCTGTGCTGGATCCACGGTGGTATGTTCACCATCGGCTGGGGTCATGAGCCTGAGATCGACGGCAAGCTGATGAACCAAAAGGGCGTCATTCTGGTTACCATTGACTATCGTCTGGGTGCGCTCGGTTTTTTGGCTCACCCTGAATTTGCAAAGCGCGACGTGACTGGTGCCACCGGAAACTACGGTTTCCTGGATCAGATCGCAGCTCTGTGTTGGATCAAGGAAAACATTGCTGCCTTCGGCGGCGACCCTGACCGCATCACGGTCCACGGTTATTCGGCCGGCGGCATTTCCTCCAAACTGCATCTGGTTTCTCCGCTGAGTAAGGACCTGATTTTTGGCTCCATCGTGCAGTCGGGCGGCGGCCTGAATGCGGCCGATCCCACCCGTCCGGTGGAAGAACTGGCTCAGATCACGCAGGAGACCATGGATCGTCTGGGTTGGACGGTAGAGGATCTGATGACCCTGCCTGCCGAGGAGATGAACACCAAGCTCTGTGACATGGCGGCCGAGGTCATCGAGAAGAAGGAGATCTTTGTCTTCCAGCCCTGTATTGACGGTTATTCCATTCTGGAAGAGCCCGAAAAGAGCATTGCCGAGGGTAACTACAACCAGAATGTCAATGTCATTTGCGGTACCGTCAAGGGCGACTTCTGGATGTTCTCCCGTAAGGTGCAGTCCACTTTGCGCGAGCAAGGCCTTGGAGATGCCATTCCTCATTTTGCTAAGTCGGCAGGCGAACCCTGGGCCCGCAACAACTTGCGCAAGGGGTTCAAGCCCATTCATACCTATTATTTTGAGCACCTGATTCCCGGCCCGGAAAAGACTGCCCCCCATGGTGTGGAACTGCCCTATCTGTTCGGTACTTTGTCCACAATCGTACGACCCTGGACCGAGTTTGATTACCGACTGCAGGACGCAGTCAACGGCTATTGGACCAATTTTGCCAAAACCGGTGATCCTAATGGCGAGGGGGTGCCCGAATGGCCCTATTATACCGACGAAACTCCCTTCACCATGCACATGAGCGACGACGACATTGTGGCGGAAAATGTTATTACGGATCCCTTAGCTGAGCGCGTGGTTGAATATACCGTGGAACACCCCGGTATGCTGCACAATGTGGACGGATTCTAAATGTCAGAACAAATGGAAAGCGTGTCGACTGACGCGCTTTCCTTGTATAGGAGAGACAAAACCATGAAAAAAGTGCTGAAATGGCTGGACGTGCATTCTCAATGGAAGAGTCTGATCGGGATTCTGGTTATTGCGGCGTTGTTTGTTGCATTCGGGTTTCGGGCAGACCGGGCGGGAGTGCAGATTGCTGTAAATGGGAATGACTTTATTATTAGCTATTCCGATCAGTTCAAGGTCGTTTTTTCCAAATCGGATGTGCTGTCAGTGGACCTGGTAGAGGATATGGACTATGGAATTGCAGTGCACGCTGTCTGCGAGGAGAAATACCTTGTAGGAGAATGGGAGAACGGCGAATACGGCAGATATGATCTGGCGGTGAAGAAGTCCATTGATACCTGTATCGTGGTCCGAACCGAGGATGGCGTGACGGTGTATAATTACGATAATGAGAAGCAAACCGAGGCGGGTTATGATGCCTTGGTTGAGTGGATTGAAACGAAATAAAAATAGACAAAGCCAGGAGCGAATTTTAGCTCCTGGCTTTGTCTGTGTTAGGAAGGATAGAAAGAAAATTTTCTTTGAATTTTACACGATTCCATTTACCGTTATGGACTCACATGACAATTGGATCAGGGCAAACTCCCCTTGGTAATTTCGGTGATCACACCAGGGGAGGTGACTACGGCTCGATTCATAGGGGCGGTGGTCACGCCACGATAAGCAGTGATAGGATAGCCGTAAGTATCGTTGGAAATGCCCAGGGCACGGCCCTGACAGTTCAAATAGCACTGGCCGCAGCTTTGACAGTTTTCGGGGTAAGCCAGCACCGACTTGTGTGCCTCGTGGTCGAAGTAGAATACGTCCATGGGACATACTTCAACGCAGCTTTCACATCCAATGCATTTATTTAAGTCAATTCGTACTACACTCATGGCGCTCACCTCTTACCCTTTCCGAAAAAATTGGGCTGCGGGGGAGTGAAACCCTTTGCCTGAGCTTCACCGGGGAAGTAGAACAGATAGCGTTTATCGTATTCCCGAGTCTTGTCGCCTGTCCATTCCTCGGGCAGAGGAATCTTTTCGATTGCCATATTGCCCTTTTCGTCCTTTTGAACGGTAATATAGCACAGGAAGTTTTCGTCGTCGCGGTAGGGGACATCGGAACGATAGTGGGTACCGCGGCTTTCCTTGCGGGCAATGCCGGCACGCAGCTTCATTTCGGCCGACAGCACTTTGTGCTTCATTTCCAGACACAGGCGCAAATCGTGGCTGGTACGGGCGCACAACTTGGGCACCACGTTCTTTTTCATGTACAGCACCTGTACCAGGGCGGCCTGCAGGGTCTCCTCGGTTTTGACGGTGCTGACCCAGTAGGGGGCCATGATGGAGTGCAGAACATCTCTTGCCCAGTTGGGGTCAAAGCCCTTTTCGCGGTTGAGGGGGGCCAGAAGTTCTTCTGTTTTGACAGAAATAGTTTCGTCGGTCACTTTCACGGGGATTGCCTGTGCGGCATAGGCGGCAGCCGACTGGCCGGCATGGTCGCCGTCGATGGAGCAGAAGCAGGAGGTGAAGCCCACACCGCAGGGATAGGCGGCACCGCTGGGGACGGTGGCGTGAATGCCGTCACCACAGACGAACAGACCCGGGATGCCGCTGGCGCAGTCCAGCTCATCCAGGCCACAGAACACGCCGCTGCTCAGGTGGCAGCACATGCCGGTGGCTGCACCGGCCAGAGCGCTGGCGGCAGTGGGAGTGCTCATTTTGCCGGAGCGGACCTCTTCGGGGTCGGAATCATAAATCACCGAACCGCCGCGGCGGGTATAGTTTGCGGCGCG
>JAZOBA010000136.1:0-37103 GCA_045595705.1 Oscillospiraceae bacterium
ATAATTCTATTCAACTAAATTATTACTTCATAAAAGGAACAGACACTATGTACCTACATTTAGGACAAGAGGTGGTGGTGCGCCGACAGGACATCGTGGGCGTATTCGATATGGACAACACCACCATATCCCCCCACACCCGCGAATTCCTCAACCGCGCGGAGAGGGAGGGGCGCCTGACCTACGTCAGCTATGACCTGCCCCGTTCCTTTACGGTGTGTGCTCCGAGAAATCGGCGGCGTGCGGATAGGGTTTACGTATCGCAGATAGCGCCGGCCACGCTGAAAAAGCGCAGCCGCAACGAGAGTATATAACACATAGGAGGACAACAACTATGGTAAACGAATTGGAAATGAATCCTCAGGTAGAGGAGGAAGTATCCTATAACGAAAGCGATATCCAGGTGCTGGAGGGTCTGGAGGCGGTGCGTAAGCGCCCCGGTATGTATATCGGCTCCACTTCCTCTTCCGGTTTGCACCATCTGGTGTATGAGATCGTGGACAATGCCATTGACGAAGCACTTGCCGGCTACTGCGATAAAATCACCGTGGAGATTTTGGAGGGCGATGTCATCCGTGTTACCGACAACGGTCGTGGTATCCCCGTGGATATCCAGCAGCAGGCCGGAAAACCGGCTCTGGAGGTCGTCTACACCATTCTCCACGCCGGCGGTAAGTTCGGTGGTGGCGGTTACAAGGTGTCCGGCGGTCTGCACGGCGTCGGTGCATCGGTAGTAAATGCCCTGTCTGAGTGGCTGGAAGTGCGTGTGCATAAAAACGGCAACATCTACGAGATGAAGTTTGCCCGTGGCGGTATTACCCAGGAAATGACCATTATCGGTACCACCGACCATACCGGTACCGAGGTCACCTTCAAGCCCGACCCCGAGATGTTCGATGAGACGGTCTACGATTATGAGATTCTGCATACCCGTATGCAGCAGCAGGCTTTTCTGAATGCCGGTCTGCATATCGAGATTGCCGACCGTCGCGCCGTCAGCGCCGAAAAACCGGAAGAGGATCGCGCTGCCGTTATGTGCTACGAAGGCGGTATCCGGGAGTATGTCACCTGGCTCATCCGCAACAAGGCCGCTCTTCATGAACAGGTTATCTATATGAGCGGCAGCAAGGACGATTCCATTGCCGAACTGGCTTTCCAGTACAACGATGGCTACAACGAGAACATCGTCTCCTTTGCCAACAACGTCCGTACCCCCGAGGGCGGCATGCATGAAGAGGGTTTCAAGCGTGCTCTGACCGGTACCCTGAACGCCTACGGCCAGAAGGTCGGTCTGCTGAAAAATGAGGAAAAACTCTCCGGCGAAGACTGCCGTGAGGGTCTGACCTGCATTGTCTCGGTCAAACTGACCGAGGCACAGTTTGAAGGCCAGACCAAGGCCAAGCTGGGTAACAGCGAAATCCGTACCTTGGTCAACGCGGTGGTTACCGAGAAACTGGGCGAGTTCCTGGAGGAAAATCCCAAGGTTGGTAAGATCATCATTGAAAAGGCATTGACTGCATCCCGTGCCCGTGAGGCCGCCCGTAAGGCCCGCGAATCGGTGCGCCGTAAGACCGGATTGGAATCCGGCCAAATGCCCGACAAACTGCAGGACTGCAACGAGCGTGATCCATCCCTGTGCGAAATCTACATCGTCGAGGGTGACTCGGCTGCAGGCTCGGCTATTCAGGGCCGTGACTCCCGATTCCAGGCCATTTTGTCCATGTGGGGTAAGATGCTCAACGTGGAAAAAGCCCGGGCCGATAAGATTTACGGCAACGACAAACTGTATCCCATGATTGTTGCTTTGGGTGCCGGCATCGGCGACGAATTCAACATCGAAAAACTGCGCTATCATAAAATCGTCATCATGGCCGATGCCGACGTAGACGGCGCGCACATCCGTACTCTGTTGCTGACTTTCTTCTTCCGTTATATGCGGCCTTTGATCGAAAAAGGTTACGTCTATTCTGCCGTACCTCCCCTGTATAAACTGACTCGCGGCAAAACCACCCGCGTGGCATACTCTGACGAAGAGCGCGACCGTGTGTCGGCCGAGCTGCGCGGAGACAATCCCAATGTTAAGGTGGACATCAGCCGCTTTAAGGGCCTTGGTGAGATGGATCCCCACGAACTGTGGGAGACCACTATGGACCCCGAAAAACGAACTCTGCGCCGTATCACGCTGGAGGATGCCGTGCAGGCCGACCAGATCTTCACCATCCTTATGGGTGAAGAGGTGGAACCCCGTAAGCGTTGGATCGAACAGAACGCCAAGAAGGCAGATAATCTTGATTTCTAAGAAAGAAGCGACTGAGCCGTCGCGAGCAGACCGGATGGACCGGAGCAAGGACGAGAAACCGAAGCCGCAATGCGGCTGTTTCGAGTCCGAGACGAAGGGAAGCCGGGCGTCGTGAGCAGGCGAAGCGTGACAATGCAAAGTAAAGTAACCACTCCTGGTTTGAGAAAAGGAGAAATTATATATGGCACACAACCGCAGTTATAAACCGGAAGACATCGCATTTCCCAATCAGGTGATTACCGAGTCCAATCTGGTTGACGAGATGCAGGACAGCTATTTGGATTACGCCATGTCCGTCATCGTAGGCCGCGCCCTTCCCGATGTGCGCGACGGTCTGAAACCGGTTCATCGCCGTATTCTGTACACCATGTACGAGTCCGGCCTGACCTCAGATAAACCCTTTAAAAAGTCGGCCACCTGCGTGGGTGACGTGCTGGGTAAATACCATCCCCACGGCGACGCATCGGTTTACGATGCCATGGTCCGCCTGGCTCAGAACTTTTCCATGCGCTATATGCTGGTGGATGGCCACGGCAACTTTGGTAGCGTGGATGGCGATCCACCGGCTGCTTACCGTTATACCGAAGCCCGCATGTCCAAGATTTCCGATGAAATGCTGCGCGAGATCGATAAGGAGACTGTGGACTGGGACCCCAACTTCGACGAATCCCGCAAGGAGCCCCGTGTGCTTCCCTCCCGTTTTCCCAACCTGCTGGTCAACGGTTCCAGCGGTATCGCCGTCGGTATGGCTACCAACATTCCTCCGCACAATTTGGCCGAGGTCATTGACGCCTGTGTCTGCGTGCTGGATAACCCCGAGGCTGAGTTGGCCGACCTGATGGAGCACATCAAGGGTCCCGACTTCCCAACCCGTGGTATCATCATGGGCCGCAGCGGCATCCGCAGCGCCTATGCCACCGGCCGCGGCAAGGTGGTGGTGCGCGCCCGCACGGAATTTGAGGAATTCGGCAAAGACCGTACCCGCATTATCGTTACCGAGCTGCCCTATCAGGTCAACAAGCGCCAGCTCATCAAGCACATTGCCGAGCAGGTCAAGGATAAGCGTCTGGAAGGAATTTCCGACCTGCGTGACGAGACCGACCGCAACGGCATGCGTATCGTCATCGAGCTGAAGAAGGAAGCTAACGCACAGGTGGTACTCAACCGCCTGTTTGCTCAGACTGCCCTGCAATCCAACTTCTCCATCATCATGCTGGCTCTGGTGGACGACCAGAAACAGCCCAAAGTCCTGTCTCTGCGTCAGATTTTGGACGAATACCTGACCTTCCAGCAGGAAGTTATTGTTCGTCGTACCCGTTACGACCTGCGCAAGGCTCAGGAGCGCGCCCACCTGTTGGAGGGTCTGCTGATTGCACAGGACAACATCGATGAGGTCATCAAGATCATTCGCTCTTCCTATGACAACGCCAAGCAGCGTCTGTGCGAGCGCTTCGGTCTGGATGATGTACAGGCTCAGGCCATCTGCGATATGCGTCTGATTGCCCTACAGGGTCTGAATCGTGAAAAACTGGAAAACGAGTTTAAGGAACTGCAGGAAAAAATCGCCTATTACAATCAGGTTCTGTCCGATCCGGGTATGGTGCGCCAGATTCTGAAGGAAGAGCTGACCGTCATCCGCAACAAGTTCGGCGACCAGCGCCGTACCGAGATTCAGGACGTTATCGATGAGATTGATGTGGAAGATCTGATTGCGGAGGAAGAATGCGTATTCACGCTGACCGATGCCGGCTACATCAAGCGTACCCCCGTGTCGGTCTATCATGCCCAGCGTCGTGGCGGCAAGGGTATTACTGCCATGTCCACCAAGGAAGAGGACTTTGTGGTTGACGTATTTACCGCGTCCACCCATGACTATATCCTGTTCTTTACCAATAAGGGCCGTGTCCACCGCAAGAAGGGCTATCAGATTGCCGAGTCGGGCCGTACCGCCAAGGGCACCTACATTGGCAATGTTCTGCCGGTGGAGAGCGATGAAAAGGTCACCGCCATGATTCACCTGCGGGAATTCCCCGAGGACCGTTACCTGTTTATGGTGACCCGCAACGGTACCGTCAAGCGCATCCAGTTGTCTTCCATCCACACAAACCGCAAGGCGGGCATTCGCTGCATTACCTTGGATGAAGGCGACGATTTGATTTGTGTACGCGAAACCGACGGCGAGCAGTGCATTGTCATTGCCACCCATAACGGCATGTCCATCTCTTTCCTGGAGACCGATGTGCGCTGCATGGGCCGTGAAGCCTGCGGTGTGCGCGGTATCCGCCTGCGTGAGGGTGACTATGTGGTGGGTGCTGCCCGTGCCAAGTATGATCATTTTGCTTTGATGATCACCGAAAACGGCTATGGCAAGCGTACCGTCATGGACGAGTACATGCGCGGCAACGGACCTCAGCACCGCGGCGGTTCCGGCATGAAGGGTTATCAGGTCACCGAAAAGACAGGCCCTGTGGTAGGCATTAAGGTTGTTAATGAAAATGACGACGTTCTGGTTATCAACGATGCCGGTGTCATTATCCGTATG
This sequence comes from Oscillospiraceae bacterium, assembly GCA_045595705.1. GTDB lineage: Bacteria > Bacillota > Clostridia > Oscillospirales > Oscillospiraceae > JAJPXI01. The sequence goes on from JAZOBA010000136.1 coordinate 4,842, forward strand.
GCAGTCAGCGGTATCAGCTGCTTTGGCCGTTCGGCCCAGGGCGTGCGCATTATGAACCTGAACGAAGGTGTGAAAGTCATTGCCTTCGCCCGGACCGATCATGAAGATGAAGTGGAAGAACCCACCGAGACTGAGGAAAATTAAAACAGCGGAAGATGTTTCCCAACGCAAAATGAAGTTGGTGTAAAACGCCGGTGTGATTTCTGAAATTGAAGGCGGTATGAGCAGCAAAGATTACCACTATAAGAGTACGGTCAAGAAAAAACCGGAGATCGACAGCGTTTGGGATCAGATTACTGCAAAAAAGCCGGATAACGGTCCAAAGAGATCATTGCGGCAGGAGTTTTCATGATAATGAAGAAAAAATCCACAGCAAAGGAATACCGCCTGTTGGCCTTGGATATGGATGGGACTGTCCTCAACAGTGAGAAAAAGATAACGTCCCACACAGCTTCCGCCATGCATGAGGCAATGGCCCGGGGCAAGGAAGTTCTTTTCGCAACCGGACGATGCCCCACTGAGGTGCGGGAAGATCTGAAGGCATTTCCTGAAATGAATTATGTCCTCTGTCTGAGTGGCGCACTGGTTCTGGACCTGCGTTGTGGGGAGACTCTGGCGAATGTCACCATTTCTCGCGAACTGGTCGAGAAAATCCTGTCGGTTGCCGACGGATTGGATGCCATGGTCACCCTTTATGCCGGGGACGATGTGTTTGTGGAACATAAACGCAAAGGAAATATGACTTATTACGGCTGTCAGTGTTTTGCCAAGCTCTATGACGATTGTGCCGTTTGGGTGGAGAATATCCGGGATGTTTTGATTACCCACGGAGATTGCGTACACAAGGCCAACATTTTCTGCCACAGTACGGAAGAATGGAAAAAGGCAGACGAAGGCCTGCGGGGTCTTCCCCTTAATTATGCCAGCGGAATTCCCAACAACTACGAAATATCCCCTTGTGGTGTGGATAAGGGCGTTGGCTTGAAAAAACTCTGTGAGGCCACGGGAATTTCAATTCAACAGTCCATTGCCGTGGGTGATGAGGGCAACGATGTTGCCATGATCAAAGAGGCCGGTCTGGGTGTGGCCATGGGAAACGCTCCGGAATGGATTCAGAAACTGGCCGATTGGGTGACCTCCGACTGCGATCATGACGGTGTGGCGAAAGTGATTGAGACTTATCTATTGGATTAAGGAAACATGATGAAAACTGTAACGATTTATACAGACGGTGCATGCAGCGGAAATCCGGGTCCCGGTGGTTGGGGTGCCATTCTGATGTACGGACAGCACAAAAAGGAACTGTCCGGCGGCGAGGCAAATACCACCAACAACCGCATGGAACTGACCGGCGTTATTACTGCGCTGGAGGCTCTGAAGGAACCCTGTGTGGTGGAACTTTGGTCGGACTCCAAGTATGTTATCGACGGACTGGAAAAGGGTTGGGCCAAGAGCTGGAAGGCCCGCGGCTGGGTCAAAAGCGACAAAAAGCCGGCGCTGAACCCCGATTTGTGGGACCGCCTTCTGGCACTGACCGAAATCCACACCATGCGTTACCATTGGGTCAAAGGGCATGCCGAGAATCCGTATAACAACCGATGTGATGAGCTCGCAGTGACTGAAAGTAAAAAGTACAAGTGACGAGGGCCTTTGACCCACAAACGGGGACCCCGCCGAAGCCCAGCGCAGCGGGTTCGGTGGGGAAAGGACGAGCAGTGAAATGATTGAGCGTTCGCATATATGCGGACGCGAAGGATAGGAAGCTTGCGAGGACGCAGGGCACGCCGAGAATCCGTATAACAATCGCTGTGACGAACTGGCAGTTTCAGAAAGCCAGAAATATAAAAAATAAACAACACAACCCCCGCACCGGACATAAAGTCGGTGCGGGGGTCATTTTTTAGCAGAGCGTTATTCTTCAAGGAAGGAAAGGAAGGCATCCACCTGACTTTGCAGGGCGGACAGGTTTTCTTCGGTCAGAGTTAGTACGTTGGTTCGGAATGCGTCGGGACCCAAAGATATTCCGGTTTCCACTTCAGGCAGGGGATTCATCCGCATGGCGCCCAGCAGTTCACGCAGTTTCTGTCTGGCTTCAGCAGCTGCGGTACGGCCGCCGACGCCGCTGAGGGTGACCTTCTTTTTGGAAAGGGCGGTGCCTTTGCTGAGATCGCCCTGCACCAACGGACGGGACAGCCAGTCCAACAGGTTCTTGAGTACGCCGGAATAGCTGGAATTGTACTGGGGCGTAAAGATCCAGAGCCCGTCAGATGTCAACACGGTGTTGCGAACCCGGGCAACCGGCTCGGGAGTGGGAAACTCAATGTCCTGATTCATAAAGGGAAGATCGGCATATTCCAGAATGGTGACCCGTGCCCGCTCTGCCATCAGTTCGGCGGCTTTTTGGGCCAGTTGCAGATTAAACGACTGTTTGCGCAGGGAACCAACAATCATAACAATGTGTTTTTTCATGGGCATGACTCCTCTTTGGTTTGTTTTCTTACTGATATATTATCAGATGCTTAAGAATAAAACAGTGATAAAATCACATTGAAAATGGCCGCAAAACAATGTTTTGCGGCCAGAAAGAATTAATATATCTGATCCAAAATTTCAATGACCGATGCCACACAGCCGTCATCGCAGCCGCGCACCATGCGCGCGCCTCCCCATTCCTTGACTGTGCTGCTGCAGGTAATGGGAGCAAAACCGATTTTAGCGGCCTCCATCATGGGAATGTCGTTCTGGTTGTCACCTACACAGTACAGATGCTCCCGGCTAATGCCCAGATGCTCCGCCAACCAAAGGGTCGAGCCGCCCTTGTGACTGTTTTTGGCCGTCAGCTCCAGCAGGACGACGTTGGAGAAAATGACCTCATAGCTGTCTCCCGCCTTGTCCTGCATGTAGGCCTGTACCTTCAGCAGATAATCAGGAGCCTGCTCCAAAATCAGTTTGGTCAGGGGCAGGGGCATTTGCTCAATGGGGATAACGGTGTAATCCATACCCACGCGCTCCATATGGCGGCGGGTCACAAGGTTGGGATTGTGGACGTAAATTTCGTTCTGATGATATGCCTCAAAACCCAGTTCGGGAAACTTGGAGCAGACATCCAGCATGTCGTCGATGATCCGTTCGGGCAGGTAGGTCCGCCGCACCATCTGTTCGGTCTGATAGTCGTAAATGGTGGCGCCGTTGGACAGGATGACCGGTGCGTTCAGAGGGATATCCTCCAGCGTGACCTGAGGAGAAAAGGTCTTTCGGGCTCGGCCGGTGGCCACGGTAAACAAACCGCCCTGCTCCATAAAGTAGCGGATGGCGGTTTTGTTTTCTTCCGAAACGTGCAGGTCAGTGCCATACAGCGTGTCGTCATAATCGCTGACCAGCATAACGCCGGAGAATTTGCCGATGCCCAAAAAGAATCAATCCTTACTTTAAATCGTCTCCGCTGACCCACTTACGGATGGGGTTTGCAGTAATCAGCAGAGCGCAGACTACCGCCGCCAAAATGGTGCAGGGGAGCATATATCCGCCGTTGTACAGAGCAGAATAAATGAACGGAGAGGTCATGGGCATGCCCATGAATTCCTCCGGCATCCACTTGGCATAAACGGTAAAGCCACTAACGTAGTGAATTGCAAAGCGAGCCACGCCGCCGATTATGGCAGCAACAGGAAGCATCTTTGCCTTCTGTTTAAGCAGACCGGCCAGACCCACCATGGCGTATGCCACAGAATAGTCAAAGATAATAGAGACCCAGTCAATGGCCCAGCTGCTCAAACCAAGGAAGTACTTCAGCGTACCGAAGACCAGACCGACCAACATGCCCCAACCGGCACCCCACCGTGCAGCAAATAGGATCAAGGGGATCATGGTTGCGCCAATGGAGCCGCCCTGGAACCAAAGATCAAGCTCCACAAAGCTCAGAGCATAAGCCAGAGCAATGGAAATGGCACCTTCGCAGAGCATACGTGTGGTTTTGCTTGTGTTTTTCATATTGTCGTTCCTCCTAAAAAAATGTACCGCAGCACAATCGGGTTGCGGTACGAAAGAAACGACAATATTATGTGTCGAATACACTCGCTACGCCGGCATTACCCGGATCAGCTTATTGGAAATACACAGGATCCATGTTTTCCTTAGGGTTCGGAGGTGGCGCTACACCTCACATCTCAGCCGGATTTGCGTCCAGCTCCCCTGTTATTCTTTTGTTATTGTACTGTGGTCAAAATAATGTTAAACTATGCGCCCGAGTTTTGTCAAGACCTGAGTAAACCAATCAGGCAGCGGACATTCCACCGTCATACGCTCGCCGCTGCGTGGATGAACAAAGGACAGTTTCCGGGCATGCAGACACTGTCCGGCCAAGCCGGGATAGGGTTTTTTAGAGCCATAAATCACGTCGCCCAGCAGAGGGTGACCGGTGGATGCCATATGAACTCGGATTTGGTGAGTTCGGCCGGTTTCCAGCCGGCACTGAATGTGGGTATAGCCGGGGTAGCGCGCCAGAACGGTCCAATGGGTCACGGCCTCACGGCCGTTTTTGGGGTCAATGGCCATTTTTTTGCGATCGGTATGATGGCGTCCGATGGGTGCGTTAACCGTACCGGTATCTTCCTTCAGATTGCCCACGCAGATGGCCTCGTATTCACGGTACAGAGAATGGTCCTGAAGCTGCTCGGCAAGCTTTTGGTGTGCCACGTCGTTCTTTGCCGAAATGATCAGGCCGGAGGTATCCCGGTCGATGCGGTGTACGATGCCGGGACGCAGCTGTCCATTGATTCCGGACAGAGAGTTTCCGCAGTGATACAATAATGCGTTTACTAATGTGCCGTCCGGATGGCCTGCTGCCGGATGGACCACCATGCCCACCGGCTTGTTGACTACGATGACGTCCTCGTCCTCGTAGACCACGTCCAAAGGAATGTTTTGGGGAATGGCCTCCACTGGCTCAGGCTCGGGCAGGATGACTTCCAGCTCATCGCCGGGACACATTTTGTAATTTTTTTTGACCGGCTTGCCGCACAGCAAAACAGCCCCTTCCTCCAGCAGCCTGGCTGCGGCGGAACGGGTCATGTTTTCCATATTGCGGGACAGAAAAACGTCCACGCGCTCACCCGCCTGATCGGCGGTGAGAATCAGCACTTCGTTTCCCATTTGTCGGCAAAGAAGGCGTAGTAAACGCAGAAGACAATGCCTCCGCACACCACGCAGATGTCGGCCACGTTGAAGATGGGGAAATTCATGAACAGGGTTTCAAACATATCCACCACGTAGCCAAGACGGATGCGGTCGATCAGGTTGCCAATGGCTCCGGCCAGTACGAAGGTCAGCGGGATCACACCGAAGGGATGACGAATCAGGCGAAAAATAATAACCCCCAGAATGACCGCGGCCATGACAATAGAGATGGCAATCAGAATCCAGGTGTGCTGATTCAGAATGGACCATGCAGCACCCGTATTGCGGGTATAATTCAGACCCAAAATGTGTGGAATAAAGGGACGGGGATCCTCCATGGGAACGCAGTATGGGATGTTGGACACAGTCCACCATTTGACCCACTGATCCAGGCCCACCAATCCCACGCAGAGGACGGCACAGATTGCATACAGCATAAAACGATTCCTCGCTTTGGTATTGTTTTTTCTATCATACCATTTTGAAGAAAAAAGAGCAACAAAAAAGGAAGTCTGTTCCGTCGGAACAGACTTCCTTTGAATTTTACTGAGCGTTGACGACGGCGGCGCAACGGGGGCACAGGCCGTTTTCGTCCACGTGGTCGTGGTGATTCCAGCAGCGGGGGCACTTGGGCGCTTCGGACAGCTTGACGGCGATGGTGCAGGGGATGACGCTGTCAGCCATCTTCTCACCCTCAATGTCGTCGGAGGTGACGGTCACCTTAGACACGATGCACAGGGAGGCCAGATCGACATTGGTCAGCAGCTCGGCATCAGCGGCATTCTCTACGGCGATGGTGACCTCGGTATCCTGAGCCTTCTTGAACACGCCGGCGCTGCGGGCGTTCTCCAGAGCCTTGTTGACGGTATCGCGCAGGGCAACCAGTTTGTTCCAGCGCTCCAGCTCCTCGGCAGACAGAACGTAAGCGGCGGTATACTCGGGCATATCGTTGAGCAGGACGCTTTCGGCGTTGACACCGGTGGCATGCTTCATCTCGGACCAGATCTCATCACTGGTGAAGGCCAGAATGGGGGCCAGCATACGGGTCATGCCGTCCAGAATGACATACAGAGCGCTCTGAGCGGAACGGCGCAGGGCATCGTTGTCGCAGTACAGGCGGTCCTTGATGATGTCGAAGTAGAAGTTGGACAGGTCGATAACGCAGTAGTTGTACAGACTGCGGTACACGGTGTGGAACTCGTAGCGGTTGTAGGCGTCGCGGACGGACTGTACCAGCTCGTTGAAGGTATGCAGAGCGAAGCGGTCCAAAGACTCCATCTTCTCAACGGCCATCAGATCAGTGTCGGGATTGAAGTCACACAGGTTGCCCAGCATGTAGCGGGCGGTATTGCGAATCTTCAGATAGGCCTGGCTCAGCTGCTTCATGATGTCCTTGGAAATGCGGACGTCCTGAGTGTAGTCGGTGGAGGAGACCCACAGACGCAGCATGTCGGCGCCGTAGTCCTTGATGACCTCCTCGGGGGCCACGGTGTTGCCCAGAGACTTGTGCATGGCCTTGCCTTCGCCGTCTACAGTCCAACCGTGGGTGATGATCTGCTTGTAGGGAGCCACACCTTTGGCGGTGATGGAGGTCAGCATGGAGGACTGGAACCAGCCGCGGTACTGATCGCCGCCTTCCAGATAGACATCGGCGGGGAAATTCAGGTAGTCACGGGCGTCCAGAACGCCGGCATGGGTGGAGCCGGAGTCGAACCACACGTCCATGATGTCGCTCTCCTTGGAGAAGTGGACGCCGCCGCAGTGGGGGCAGACAAAACCGTTGGGGACCAGCTCGTCAGCCTCTTTCTCAAACCAAATGTTGGAGGAGTGCTCGGCAAACAGGTTGGCCACATGGTCGATGGTCTCGGGGGTGACAATGTCCTTGCCGCAGGAATCGCAGTAGAAGATGGGAATGGGCACACCCCAGACGCGCTGACGGGAGATACACCAGTCATTGCGCTCGGCGATCATGGCGATCATGCGCTCCTTGCCCCATTCGGGCTTCCACTGGATCTCGTCGCAGGCGGCGATGGCGGCTTCCTTGATGGCGTCCACAGAGCAGAACCACTGCTCGGTAGCGCGGTAGATGATGGGGTTTTTGCAGCGCCAGCAGTGGGGATAGGAGTGGATGATGTTCTCCTTGGCTACCACAAAGCCGGCAGCTTCCAGATCTTCCACTACCATATCGTTGGCCTTGGCATAGAACTGGCCGTTGTACTTCTCGTCGGTCATAACACCCTTGGCGTTGACGGGAACGGGCACGCCGATGTTGGTCAGACCGGCCTTGTCGTACTGACGGCAGATGTTAAAGTCGTCGGCACCAAAGCCGGGTGCAGTGTGAACGCAGCCGGTACCGGCTTCCAGAGTAACATGGTCACCGCACAGGATGACGCTGTCGCGGTCAAACAGGGGGTGTTTGGCGGCCATCAGCTCCAGCTCGTCGCCCTTGACAGTGGCGAGGACCTTGCAGGCCTCATAATCGATCTTGGCGGCCTTGCAGACGCCCTCGGCCAGTTCCTTGGCCAGAATGTAGACCTCGCCGTTGGGGACCTGCAGCAGAACGTACTCGAAGGCAGGGTTGACCGAAATAGCCATGTTGCCGGGGATGGTCCAGGGGGTGGTAGTCCAAATGACGAAGAACAGCTTAGACAGGTCGCAGTACTGAGCCAGTTTTCCCTTGTCGTCGCGGACAGGGAACTTGACGAAGATGGTGATACAGGGATCGTCGGCGTACTCGATCTCGGCTTCGGCCAGAGCGGTCTGGTCGGCGGGGCACCAGTAAACCGGTTTCATGCCCTTGTAGATAAAGCCCTTCTGAGCCATGGCGCCGAACACGCGGATCTGAGCGGCCTCAAACTCGGGCTTCAGAGTCACATAGGGATCGTCCCACTCGCCCAGAACACCCAGACGCTTGAACTCTTCACGCTGAATGCCCACAAAGTCCCATGCGTACTCTTCGCACTTCTTGCGGAACTCGGCGGTGGTCATCTCGTCGCGCTTGACCTTTTTGTTCTTCAGAATGGCCGACTCGATGGGCAGACCGTGGGTATCCCAGCCGGGAACGTAAGGAGCGCAGTAGCCGGTCATGTTGCGGTGTTTGACGATAATGTCCTTGAGGATCTTGTTCAGAGCGTGACCGATGTGAATGTGGCCGTTGGCATAGGGAGGACCGTCGTGTAGCACAAACATGGGCTTGCCCTCGTTGCGCGCTACCATCTTGTGGTACAGGTCCTTGTCGTACATGGCCTGGAGCATGCCGGGCTCACGGTTGGGCAGACCGGCGCGCATGGGGAATTCGGTCTGAGGCAGATGGATGGTCTGGTTGAAGTCCATAATCAGGTCTCCTTTATATGATAATCTGTTTTACTTACAAAAAATAAACGCCTTTGTCCCATCAAGAGACAAAGGCGCAAACCTCTGCGGTACCACTCTCGTTGTCACAGCACGGCTGTGACCGCTCGATGACCTGTAACGGGGTCAGCCGGGACAACTTACTATGGTTCAGTCATCCTGCTCCGAGGTGATTTTCTCCTATCTTCCTGACCGCCTTGCACCACCCGGCGGCTCTCTGTACAGGAGGGGATACGATACTCGTCCTCTTCCGCGCAATTAATATATAAAAGTAAACTGCACAGACGCGCCTGCGCGCGTCTGTGCAGTATATTACCCATTTTTTCTTGAAATGTCAAGGAAAAGTTCGAAACTATGAACTTATTTCAGGTCATAATTGGTGCCGAACTGCAGGTTATCAAAATCAATGCGGCGGGTGGCGCTCACATCGTCCTGCTTGGCAGGCGCATCCTCAAAAGCGCGAGAGCGCTCCTGATCGCGGCGGTTGCGGGCGGTGATCTCCTCGTACAGGTTGAGAGGTTCGTCGGTTTCTTCTTCCGAAGTTTCTTCCTCTTCCTCAGAATCTTCCGTCTCAGACTCTTCGACAACGTCATTCTCTTCGGCAACCAGAGCATCTTCCTGAGCAATCAGCTTGAGCACAGATGCCTCAATGGCCTGGGCAGCTTCGTCCACCGAATCGACGGGAGCGGGAGCGGCGGTCACAAAGCTCAGTGCGTTCAGACTCTCCTCCTGCTTGCGGCAGGCCTCACGCACCATGGCCACATAATCGGCGGTGGCAGCCTGTGCAGCAGCCAGACGGGCTTCCTCGTCGGCTACCTGACGGCGCAGCTCGGAAATCTTTTCCTGCGCGTCAGCCTCGGCCTCGCGCACCAGTGCGCTCTTGCGGGATTCGGCGTCCTTGACCATCTCTTCGGCGGCCTGCTGAGCAGCCAACAGGGCGCGGCGCATGCCCTTTTCGGTGGCGCGGTACTCTTCCAGAGAGTCAGCCAAAATCTTCATCTTAGCCTTGAGAGAGGCATTTTCCTTGTACAGAGCGGTGTAGTCCTCGGTCAGTTCGTCCAGGAACTCGTCAACCATGGCCATGTTATAGCCGCCAAAGGTAGATTTGGCAAATGCGTGCTCAGAAACTTCCTGCGGAGTCAACATATGTACCCGGCCTCCTTCTTACGAGAAATACAGTCCGTTGTTTTCCAGATCGTTGATCAGATCTCCCATGATATCCACGTTGTAGGGAGTGATGATGTAGGTGGAAATGGCAACCTTCTTGATTTTGCCCTCGTTGGCATAAGCCACGCCGGACAGGAAGTCCAGCAGGCGGCGGGCAATATCCTTGTTGGTGGATTCCAGGTTCAGAACCACGGTGCGCTTTTCACGCAGATGATCGGCAATCTCGGAAGCCGACTCAAAACGGTCAGGCTTTACCAGCACCACCTGCAGCTGAGTGGTGGTGTGGATGTTGACCACTTTGTTGTTGCGGCGCTCTGCCGGTCCGTTCTGGTCATACATGGAGTTGTTCACCTCGCGGTCCCGTGCCTTTTCGCGAACCACGCTGGCGCGGCCCACGGGCTCAAAATCATCAAAATCGTCCATTTCCTCGTCCTCGTAGGGACGGGCCAGGCGCTTCAGTTCATCAATAAATCCCATAGAAACAGCCTCTCTTCTTAATCCTTAGTGATTCCCTGTCATAGGCGGTCTTGGTCCGAACAAAGCGGTTCCTACCCGGACCAAAGTGGCACCCTCTTCCACGGCGTCTTCAAAGTCGCCGCTCATACCCATAGACAGGCAGTCCATATCAGAATTATTATCCGCTATTTTGGAATGCATGTCAACATAAAGCTGGCGGGTTTGGGCAAAAAATTTGCGGTTTGATTGGCCTGCAACCACAACCGGTGGTATGCACATCAGTCCGCGCAGGCGGATATGGGGGAGCTCCAGCGCTTTTTCCACCAGGGCAGGCAGTTGGGCCGGCAGGACGCCGCCCTTGCTTTCTTCCCCGGCAATATTGACCTCCAGAAGTACATCCTGAACCAGTTCCAGATCAACGGCCCGTTTGCTGATGGCCTCCAGCAGACGCTCGGAGTCCACAGACTCGATCAGGTCGACACGGCCTACTACCTGCTTGACCTTATTGGTCTGCAAATGTCCGATAAAATGGAGTCGGGCGCCGGCATAAGCATCGTCATCCAGGTGAGCAGCCATTTCCTGCACCCGGTTTTCTCCGCAGATGCGGATTCCGGCCGCAATGGCATCCCGGATCGTTTGGGAGGACTGCACCTTGGTGGCTGCCACCAGGGTAATTTCCTTGGGATCACGCCCGGCGCGTTGGGCTGCCGCCTCAATGCGGGACTGAACGGCGGCAATATTTTCCCGCAGCGTCATTCCAATACCACCTTTCCGTCATACAGGTCGGTGGCGGTGACAATAATTTCATCACCGGCCCGCAGGGTTCTCATACGAATTTCACTGGAGGAACGCCCCTGGAACCAGGCGCTCGTTTCGACGGTAGAAACCAGATAATAATCGCTTCCCTCACGGATGATTTCTACCGGTTTGAACAGGGCCTGAGCGCCCGAGATGGTGTAAACGCCAAGGATCTGGGTTTCACTCACTGCTCCGGATTCCGGAGAGGCAGCAGACACGGTTTCCATGTAAAGGGCCTGTTTGGGGATGCGAATTCCGGTATAACGTTTTAAAATCAGGTCGACATTTTGCTCTCGCAGTAAGGTGACCTCTTTCAATCCACGGTCAGCAGACAGAATGATCACGCGGCCGTCTTTTTCCTCGGGACCGATTCGGTCCACAGTCATGGTGACCTCTCCGGCATAATCCCGGGAAAAGGCAACAAGAACTGTGGTTCCCACCTGTAAGCGTTTTGCGGCATCGGGCTCAATGACAGCGGCAAAATACCATTTGTCTCCGGTAATCAGTTTTCCAATTGCGCCCTCGGGTTGGGTTCCTGCCGGCAGGCGGTTCAATTCGGCGGCGGTGATGGTTTTCAGCGCGGCTGGAGTCAGCACGGCCTCCAATCCGTCGGCTCGGCCGGAAAACAGGCCGGAGCGCGGAGCGCGGATGGATTTGGTAGAACCCGAAACCTGAGTTTTTAATGCGGAGATCTGTTCCTCGCGCTGTGTAATGGATTGGGTCAGAACCGATTCGCTGTCAACCGAGGCAGAATAGGCAAAATCGCGCTGCAGTACCTGCGTGCGCAGGGTCAGAGTGTCCGACTCCAGAGAAGACAGGTCCCCCTTGGCGGTATTGGCGCGCAGGGTCAGGATGGAAGCAAAAATCTGTTGCTCCAGCTTGGCGGCGTCACTGAGATTTCCTCCGCTGCTTAGGGCGTATTTCAGCTGTTCCAACTCCATTTCCAGCGCCTGCAGCTGTTTTTTCCGGTCCAGCGCGTCCTGACTCTGATACAGAATGGCAACCGTCTCGCCGGCGGCAACCCGTGCGCCTTCGTCGGGCAGGATGGCCACAATTCCCGAACCGCCCGACATAGCCTGCTCTTCCCGGACCACAACACCGGTTACCTCAATCCCGTCGTCCAGAATGTCCTGATATGCCAAAGTGGAGGAAAAAGGGTCGAGAAAACTCTGCACGGCGCTGATGGCCAGATAAAAAACCATCGCGGCGAGCAGAAAAAACATGACGATTTTTGTGATCAGGGTGCCCTGCTTCATGGGTAAACCTCCGATGCCTGTCGGCAAACTCCCCCGAAAGCAACCCGCGACGGGCGGCATCGGCTGTTGCCGATGAGCACGGAGGTTGCTTATTCGATCGGTACCGACTCCAGAGAGACAGGCCGTTCGGGGGTGATGGTGGAAATGGCGTGTTTGTAGATAACTTGCTGTTTTTGATCGCTCATCAGAACGACCACAAACTGGTCAAAGCCGGCAATGGTGCCGCGCAGCTGAAAGCCGTTCATCAGAAACATGGTGACGGTGGCCTGACTGCGGCGCAGACGGGAAAGGAAAAGGTCTTGAATGTTGTTTTTCTGCATGATGATGGTAGCACTCCTTTTATGTATAGGGTGCATCCATCATAAACCAGCATCTTCCAGAATTTGTGTCGAAAAAGTGAGGGCCGATTCAAAAACAGGCGTTTTTCCCCAGAGGAACCAGTGGATGGAAGGGTCTCTGCGAAACCAGGTCAACTGGCGCTTTGCGTACTGACGGGAGCGTAGCTTGATTTCTTCGGCACCCTCCTCGGCAGGGCGGCCATTCAGAAGTGCACAGACCATTTCCTTGTATCCAATGGCCTGCATGGCGGTACAGGTAGGAGCAACGCCGCGCTCCAGAAGAGAGCGCACTTCCTCCACCAGCCCGGCAGACATCATTTCATCCACGCGGCGATCGATTCGCGCCCACATATCGGCCCGGTCTTCAAAGGAAAGGCCGATGGAAACCGCTTCATATCGGGGAGGCAGCAGCTTGCTTTCTTCATCGTGTTCGGTGATGGTTTTTCCGGTTTCATACCAGACTTCCAGCGCTCGAATGATTCGTTTTTCGTCGGCGGCATGCAGTTTTTCGGCGCGAGCCGGATCGATCCGCTGCAATTCCTCGTACAGAGAAGGAAGTTCGCCGTTGGCGGCGCGCCGCTCCAGTCCGCTCCGGAATTTTCCCGAAAAGGCGGCAAAGGAGCGCCCGGCCAGCAGAGCGTCCCGGTACAATCCGGTGCCTCCGGCCACAATAGGCAGTTTGCCGCGTGCGAGAATATCATCCACACAGGCCGAGGCCTGCTCCACATAGCGAGCGGCCGAATAATTTTCCTCCGGTTCGGCTACATCCAGCATGTGGTGGGGGATTCCACACATCTCCTCCGCGGTGGGTTTTGCCGTGCCGATGTCCATGGTGCGATAAATCTGCATGGAGTCACAGGAGACCACTTCGCCGTTGAAGCGCCGGGCCAGTTCCACAGCCAGACGGGTCTTGCCCGATGCCGTGGGGCCCACAATGGTTAGGATTTTGGACGGCATATGTACCTCCCGGAATCAAAAATAAACATGATATCACTTTATTATAGGTCATTTTTTTCATCCGAGCAAGTACCGGAAATGCTATGTCGCTGAAAATGTTGAAATATCAGTAAAAAATGGGGTTTACAAGCCGCCAGACTATGTGATATTATAATATTCGAAATTACATTACAGAATTTTCAAAACGGAAAAGAGGGATATTTTGGAAGAACTTCGGGAATTGAAGGAACGCCTGAATCAGGAACGTCCTGCATCCTGGGACGCCCTTCCTGACATTGCGCTCTATATGGATCAGATCATCTCCTATATGCCCCGCCAGTTGATCCGGTACGATGAGAGTGAACATCTGACCTCTGCCATGGTCAATAATTACATCAAAGATGGGTTGCTCCCCCGCGCCGACGGCAAGCGATACGACCAGACCCATCTGGCCTATTTGACTGCCATCTGCGCATTGAAACAGGTGCTTTCGGTGAAAGAGATGAAAGCCCTTATTCAGGACGGACTGAAGGATCGGGAACCGGAGCGTGTGTACAATTATTTTTGCCGGGCGCTGGACAAGGCGCTGAGCGATACTGCCGATGCACTGGACGAGCAGACCGAGCGGGAAAACCTCTCCCGGCTGGCATTGGAACTGGCCCTGCGCAGTTATGCCGATCGGCTGGCCTGCCAGAGAATTTTGAGCCTGCTGCAGGAAAGCGAAGACCTGCCTGCGGACAAAAAGCAAGCCAAGGCAAAAGAAAAAACCAAGGAAAAATGCGACTAACGGAGGATTTCACCATGAATCAGTTTGCAATTGTTACCGACTCCGGTGCCGACCTGCCGCAGTATCTGGCACAAGAGCTGGACGTCTCGGTTCTGCCCCTGCACTTTACCATCCAAGGCAAGGAGTATGCCGACTTACCCGATCGCCGCGATATGGATCCTCACGACCTGTATGAACTGCTGCGTCATGGCGAAAAGGGAAAGACCTCGGCGCTGAATGCCAACAATTACGAGGAGATGCTGACGCCCCTGCTGGAGGAGGGCAAGGATGTTCTGGTTATTGCTTTTTCTTCCGGTCTATCCACGACCTATCAATCCTCGGTCATTGCGGTGGAGGAACTGAGAGAAAAGTATCCCGAGCGCAAGATTTACACAGTGGATACGCTGGCGGCCTCGTTGGGAGAAGGTCTGCTGGTTTGGCATGCCGCCAGACTGCGCGCCGAAGGCAAGTCCATTGAAGAAGTGCGTGACTGGCTGGAAGAGCACAAGCTCAATCTGGCCCATTGGTTTACCGTGGATGATCTGAAACACCTGAAGCGCGGCGGTCGTGTTTCTGCTGCCACCGCTCTGGTGGGTACCATGCTGTCCATTAAGCCGGTGCTCCATGTGGACGATGAGGGTCATCTGATCAGCATGTCCAAGGTCCGTGGCCGCGGGGCCTCTCTGAAGGCGCTTGTGGACAAGATGGAGGAAGATGCCATCGACCCCGCCGGCCAGACCGTCTTCATCAGCCATGGCGACAGCGAAGCCGATGCCCGCAAGTTGGCCGATATGGTCAAGGAGCGCTTTGGCGTGGAAGTCAAGGTCATTGATTACGTCGGTCCTGTCATTGGCTGCCATTCCGGTCCCGGCACCATTGCGCTGTTCTATTTGGGGAGAAAACGTTGATGGAATTGAAGTGGCTGGAAATTACCGTCAACACCACCGGAGAGGATCTGGATGCGCTGGCAGCCCGCCTGACTGCCAACGGTGTGGTTGGCCTGGTGATTGAAGACGAGGAAGATTTTAAGAGCTTTCTGGAAAACAACAAGCAGTATTGGGACTATGTGGACGATGATCTGCTCAAGCGTATGGAGGGAGTCGCCCGCGTGAAGTTCTATGTCACCGATGACGAGGACGGCCGCAAGCAACTGCAGCAGTACACCGCCGGGTTGGAAGGATACGAGATCCTGTCGGCATCTCTGAATGAAAACGATTGGGCCACCAGCTGGCAGAAGTACTATAAGCCCCTTGCTGTGGGTGACAAGATTTATGTGGTGCCCGAGTGGGAAAAGGATAGCGCCCTGCCCGAGGGCAAGGTGCCGGTCTGGCTGAATCCCGGCCTGACCTTTGGCACCGGGAGCCATGCCTCCACTCAGCTCTGCCTGGAGGGTCTGGAGGGTGCAGTAAAGAGCGGCGACCGTATTCTGGATTTGGGCTGCGGCAGCGGTATTCTGTCCATCGCGGCCCTGTGTTTGGGCGCCGAATTTGCTGCCGCCGTGGATATCGACCCCAAGGCAGTCGGTGTGGCCTATGAAAATGCCGGATTGAACGGCATCGGTAAAGAGCGCTACAACGTGCGTGCCGGCAATGTCCTGTCCGACAAGGGGCTGGTGGCCGAACTGATGCAGACCAGATATCAGGTGGTACTGGCCAACATCGTGGCCGACGTTATTATTCCGCTGTCTGCCTTTGCCGGTGATTTTATGACCGAGGACGGCTGGTTTATCTGCTCCGGCATTATTGACACCCGCTCCGACGAGGTGGCATCCGCGTTGAAGCGCAACGGATTTACCATTGCGGAAAAGAAAGAAAAGAACGGTTGGTGTGCCTTTGTCTGCCGCCGCTGAATACAAAAAGCGTCCGACCGGACCGCCTGCACGGGCGGTCCGGTTTTTGCGTTTGGGCAAGGGTATTCCGGTTGACGAAGAGGAAGAACAGGTGATATAATTAAGTATTAAAGATAAAATAAAAGGTGGGTCGGCAGGATGAAAGTTCTGGTCATTGATAAACAGGCAGTTAAGAAGAATATTTCCGTGCTGAAAGCGCGGGCGGAAAAGGCCGCAATTTATGCTGTCCTGACCGGTGACGCGCATGGAGCCGGATTGGTGGAGATGGCCAAGTTGCTGCGTGACGAGGGCATTGTACGCTTTGCCGTGTCGGAAGCCGATGATGCCGCCGCGCTGCGCAAGGCTGGATTGGAAGACGAGGAAATTCTGATGCTTCGCGCCACCACCGACCGGGAAGAACTGGAAAAGCTTCTGGAGCTGAATGTGGTCTGCACCATTGGCTCCACCGAAACCGGCATGGCTCTCAACGGCGTTGCCAAGGAGCGTTCCACGGTGGTGGAAGCGCATATTCAGATTGATACCGGCATGGGGTTTGGCGGATTTTTGACCGACGAAGTGGACAAAATTCTGTCGGTGTATCGTAACCTGCCCAATGTGGCGGTTTCCGGCGTCTATACCCAGATTCATACTGCAGGTGCCAAGATGCATGCCGTGGCGGAACAGATGGACGTGTTCAATCAGACGGTGAAGGCCATCCAGTCGGCTGGCTTTGAGACCGGCGTGGTGCACGCGGCAGGTTCCTATGCCCTGATGAAATACGACTTTACCCGCATGGATGCCGTGCGAGTAGGAACCGCTCTGCTGGGCCGCTGCAACCGCACCAAGAATGACGGCCTGCTGCAGGTGGGCTGGGGTGAAGCGGCTGTTGATGATATCCACTGGCTGCCCAAGGGGCACACTGTGGGCAATGAAACCATGGTGCGACTGAAGCGACCCACCCGGGTAGCCGTTCTGCCTGTTGGCTATCAGAACGGATTCGGTGTGGAGCGTGAACGGCAGCAGGGCCTTCGTGCGGTCCTTCGCCGTTGGCATGCTGCAGGCAAGCGGTTTGTCCGAATTGACGGCCAGAAAGTCCGGGTCATCGGACGCATCGGCGCCATGGAGACTGTGCTGGATGTGACCGATGTACGCTGCTCGGCCGGTGACATTGCGCAATTTGAACTGGATCCCCTGTTCGCCAAGGGAATCAAACGGGAGTATCGGGCATGAAAGCAGTTGTTACAAGGGTTGCTTCCGCTTCGGTGGAGATTGAAGGAAATATTAACGGTGCCATTGAACGGGGTTTTCTGGTTTTGTTGGGAGTTGGCCCCAATGACAATGAGAAAACCGTGCAGAAAATGGCAGACAAAATCTGCAATCTGCGGGTATTTGAGGATGAAAACGGGAAAATGAATCTGGATCTTGCCACGGTGGGCGGAAGTCTGCTGGTGGTCAGCCAATTCACCCTGTATGCCGACACCTCCAGCCGTCGGCCGGGATTCAGCGGCGCCGCCAAGCCCGATCTGGCCATTCCTCTGTATGAGCGGTTTATGGAAATCTGCCGCCAGAAGGGCTTCCGTGTGGAGCACGGTGAATTCGGCGCGGACATGCAGGTCCGGTCTCAGAACGACGGTCCGGTGACCATTTTGTTTGACATCAACGAGGTGTAATCGCATGAAAATTCAAGCACTTCAGGTACCCCCCATCGGCACCAACTGCTATCTGCTGCTGGATGAAGAGACCGGCAAGGGAGCCATTGTAGATCCCGGCGGGGCCGGTGCTGCCATTGCCGATGCGGCGAAGGAACTGGGCATGACCCTCGTTGCCATCTTCCTGACCCACGGACATTACGATCACTCCGGTGCCGTCATGGATCTGCGTGCAGCCTATCCCGATGTGACAGTATATCTCCACGCCGCCGACGCTGCCATGACCAAACGGGTGGATTCATTGATGCCCGATGTGGGTGAGACGGTTGCTTATGATGAGGGTGACGAGATTGCCGTGGGCAATCTGACAGTCCATGTGTACCACACTCCCGGCCACAGCCAGGGCAGCGTAACGCTGGAAGTAGGTGACGTGCTCTTTACCGGCGACACCCTGTTTCAGGGCTCCTGCGGCCGTACCGATCTGGCCGGCGGCTCCCCTGAACTGATGGCCAAATCGCTGAAGAGACTGGCCGGATTTGAAGGTAATCGCCATGTTCTTCCCGGTCACGAAGGATTTTCCACTCTGGAAGAGGAGCGTGCGAACAATTATTGGATCGCATATGCGCTGAAGCAGTAACGTATGAAACTTATCTTAAAAGGTCACGATTATAAATATGCGGTGGAGCAGATGCTGCTGACTCTGTTTCCCGAGGAGCGCCCCGTCTACGAGGGTGATGAGGAGAACAAGGTTGTGCTGTCTTTGAGCCGAGGGAATGTGTGGCTGACCGCCTCGGCGGTGCTCCATTGGCAGGGCCGCATTGCCCGCCATAGCTGCCGCGCCAGGGTTTCCGAGCTGAACGGGGAACCTCTCAATGACGGACGGGTGTCCCAGCGGATTCTGAAGCTGGCCTTCTACCGGGCCGGCGTGGAGGCACTGGGCAAGGAGCCTCCTTGGGGAGCCATGACCGGAGTGCGTCCGGTAAAAATTCCAACCAAGGCCATGCTGGCCGGAGCAACGGCCGCACAGGCCAAGTCGGTGTTGCGCAAACAGTATCGGGTTTCCCATCTGCGTGCAGAATTAGCCATGGACTGCGCACAGGCAAGTCTGCGCATCAAGCGGCAGTTGAATCCGGAGGAGATTTCCATCTATGTTGGTATCCCCTTCTGTCCCACCCGCTGCGCTTACTGTTCCTTTATTTCGGCCGATGTAAAACATGCTCTGAAGCTGATCGATCCCTATGTAGACGGTCTGATCCGGGAGATACAGGCTGCCGGCGCCGCGCTGAAGAAGGATGGCTTGCGGGTCAAGTCGGTTTATTTTGGCGGCGGAACACCCACCACCTTGAGTGCCGAACAATTGGACCGGGTGCTGACCGTGCTGGCCGAGCATATCGACCTGTCCGCCTGTGTAGAATATACCGTAGAGGCCGGTCGCCCGGACACCATTACCCGGGAAAAGCTGACCGTGCTGAAACAGCATGGGGTGGATCGCGTCTCGGTCAACCCACAGACCATGGAGGATTCGGTCCTGCGGGCCATGGGCCGCGACCATACCGCAAAACAGATTGAAGATGCCTATGCCCTTGTGCGGCAGGAAGGCGGATTTCTGGTCAACATGGACCTGATTGCCGGCCTGCCCTCGGACTCCATTGAGGGATTCCGCCGTACGTTGGATAAGGTGTTGGACATGGACCCCGAAAATATTACCGTCCACACCCTTGCCCTGAAGCGGGGCGCCACCCTGACCTCGGGCGACCGCACCCCCGTCCTGCCCGGGCCGGCTGAAGTGGCCGAGATGCTTGATTACGCATGGTTCCGGCTGCGTCAGGCAGGGTATGTTCCCTATTATCTGTACCGTCAGAAATTTATGTCCGGTTCCTTTGAGAATGTGGGTTGGTGCAAACCGGGGTGCGACAGTTTGTACAACATCTGCATGATGGAAGAACTACAATCAATCTTATCTTTGGGTGCAGGCGGTGTGACCAAATTGGTGGATACCGTCAACGGCAGCATTGAGCGCCGGGCCAACCCCAAATTTGCCCATGATTATCTGGCTCGCATCGACCAGATCTGTCAGGAAAAGGAGGAAATTCCATGGCCTATCAACTGCAAAAAATCAATCAGCGCATCCGAGAGGATGTAAAGGGATTTCTGGAAGAATGCGACGGCGAGTACGGCCTGAAGGTGGCCCGTGCTGCCGATCGGATCATTCAGAATCTGAGCAAGAGTCCTGTTGTGCTGCTGTCCGGACCGTCCGGTTCGGGCAAAACCACCACCGCCAAAAAGGTGGCGGAAGAGCTGGAACGCCGCGGCGTGCGCTCCCATACGGTGTCTATGGATGATTATTTCAAAACCTTGGATCACCGCACGGCCCCCCGCACGGAACAGGGTGATATTGATTATGAATCCCCCAACCTGCTGGATATGGACCTGTTGGACGCCCACTTTACCGCACTGGCCAAGGGAGAAGAAATTCTGATTCCCAAGTTTGCCTTTGCACGCCAGATGCGTGATTCTGCTGTGACGCCATTGCGTCTGGGCAAGGATGAGGTTGCCATCTTTGAGGGAATTCATGCCCTGAATGACGATATTGCCGGCCGCCATCCCGAGGCCGTCTGTATGTACATCTCTGCCCGCAGTAATGTGTGCGACGGAGATTTGCTGCGATTCAAAGGCACCTGGATGCGCCTGACCCGCCGTGCCGTCCGCGATCATCAGTTCCGCGGCACTGGGGTGGAGGCCACCATGGCCATGTGGGCCAATGTGCGCCGGGGTGAGAAATTGTACATCTCTCCCTTTAAAGGCCGCGCCGACATCATCTTCGACTCCTCCCTGCCCTACGAGGTTTCGGTGATGAAGAATTTTGCCAAACCCCTGCTGGAAGCCGTCCCTCAGAACAACGAGCGCCATTTGGAGCTGCTTGACCTGATTGATGGATTCCGGTGGTTTGAAGAGATCGACCCCGCTCTGGTGGCACCCGATTCTTTGATTCGGGAATTCATCGGCGGAGGTAGTTACTCGTATTGATTTTGTATTATCTTTAGAGAGGAAGTATAAAGCAATGAGCGAATGTACACATGATTGTGGCTCCTGCAGTGCAAACTGCGGCGAGCGTCAGGAAATGCCCGATCTGCGCGCACCCATGAACCAGTTCTCCGACGTGAAGAAGGTGTTTGGTGTCGTCAGCGGCAAGGGCGGCGTTGGTAAGAGCACCGTCACCGCCGAACTGGCCTGCGCTATGCGTGCCAAGGGTTACAAGGTGGGTGTGCTGGATGCCGACATCACCGGCCCCTCCATCGGCCAAGGCTTCGGCATCCATGAGACGGCCGAGGTCGACGACATGGGCATTCTGCCCTCCATCTCCAAGAATGGCGTCCGGGTCATGAGTCTGAACCTGCTGACCAAGGAAGAGACCGATCCGGTCATCTGGCGTGGCCCTGTGGTCGCCGGTGTGGTCAAGCAGTTCTGGACTGATGTTCTGTGGGGCGAGATTGACTATATGTTTGTCGATATGCCTCCCGGAACCGGTGATGTGCCCCTGACCGTCTTCCAGTCCCTGCCCATCGACGGCATTATCGTGGTCACCTCTCCTCAGGATCTGGTGTCCATGATTGTTCACAAGGCAGTCAACATGGCCGCCATCATGAACGTGCCCGTGGTGGGTCTGGTGGAGAACTACAGCTACTTCCAGTGCCCCGACTGCGGCAAGCAGCACGCCATCTTCGGCGAGAGTAAGCTGGAGCAGGTGGCTGAGAACATGGGCATCCCTGTTCTGGCCCGTTTGCCCATTGATCCCGCTCTGGCTGCCGCCTGCGACAACGGCACCATCGAGGAGTATCCCGTCAACTATCTGACGGAAGTGGCCGAGCGCCTGTAATTTAAATCAAAAAGAGACGCTTCCGATTGAGTTCGGAAGCGTCTCTTTTTGCGCAGAAACAATCAGGTCAAAGCCAGTTCCACGGGGCAGTGGTCGCTGCCCATGACGGTGGTGTGGATTTTTGCATCGGCCAAACGAGGTTGTAATGCCTCGGAAGCGATAAAATAGTCGATGCGCCAACCGGCATTGTTTGCCCGTGCGTTGTACATATAAGACCACCATGTATACGCCCCGGTTACATCGGGGTAAAAGTATCGGAAGGTATCCACAAAGCCAGAGTCCAGCAATTCGGTCATTTTTGCGCGCTCCTCGTCCGAGAATCCGGCGTTGCCCCGGTTGGGACCGGGGTTTTTCAAGTCGATTTCCTTGTGGGCCACGTTCAGATCGCCGCACAGGATAACCGGTTTTTTGTTCTCCAGGCCCTTCAGATAGGAGCGCAGCTCGTCTTCCCACGCCATGCGGAAATCCAGCCGGGCCAGACCGCGCTGGGCATTGGGGGTGTAGCAAGTGACCAGGTAAAAATCCGCAAATTCTACCGTAATGGCTCGGCCTTCGTCGTCGTGGGCGGAGGATCCTATGCCGTATGAGACATTCAGGGGTGGAATGCGGGTAAATACCGCCGTGCCGGAGTATCCTTTTTTGACGGCGCTGTTCCAGTACTGTTGGTACCCGGGCAGGTCCAGCTGGATCTGATCGGGCTGTAATTTTGTTTCCTGCAGGCAGACTACATCGGCATCAACTGAGTTAAAAAAATCCAGGAAACCCTTGCCCATACAGGCGCGCAGGCCGATTACATTCCATGAAATCAGTTTCATGGGGATTCCTCCCATTAAAAATTGAGTCCCTCCAGCTTCAGAAGGGCGCGTTTGATGGCGGCACTGCCGTCACAGTTTCCGCTGTATCCGCCCAGCGTGCCGTTGGCAGCAATGACGCGATGACAGGGGACAATGATGGGGATGGGGTTGCGGCGATTGGCGTTGCCCACAGCACGGGATGCTCCCTGCTGTTCTATTCTGCGGGCCAGTTCTCCGTAGGAGATGACCTGGCCGTACGGAATCTGTCGCAGCTGTTCCCATACTTTCAGCTGAAATGGAGTTCCGGTCAGTTGCAAAGGCAGGTCGAATTGGCGCAGGGCTCCGGCGAAGTAGGCTTCCAGCTGGGCTTTGGTTTCCCGCAGTACAGGGGTTTCCTGCTCCGCAATAAGAGGGACGGGAGAATAAGGCAGTGCCAAAGCGGTCAGAAAATCGCCCTCCCCCATCAGACCCAGTCGGCCGATGGGGGAGTCATAAAAAAGAAGGTTCATTTTAATATTTGCGCACCACGGCGACCACTTTGCCCAGAATTTCGGCGTTATCGCCGTCAATGGGTTCGTAGTCGGGGTTTTCGGGCAGGAGCAGGGTGTGGCCATTCTTGCGCTGCAGGGTTTTGACGGTGGCTTCATCCTCGATCATGGCAACCACGATCTCGCCGTTGCGGGCGTCTTGCTGCTGATGGACGATGACCAGGTCATCGGGCAGAATGCCGGCGTACAGCATGGACTCGCCGCGCACACGCAGGGCGAAATGCTCGCCGGTCAGACCGTCGGTGTCAAAGGTCAGATAATCCTCGATGCACTCCTGAGCCAGAATGGGGGAACCGGCCGCCACATTACCCACCACAGGGACTTGATCCTTTTTGGGCAGGTTGTCATCGTTGATGGAGATGGCACGGGTCTTGCCGGCAGCCTGGGTGAT
This sequence comes from Oscillospiraceae bacterium, assembly GCA_045595705.1. Taxonomy (GTDB): domain Bacteria; phylum Bacillota; class Clostridia; order Oscillospirales; family Oscillospiraceae; genus JAJPXI01. Next base: position 28,172 of record JAZOBA010000136.1, read on the forward strand.
CAGACCGGATGCCTGCAGACCCTTCAGGTGAAAATGAACGGTGGACGGGGAACGCAGTCCCACGTGCTCGCCAATCTCACGCACCGAAGGGGGATAACCGTGCTCATCGGTGAAGGCGATAATATAATCGTAAATCTGCTGTTGTTTTGTGGTCAGTTCTTTCAAGGCGAATCCCTCCTTGCAGAATTTCAACTTATTTATACCACACCCGAAAAGAAAAGTCAAACACTTGTTCTAAATTCGGTAGAATTGTTTACAGTTTCTTCATTGACATTATTTGGAGAGATGCTAAAATGAAGTGTCATATATTAATGATATAATCGGGGGATATGTCCCCGTGTGAGAAGGAGGGTGCGGCAAATGATCCGAAGACTGCTGCCCTATATGAAAGGATATCAGAAACCGGCAATTATCGGCCCATTGCTGATGATTCTGGAAGTGGCCTGCGAACTGGTTCTTCCGTTGCTGATGGCCAACATCATTGACATCGGCATCAACGGGAATGCCGGATTGGGCTACATTCTGCAGCAGGGCGTCGCGATGATCGTGCTGGCCTGCGTGTCCATGTTCGCCGGCGTTATGGCCACCAAATACACCGCCGAGGCCAGTATGGGTTTTGGCGCCAACCTGCGCAAAGCGCTGTTTGACAAAATCCAGGAGTTTTCCTTTGCGGATATTGACCGCTTTTCCTCGGCCAGTCTGGTCACCCGCATGACCAATGATGTCAACGGCCTGCAGACCATGGTGGGTATGGCCCTGCGTATGCTGGTGCGTGCTCCGGTCATGTTGGTGGCGGCTTTGATTGTCTGCTTCAATATCAACTCCCGTTTGGCCCGGGTGCTGTTTGTGATGGTGCCCCTGATGGCAGTTGCAATCGGCTGCGTGATGACCGTCTGCCATAAGCTGTTTGGCATCATGCAGAAGAAGATCGATAACCTGAACGGAACCGTGCAGGAAAATCTGGTGGCCATCCGTGTGGTGAAAGCCTTTGTGCGTCAAGGCTATGAAAAGACCAAATTCAAGAAGAGCAACGATGAACTGACCGAGTCCGCCCTGCGTGCCGTGACCCGGGTCATTATGATGGGCCCCATCATGAACATCTGCCTGTATGCGGCTATTGTGGCTGTTCTCTGGTTGGGCGGAAATCAGGTCATCGTAGGCGATATGCTGGTGGGCGATCTGTCCTCCTTCATTACCTACATCTCTCAGATCCTAATGAGCGTCATGGTGCTGGCCATGAGCTTGCTGCACTACTCCCGTGCGCAGGCCTGTGCTGAACGTATCAACGAAGTGTTTGATACCGTGCCGGACATCCGCGACAGTGAGTGCGCGGAGCAGGCTGTTTTGCCTGCATCCTGCGGAAAAGTGGAGTTCAAGGATGCGTCCTTCCGCTATCGGGCAACCGGATCCGGTGATGATGTGCTTTCCCATATTGACCTGACCATACAACCGGGCGAATTTGTAGCCATCGTGGGCGGAACCGGCGTGGGAAAATCCTCTTTGGTCAACCTGATCCCCCGTTTTTACGATGTAACCGGCGGTGCCGTTCTGGTGGACGGTATGGATGTGCGGGAATATCCCATTGAAAAGCTGCGTGACCGCATCGGCATGGTGCTGCAGACCAATGTGCTCTTTTCCGGCACCATTCGGGACAATCTGCTTTGGGGCAAACCGGATGCCACCGAGGAAGAATTGATTCAGGCGGCAAAAAATGCTCAGGCATATGACTTCATTATGTCCTTCCCCGACGGTTTTGACACTTGGCTGGAACAGGGTGGTGTCAATGTTTCGGGCGGTCAGAAGCAACGTTTGTGTATTGCCCGTGCTATGCTGCGTGCTCCGTCCATTCTGATTCTGGACGATTCCACTTCGGCTGTGGATACCGCCACCGAGTCCAGAATCCGTACTTCCTTCAAGGAAAATCTGGCCGGAACCACCGTCATTATCATTGCTCAGCGTATCAGCTCGGTGGAACACGCCGATAAAATCGTCATTCTGGATGATGACCATGTGGCCGGGTTGGGAACTCACGCGGAACTGCTGGCTACTAATGCCATTTATCAGGAGATTTATCAGTCCCAGCAGGAAGGGGTGAGCGAATAATGGCCGAAGCAAAAAAAGCCCATCAGAATCAAGGAGCCAAGGGCGGCGGACCCGGTGGCGGACCCCGCGGAGGTTACCAGAAACCGAAAAATGCGGGAAAGACCATCAAGCGCCTGATGGGTTACCTGACCCACAGGAAATGGCCTCTGCTCATTGTTCTGCTCTGTCTGGCCCTTTCCACCTTGGCCGGCGTGGGAGGCTCTTATCTGTTGCGCCCCATCTCCAACCTGATCGTGGATCCCACCAAGACGGCAGAAGAAAAGGTATCTGGTCTCATCATTCTCATCGTTCTGATGGCAATCATTTATGTTTTGGGTGCCGTGGCAAGCTATTTCCAATCCTTTACCATGGCGCATTTGGCACAAAAGGGTGTCAACCGTCTGCGCCGGGACCTGTTTGACAAGCTGCAGAATCTGCCGCTGAAGTATTTTGATCAGCATACCCACGGCGAACTGATGAGTCGCTTTACCAACGATGCCGACAATGTGCAGATGGCCATGGAACAGTCTCTGGTGCAGTTGTTCTCCAGTGCTTTGCTCTTTGTTTCGGTGGTAGTGATGATGATCATCATCAGCCCCGTTCTGTTTCTTGTGACCATCGTAGTGCTCTTTCTGGCCTTTCAGATTATCCGCATCTGGGGTGGTCGCAGCCGTAAGTTCTACCGGGAGCAGCAGGCAGCACTGGGTGCCGTAAACGGGAACATTCAGGAGATTATCGAGGGCCTGAAGGTAGTCAAGGCATTCACCCACGAGACGATTGCAAAGGACGAATTTGCCAAGTTGAACGAAACCTACCGTGCCGCGGCCACCAATGCCAATTTCAACGCCATGGCCACCGGCCCGCTGATGGCAAATCTGTTCAATGTAGGCTTTGCCGTAACCGCTGCCGTGGGTGGCCTTTTGGCGGCCTTTACCGCCTTTGACATCGGCGGTCTTGTTTCCTTCCTGACCTACAGCCGACAAGTGGGTCAGCCCATGAACCAGATCTCTATGCAGTTGACCAACATTCTGTCTGCTTTGGCCGGTGCCGAGCGCATTTTTGAGGTTATGGACACCGAGCCGGAAACTGATCAGGGCAAGGTGGTTTTGGTGCGTGCCATGCGGAACGAGGCTGGAGAGCTGGAAGAAGCTTCTCCCGAAAGCCGCGAACACCTGTGGGCATGGAAGGTGCCGCAGGAGGATGGCAGCGTCAAACTGGTGGAGGTGCGCGGCGCCGTGCAACTGACCGATGTGGATTTCGGCTACGTGCCGGAAAAGCAGGTACTGCACAAGGTGTCGGTCTATGCCAAACCCGGTCAGAAGATCGCCTTTGTGGGCTCTACCGGCGCAGGAAAGACCACCATCACCAACCTGATCAACCGTTTCTATGAAATTCAGGACGGCACCATCACCTTTGACGGTATTGATGTGCGTGACATTCGAAAGGATGACCTACGCCGCAGTTTGGGTGCCGTGCTGCAGGACACTCACCTGTTTACCGGTACGGTCATGGAGAACATCCGTTACGGACGGTTGGACGCCACCGACGAGGAATGTATTGAGGCGGCCAAGACGGCCAACGCGCACTCCTTCATTCGCCGTCTGCCCGACGGGTACAACACCATGGTCACCGGCGACGGAGCCAACCTGTCCCAGGGCCAGCGCCAGCTGCTGGCAATCGCCCGCGCTGCTGTCAAGGATCCTCCGGTTATGATTCTGGATGAGGCGACCTCCTCCATCGACACCCGCACCGAACGGCTCATCGAAAAGGGCATGGATGCCCTGATGGAAGACCGCACTGTGTTTGTCATCGCCCACCGCCTGTCCACCGTGCGCAACTCCAACTGCATTGTGGTTATCGAAGGCGGTCAGATCATGGAAAAGGGCGACCATGAGGACCTGCTGGCGCAAAAGAATCGCTATTATCAACTGTATACTGGCCAGTTCGAACTGGACTAAAAAGAAATCCCACCGTTGCAAAGCAGCGGTGGGATTTTGGCTTATTTCAGCAGATTGCGGTAATAGTCTTCGGTTTCCACCCGACCAACGGCCGACAGGGCCATGTTTTGTGGGTCGAAGATGGTACGGGCCAAAGCGAGCACATCCTCGCGGGTGACCGAATCGTAGGCGGAAATGATCTCGTCGGGGGTCAGAATGGTACCGGTCAGCAGAGCGGAGCGGCCCATGTGGCTCATGTGGGATTGGGTGGATTCCAGGCCCATCAGCACGCTGGCCTTGGACTGCTCTCGGGCGCGGGAAAGCTCCTCTTCGGAAATGCCGTCCTGAACCAGTTCGGTCACCACCGATTTGATGGCATTTAGAGCCTGTGCTTCGGTTTCCCGGCCCAAGGCGGTGTAGATGCCGAACAGGCCGGTGTCTTCGTGGCCTGCGCCGTAGGAGTAAACCGAATAACAAAGGCCGCGCTTTTCGCGCACTTCCTGCCACAGGCGGGAGGACATGCCGCCGCCCAGAACAAAGGACAGCAACTGCAGGGCGAACCGCTTTTCATGGCCGTAAGGGAAACCGGGGAAGGCCAGTGTCAGGTGGTTCTGCTCAATGGCTTTTTTCTTCAGGGTGAAGGCGCTCTGGAATGTGGCGGTCTTATGCTTGCGCTTGGCCACCGGAGACATGGCGCCAAAGCGGGCTTTCAAATCCTCCACAACGGCGGGAGAAAAACTGCCGGCCAGCGCGACCACAACCTGATCGGGGCGGTAATGGGTGTCGCGCCATGCACGCAGAGAGGATCCGGTCATGGTCTTCAGAGTGGCCGGTTTGCCCAGAATGGGACGGGCCAGGGGACTGCCCTTGTATACGGCGGCGGCCAGCCGCTCGGAGCAAAGGTCTTCCGGGTTGTCGGCATACATGCCGATCTCCTCCAGAATGACGCCACGCTCGGTGCCCACATCTTCCTGACGAAAGGCGGATTGGAAAAACATGTCGCACAGGATGTCGATGGCCTGCGCAAGATGGGTGTCCAGTGCGCGCACATAGAAGCAGGTGCTCTCTTTGGTGGTGAAGGCATTGACCTGCCCGCCGATGGAGTCCATTTCCTGAGCAATTTGAGCGGCGGTACGCTTTTCGGTGCCCTTGAAAACCATGTGCTCAATAAAATGGGCAACGCCGTTTTCGGCGGCGCTTTCGTGGCGGGAGCCGGCTCCCACCCAGATGCCCAGAGAGGCCGAGCGCACCCCGGCCATGGGTTCGGTCAGGATGCGAACGCCGTTTTGCAGCGTAATCTGTTCTACCAAACGATTCAGTCCTTTGTGCTTGTAAAATGAAAGGGGTTTATCTCAGAATCTGCAGGGTCAGCTGTCCGTCAGACAAGCAGGGTTCGGGGCCGTTCTTACGTTTCTGCGCCGTTTCGTTTCCTTTGCCGGCCAGCAGCACCACGGCAGGAAGGGCGGCTCCCTCCAGAGCGGTCTTGACGGCGGCAGCACGGTCGGGAATGACAGCATATTCTTTGCCGTATTCCGAAATGTGGCGGCCGATGTCGCTGCAGATGTCGGCCACTTCCTCGGGGCCGGGGTCGTCCTCGGTCAGGATGATTCGGTCGGCAAGCTGAGCGGCAGCACGACCCATGCTTTCCCGGCGGTCCAGCCCCTTTCCGCCGGTGCAGCCAAACAGAACGGTCAGTTCCCGATCAGGATATTCGGTGCGGATGGAGTGCAGGGCGGTTTCCAGACTCATGCCATTGTGGGCAAAGTCCACGATGACGGCAAGTTGCCCGTCGGAACTCTGATATTGCTCCATGCGGCCGGGGACAAAGGCCCGGCGCAGTCCGGTTTCCACGCAGTCAGGAGAAATCCCGTAGCATTCGGCCACGGAAACGGCGGCCAGAGCGTTGTCTACATTAAAGAAACCGGCCGTGGGCAGGGTCAGCTCCCGCTCATAACGGGGCGTGCGCACGTGGAACAGGAGGTTCCCGCCCTCTTTGCGCAGGTTGCTGCCGTATACCGCGGCGGCGGGGTTCTTCCGGGAGAAGGTGATGACCCGGGGGCAGACCGAGGCGGCCTGCGTCACCCGGTCGGCATGGTCGCAGTCCATATTGATGCAGGCGGTCCGAGCCTGGTTGAAAATCAGCAGTTTGGAGGCAAAATAGTCCTCTGCATTGGGGTGTTCGATGGGAGAAATGTGGTCTTCTCCGATGTTCAGGAAGACGGCGCAGGCCAAATCCACGCCAATGACGCGGCCGTATTTCAGGGCCTGACTGGACACCTCCATGGTCAAAAAACCGGCATCCACCGACAGGGCGTTGTGCAGATGGCGCTGCAGGTCCAACGGTTCGGGTGTGGTCAGCTTGGAGGGGTGGCGCTCTACGCCGTCGTCGGTGACGATGGAGGACAGCAGGGCGCTTTCCCGGCGGCCTTGGGAGGCCAGATGGCAATCCAGAATGGATTTGATATAGTACGCGGTGGTGGTTTTTCCCTTTGTGCCGGTCAGGCCGGTGATTTGCAGCTTGCCGGAGGGGTGATGATAGGCCATGTCGGCGATCAGACCCATGGCGGTGCGGATGTCATTCACACGGATGCAGGGCAGCGGAACCTCGGGGTAAGCAACCTCGCTGACGTAGGCAAAAGCGCCTTTGCGCATGGCGTCCATCAGGTAGTCTGCCTTAAAACGGGCGCCTTTACACACAAAAAGGGTTTCGGGAATGACGATTTGCGAATCGCAGGACACCAGTGCCACCGTTCGGGTCAGATCGATGGAAACAGGGGCATCCTCTGCCAGAAGATTGTGGAGGATCAGCAACTGATAATAGTCGCCCAAAGGGCGGCGTGTCCGGTTCGGCACATGGTTCACCACCTTGTGGATAATTTCAGAAAATTACACCGTGCGCAGGCGCTTGCCGCAGGTCAGAATGGACTGCTCCACCAGGACCTCCAGCGCATCGATGTAGAAATCGGGCAATCCGTGATATACACGGTAGACCGAAAGTTCGGTGCAGCCCAGAATGGCAGCATCACAGTTCAGGGAACGCAGGGCCCGGTCGATGGCAGCAAATTTTTCGCGGCTGCCCTTTTCGCCTTTTTTGATCTCGTCGTAAATGATGGACATGACCAGTTTCTGAGTGGCTTCGTCGGGGGCAACCCCCTCAAAGCCCTGCGCGGCACATTCCTTCTGATAGGTTTCGGTCTGGATGGTGCCGTCGGTGGCCAGAATACCCACTCGTTTGCAGCCTCGCTTGGCCAGCGCTTTGCAGGTTTCCCGCACCATGTGGATAATAGGCACGGTTAGTTGCTGCTGCAGCTGATCGGCAAAATAATGGGAGGTGTTGCAGGGAATGGCGATGGCGGTGCATCCATTGCGTTCCAACAGCCGTGCGTCCTCCAACAAACGGCGGTAGACCAACTCGCCGTTGCCGGACAGAATGGCCGTAGTCCGGTCAGGCATTTCGGTATCGCTGAGGATCAGAGTGGGCAGGTGTTCCTGATCCCGCTCGGCATCGGTGCGGTCCAGAATGCGCTGATAGAAAATCTGGGTGGCTTGAGGACCCATGCCGCCCAGTATTCCCAGGCGAGGTTTGCGTTCTGCCATGGCGCGGAACTCCTTTTTGTTTATTCGGGGCGCTTGTAGTATTTGTGGAACTTGTAATAGTGGCTCATCCGGCTCCGGGTGACCCGGTACAGGCGGCTCAGGGAACGGTCTGCGCGGCACACCAGAGGGCTGGTGACCTTGCCGGCCTTGACCAGGGCGCGCACTTCGGCATGATATTTCTTGGGGGTGAAACGGTAGATGACGCCCAGGGGGACCACTGTCCACAGGGCCTTGTTGGTGGCCAGTGTGAAGGGCAGTTCCTGCTCAAAAATGCGGTCTTCCACGAAATACTTTGCCACGTTATAGCCGCCGCCGGTCACATAGTAATTGCTGCGACCCTGACGGCAATTGATCTCGAAGAGTTTGAACTTTCCGTCGCGCTGATCGTACTTGATGTCAAAGTTGGAGAAGCCGACAAAACCGATCTCTTCCAGAAATGCCTTGATTTTCAGGCACAGTTCCTCGTTTTCTTCCAGCAGAATGGCGGCGTGATTGCCCAATCCGTGGGGAGTGTGCTCTTCCAGCAGGGTGTGGCCCAGACACATGAGTTTGACCTTGCCGTTGCGGTCGGAATAGTTGGTCAGTACCCGCATGTAACTGTCATCCCCGGGGATGAACTCCTGAATGATCATGGAGTCTGTGTAGCCGGAGGCGTACACCTTGTCCAGCGTTTCCTCCAGTTTTTCACGGCTGTCCAGAATGAACACCTTGTCGTTGCCCTCAAAGGGATGTGCCCAGTACTCCACACCGTTGGAGGGTTTGCAAATGTACGGGGCGCCAAAAGGCAGTTCAAAATCGTGACCCAGCTCGGCGCGGTGGATAACGGTGGCGGGGTGATCCAGTCCGTACTGATCGCACAGGGCGTAGAATTTCTCTTTGTTGATCAGCGTATTGATCATTTCCCCGGACACATAAGGGGCAATGACGTTGTCGGGGTAGCGGTCCTTGTGCTCGGCAATCAGCTTGACATAGCTGTCACCGCAGCCAATCAAAAGAACAGGGCTGCCTGCGTGTTCCTTTGCGAACTCGCAGGCCACCTGAAAGAAGGTTTCAGGCTGCTCGATATTGGGCTCGGCGCGGTAGTTGATGATGGCGCTGCCCCAGCAGGGGAAGGACCGGTATTTGCCTACGGCAGAGCATTTGATGCCGTAGGCTTCATAAAACGCGCGGCTGACACTGTAAACATTGATGTCTCCGCCGAAGAGCAGAGGGTAAAATTCGGTATTCATCGGATCGCTCCTTGAGAATTGGTTGTTTCAATGATTCCCGTCCGGACTGAACTTCAATCAGCCGGTGGTGCGTTTGACCTGATAGAC
>JAZOBA010000137.1:0-3140 GCA_045595705.1 Oscillospiraceae bacterium
TACATTTTTCAGGATTTTAAGCTCATCAACGAAATGACCGTTGCCGATAACATCGGCATTCTTCGGTTGGAAGGCATTGACGTTTCCGGTTTGGATGAAATGCTGCAAGCTCTGGATATCTACGAAAAGAAAAACGCAAGGATCAAGCACCTGTCCGGCGGTCAGAAGCAGAGAGTTGCCATTGCGCGGGCGTTGGTAAAGAAACCGGATATCATTCTGGCGGACGAGCCAACCGGCAATTTGAATTTCGCCATTGGCGAGCAGGTGATCCGGCAGCTGGTGAAGGTTTCCAAGGGCAAGACCCTGATCGCGGTGACCCACGATGACCGGCTGGCAAAATACTTCGACGAGGTCATCGATATGAATGAAATGACCGGCGGTATGCAGTACATTCCTTCCGAAAAGGAGGGCTGCTGATATGCTGAAATTTGCGCTGAAGAATATGGCCATCAAGAAGACGCAGGTCATATTGATCATTTTGTCTATCGTAATCTCTGCCGGTATCGCAGTACTGGCATTTAATGTAGCCACCCAGGTGGACGAAGGTATCACCAATAACGCCGGGTATTACTCTGCTATCGTAGGTCCTGCCGGAAGCAGTACCCAGTTGGCTATGAATTCTATGTATTTTACCGATGAGCCTGTGGGCACGGTCCCTTACAGCATCGTAACCACCCTGCAGCAGGATTCCCGGGTCACGCAGGTGATCCCCTTTGCTATGGCAGATAATTATAACGGCTACGGAGTCGTTGGCACAACACCGGCATTTTTGCAGAGCAAGGATCTGAGGGCGGGAGAAATGTTCGCCGCCGATGAGACTTTGCAGGCTGTTGTCGGTTCCAATATTGCAAAATATAATTCTCTGGAAGTGGGAGATGTGATTTATACAAGTCACTCGGCCAACGGATCTGACCTACATACAAAAGGAATCACAATCGTCGGCATTCTGAAAGAAAGTCACTCCTCCTATGATAATATTGTGTTCACCCAGCTAAAAACCCTTTGGGAAATGCACGAGCATGGGGAGCAGGAAGAAAACAGTGCAGAGGAGCACCATCACACCCACGGAACGGTTTGCGCGGTACTGGTAAATACCAAAAACCCCGGCTTTGCTATGCAGCTGGTGGAAGAATATGACGGAAAGATCATAACCGCTGACGACGGCGACAACACCACCTTGCAGGCAATTGAGCCTATGAGTGTTGTCCGGGATGTGCTCAATGATGCGGATGATACCAAGTATATCGTGTTTGTTCTTTGCGCCGTCATTTTGGTAATGAATATCATGATCATTTCCATCATTACGCTGCTGAATATGTATCACAGTGCAAAAGAAATATCCCTCATGCGTCTGATTGGCATCAGCATGAAACGAATCAATCTTCTGTATGTCATTCAGAACGGTATTATGGGTCTTTGTGCGGTCATTTTGGCATTCTTTGTGTCCAGAGGCTGTATGGTGCTGATGAATGACTATGTGGAGTCAATGGGCGTGGTTTTGAATATGAGCAAGGTCTACGCTGCGGAATTTTTGATTCTGCTTGCGGTATTTATCATCAGTGTGCTGCCTACCGTGATCTGGACCTTCTCCATGTCAAAAAAAGACGGCATCACAGATTGAGGTAACCCTATGAAAAGAATGAAAACAATATTCGCGGTGTGTCTTGTACTGACCCTGTTATTCTCCTTCACAGGTTGCAAGCAAGCGCAAAGCGGTGAGGCTACCAAGCTGAGCTTTCAAGCGGCTTCCGGATATGACTATTTGAAGACCCTGGATGGGAAGCTAGTTACCATCAGCGGTTATATGGCTACCAGTTCTCCGGTGGATGGCTCGTTTATGTTTCTAATGAACCTACCATACCAAAGCTGCCCCTTCTGCGTGCCCAATACATCCCAGCTGTCCAATACGATGGAGGTGTATCCCAAGAAGGGAGAAAGCTTTGGCTTTACCAATCAGGCAATCAAGATCGTTGGCACACTGGAGGTAGCAGAAAGTGAAGATAAGCCTTTCACAGATATGTACGGCTATGAGTTCAATTATAAGATCGTAGATGCCACCTATACCATCATTCAGGCGGACGAACTTTCCGAGGATATGGCTCTTTGGCAGAAGATCGCGGAGACCGATGTTGTCAGCGATATCTACAGGATGTATGACTATGTGAATTTCCTGTGCGCGTGGAATACTTACTATGTCAACTCCGGAACGGATGAAAACGGCAACGTTGTTCCCGGCTACTATCTGTACCCGACAGATGCCGTCTACCTGATAACTACCGATGGTGCACAGTATAATTACGGTTATAAAGACGGCTATTTCGACAGTATTATTTCCAAAATTGAGGCAGTTGATCCCAACGCCTTTGCGGATCTGGTTGCCAATGTTCGCAGTGCGGAAGTGTTAGCGCAGAAAGCGTTGGCTGAACTGGAAAACGGGCACTATACTTCCGAAAAGAAGTACCTGGAACAATTCGGTACAGAAGATCTGGTATACACCCTTACCATTGGTGAAGAACTGACAGCCGAAATGCAGACGCTCTATTCCGCATTTGCAAACTGGTTAGGAAGTTGGGAGATGTAATCACACAGACAGTCATCGAAAAACGCCACTTGTAGGATTACCTTACAAGTGGCGTTTATGTGTGTCAATTCCGACAGACAGAATCGTTTATCGTTTTATACATCGTTATTACTTCATTGGCATCCGCACATGAAACTCCACCAGCCCATTATAGCAATTCACCTCGATGTGGCCGTGATGGGCATCCACGATTGCCTTGGCAATGGCAAGGCCAAGTCCATAGTGCTTATCCTCGCCATTCCGGGCGGTATCCACGCGGTAGAATCGCTCAAAGATCCGCTCCCGGTGTTCTGCGGGGATCTCCTCACCCATGTTGATAACGGAAATTTCTGCAATGCCGTGATCCTTAGTCAAGGTCAGGCGCACCTCGCCGTCAGGCTTGCTGTGACGGATCGCATTATCCAACAGAATGGAGATCAGTTGCTTTAACTGGGTGCTGTTACCCTCCACAGTAATTCCATTCGTGATATTACTGTTCAGTACAAGCCCTTTTTCAAAAGCAACACTTTCAAAGGGAAGCGTTTCACCGGCAACCAGCCGGCTAAAATCAATGCACTCC
>JAZOBA010000138.1:0-7213 GCA_045595705.1 Oscillospiraceae bacterium
CCAGCTGTTCTACTGGCCAGCTATCCTTTTGGCAACCGCCGTCTTTGTCTGCCTGCAAATCAAGCCGTTGAAAAAACTCCACCCCATTGTGTTCATTCTGATCTCCGCCGTAGTGGGCATCGTGTTCAAACTATAAATTAAAGCAGAAAGCCGGAGCGCATGTGATGCGCTCCGACTTTTTATATCCTGTTTTACCGCACCTGACCGTTTCCGTAGATAACATACTTGGAACTGGTCAGTTCCTCCAGTCCCATAGGGCCGCGGGCGTGCATTTTCTGGGTGGAAATGCCAATCTCGGCACCCAGACCAAACTCAAATCCATCGGTAAAGCGAGTGGACGCGTTGACATAGACAGCGGCAGCATCCACCTCGTCCAGAAAACGCTGGGCGTTGGTGTAATTTTCAGTGACAATGGCCTCAGAATGGCCGGTGGAGTGCTGCGCAATAAACTCCATTGCCTCATCCACATCTTCCACCACCCGGACAGCCAGCTTGTAGTCGCCGTACTCGGTGTCCCAGTCCTCGGTCGTGGCAGGGATGACCGTAACCTCACCCAGGATCTCACGAGTCAGCCGGTCGCCGTGCAGCTCCACATCCTTGGTTTTCAGCAACTCCCATGCCTTGGGCAAAAACTCCCACGCTACGTTCCGGTGGACCAACAGGCACTCGGCAGCATTGCACACCGAAGGGCGGGAGCACTTGGCATTAAAAATAATCTCGGCCGCCATCTCCTGATCGGCAAATTCGTCCACGTACACATGGCACACACCGCTGCCTGTCTCGATAACAGGCACCTTGGCGTTGCTGACCACCGACTGGATCAAGCCCTTGCCTCCGCGAGGAATGAGCACATCCAGATAGCCGGTCAGATTCATCAGCTCATTGGCGCTTTCCCGGCTGGTGTCGGCCACCAGATTAATGCAATCAGCCGGCAATCCCACAGACTCCAGCGCATCACGCATAATGGCCACTGTGGTGCGGTTGGAGCAGATAGCCTCTTTGCCGCCACGCAGAATAACGGCGTTACCCGACTTGAGACAAAGAGCAGCAGCGTCCACCGTTACATTGGGACGGGCTTCATAAATGATGCCCACCACACCCAAGGGGACACGACGACGGCCGATGATCAAGCCGTTGGGACGACGTTCCATCTTGGTCACCTGACCAATGGGATCGGGCAGGGCTGCTACCTGAGCCACACCCTCCACAATGCCATCGATACGCTGGGCAGTCAGCGTCAGACGGTCAAGCATGGCGGGAATCATACCATTCCGCTTGGCCAGTTCCAAATCCAGCGCATTCGCGGCCAAAATCTCATCCTGACGGCGCACCAGCGCCATGCAGATGGCATCCAGCGCCTTGTTCTTCAGATCGGTACCGGCCACAGCAAGGATACGGGCGGCCTCCTTCGCGGCCTTGCCCTGCAATTCCAGAACAGTCATATGACAGACCTCCTTATCGCTTCCCGGAGAACCGGGTGCCCACACTCTTGCCCTCCACGATACCGTACAAAGCTTCCATATCCGCTCCATTGGTGATGACCATGTCAATACCGGCTTCCATGGCGGTTTTTGCCGCCGTCAGTTTAGTGGCCATACCGCCGGTCCCTCTCCAGGTGCCGGCGCCACCGGCCATGGCCAGCAGTTCAGGTGTGATCTCAACGACCCGCTCGATAAGCACCGCATTGGGATCCTTATGAGGGTCGGCGTTGTACAGGCCGTCAATATCGGACAGCAGGACCAACAGGTCAGCCTTGCACAGGCAGGCCACAATGGACGACAGGGTATCGTTGTCACCCAGCACCTTGTGGGTGCCGGTCTCGATTTCGGCCGAGGAGACCGAGTCATTTTCGTTAACTACAGGAATACACCCCAACTCCAACAAAGCCGAGAATGTGTTGGCCAGATGCTCCCGGCGGACCGGATGCTCCACGTCCTCATCGGTCAGCAGAATCTGGGCCACGGTGTTGCCGTACTCCCCAAAAAACTTGTCGTACAGGTGCATCAGCTCGCACTGACCCACAGCGGCCACTGCCTGCTTCATGCGCAGTTCGCGGGGACGCTCACGCAGACCCAGCTTGCCGGTTCCCACGCCGATAGCACCCGAAGACACCAGAATGATCTCATGCCCCATGCCGCGCAGATCGGACAGAGTGCGGGCCAGATGGTCCATATTATGTAAGTTGAGGGCGCCGTTCTCCCGGGTCAGGGTAGATGTGCCCACCTTGACTACGATGCGCAAGGTTTGCTTTGCCATGATTTTCCCCTCCTGTACGAGGTCTTTTCTCCATTCTGCCACACCGGAAAAAGTTTGTCAATTTTCATCTCTTTGTCAAAAATTTTCACTAATGAAAATTATTTGCCGAAAAAGTCGCGTTTTTCGAAAAAAAGTTCCTTTTTTTCGCCTTTTTATCCTTGAAATCCCCTATCTTTTCCGATATAATGTGTCCTGTTTTGTAAAGGAGTTTTACCATGGTCAACATTGTCCTTGTGGAGCCGGAGATCCCCATGAACACCGGCAATATCGCCCGAACCTGCGCCGCCACCCGAAGCCGTCTGCACCTGATTCGCCCCCTTGGCTTCGACATTTCTGACAAAGCGGTCAAACGGGCCGGGCTGGACTACTGGCACATGGTGGACCTGCACGTGTACGACAGTCTGGATGACTTTTTCGCACACAACCCCGATCCCGACCTGTGGCTGGCCACCACCAAGGCGCCCCGCAGTTACGATCAGGCCGAATTCCGCCCCGACTGCTGGCTGTTTTTTGGCAAGGAGACCGCCGGCCTGCCGGAGTGGTTCCGGGAAAAACACTATGACCGTTGTATCCGTATTCCCATGCGGGAAGATGCCCGCAGTCTGAATTTAGCAAATTCCGTTGCCATCCTCACCTACGAGGCCCTGCGCCAGACCGGGTTCCCCGATCTGTCCGGCGAGGGATCCATGAAAGGAGACTGACTATGAACTATCAGAAAAAGACCGTACAGGATATTGATGTAGCCGGCAAGAAGGTTCTGCTGCGCTGCGACTTCAACGTTCCTCAGGACAAGACCACCCGCGCCATCACCGACGATAAACGCATCCGCGCCGCCCTGCCCACCATCCAGTACCTGCTGGACCAGGGCGCTGCCGTCATTGCCTGTTCCCATCTGGGCAAGCCGGTGGCCACCTTCGAGTCCTACAAGAAGAAGCAGCTGGAGAAGGGCAAGGACGAAGCTTCTATTACCGAGGAGAAGTGGAAGAAGTCTCTGGAAGAGCTGTCCATGAAGCCCGTGGCTGAGCGTCTGTCCCAACTGCTGGGCAAGGACGTGGTTCTGGCCGACGACGTGGCCGGCCCCGATGCTCAGGCCAAGGCCGCCGCTTTGAAGAGCGGCGAGATCATGCTGCTGCAGAACACCCGTTTTGAGAAGGGTGAGACCAAGAACGACCCCGAACTGGCCAAGAAGATGGCCGATATGGCTGAGGTCTATGTGTCTGACGCCTTTGGCGCCGTGCACCGCGCTCATGCCTCCACTGCCGGCGTGGCTGCCTATCTGCCTGCCGTGTCCGGTTTCCTGATTCAGAAGGAGCTGGAAATCATCGGCGGCGCTCTGGCCAACCCCAAGCGTCCTCTGGTTGCCGTTCTGGGCGGCTCCAAGGTTTCCGACAAGATCGGCGTCATCAACAACCTGCTGGAACTGGCCGACACCATCATCATCGGCGGCGGCATGGCCTACACCTTCCTGAAGGCACAGGGCCACGGCATCGGCATCTCCCTGTGCGAGGAAGACAAGCTGGATTACGCTGCCGATATGCTGAAGAAGGCCGCTGAGAAGGGTGTCAACTTCCTGCTGCCCTGCGACCACGTGGCCGCCGCAAACTTTGCCGCTGACGCCGAGCCCGTCGTGGTGGATGCCCAGAGCATCCCCGCCAACCTGATGGGTCTGGACATCGGTCATAAGACCATCGAGGCATACACCGAGGCCCTGAAGGGCGCCGGCACCGTCATCTGGAACGGCCCCATGGGCGTGTTTGAGTTTGCCGCCTTCGCCAACGGCACCGAGTCCGTAGCCAAGGCCATGTCTCAGACCGACGCCATCACCATCATCGGCGGCGGCGACAGCGCAGCTGCCGTGCAGCAGCTGGGCTATGCCGATAAGATGACCCACATCTCCACCGGCGGCGGCGCCTCCCTGGAATTCATGGAGGGTAAAGAACTGCCCGGCGTTGCCTGCCTGCTCGACAAGTAAGGCGTATCACGCTTCTTTGCGTTTGATCTATACAGAAAGGAACTGATCCATATGAATCCCCGTTACCGCAAAACCATCATTGCAGGAAACTGGAAAATGAATAAGACCCAGAGCGAAACCCGCGCCTTTGCTGAGGAACTCAAGCCTCTGCTGGGCCGCCCCAAGTGGTGCGAAGTGGTGCTCTGCGTCCCTGCCATCAATATTCCTGCCGCCCTGCGTCTGTTCAAGGATACCCGCGTGTCCATCGGTGCTCAGAACATGCACTACGAGTCCAACGGCGCCTTTACCGGTGAGGTTTCCGCCGAAATGCTGAAGGATCTGGGTGTCAAGTACGTCATTCTGGGCCACTCCGAGCGCCGCCAGTACTACAACGAGACCGACTTCACCGTCAACAAGAAGGTCCATGCCGCTCTGGAAGCCGGCCTGCGCCCCATCGTCTGTGTGGGCGAGAGTCTGGAACAGCGTGAGCTGGGCGTGACCATGGAACTGATTGCCTATCAGGTCAAGGCCGCTCTGGCCGGCGTCAGCGCCGACAAGATGCGCCAGATCGTCATTGCCTACGAGCCCATCTGGGCTATTGGCACCGGCAAGACCGCCACCGCCGAGCAGGCCAACGAAGTCTGCGAAGCCATCCGCACCGTTATCCGCAAGCTGTACGGTGCCCGCGTGGCCCGCGCCGTCACCATCCAGTACGGCGGCTCCATGAACGCTGAGAACGCTGCAGGCCTTCTCTCCCAGCTCAACATCGACGGCGGCCTCATCGGCGGCGCTTCCCTGAAGCCCGAATCCTTCAAGGCCATTGTTGACGCTGCCAACCAGTAAGCACAAGTTGCAGTAGCACCGTTTTAAGGCAGGCTTATATCTCAAGGGCTGTGTTCCTCTTAAGCAGGAACACAGCCCTTTTTCTGCGTCTTTTCAGCTGACAGCCATTCTTTTCGGTTTTCTCATCTCCCGGGAATTGTCTTTTGAATAGAAGTTCACCGCGATCAGCGTACGGTCGTCCGCCGCATCCCTGGGGAGCATGTGCATCAGTATGTCGCAAAGGTCGGAAGGGTCGTCCGTCATAACGCCCACCAGCGCTTTTTCAAGCCTGTTCGACCAGTCTGCCCCGTCGCTTGCGATCAGCACCGTATCCCCGTCGGAAAGCTCCGTTTCGGCTTCGGCAACGGCATAGAGCTCTCCCCCTCCCCCTCCGGCGCAGATCTTCGACAGGGAATACCTTCCGTCCGCAGTTCTGTGGCGAATCAAGGTCGGCGCCGCGCCGTATTTCACAGATGTCAGCATGGAGGTGTAGGGATCTATTCTTGCAATATCCACCGTTACCGAACCGGCTCCCCTGTCCTGCTGTTCAAGATTTGCCGCAACGATCTCCACCACGTTAAGCGGAGCTACCCCTACGCGCAAAAAGCTCTCGCACAGGGCCATCACCTCCCTTGCCCGGCTGTGAGCCTCGCTTCCGCTGCCCATTCCGTCGCAAAGGATAACCAAAAGACTGCCGTCACTCTCCCGAAAATACGTTGCGCAGTCCCCGGAGACCGCTTCACCGGCCCGTTTTTCCGCGCTTGCGCCAATGGCAAAATCCCTCTGTGCGCTGGCCTTAAGTGACATGAGGGAATAGTTCTTTCCGTCCTCCTCTTCCGGAAGCTCCAGCGGCAGATCAAAAAGCTCCTCAAGCTCATCCCGAAGTCTTTCAGGCGAGTTACGGAGCAGGGTCAGATCCCTTCCGCTTATCTCACAGTGCAAAACACCCCTTCCGTCCCGATATACAACGGCATCGCCCTCCACACCCATATCGTAGAGAAGCTTTTTCACCGCCCCGGACTCCTGCCTGTCGTAGAGCCGGGCGTTTATAATGTCCTCAACGGACTCGTCTATCACGTCGGATATGCCGTGGTATTGTCTGACCGTTCGCATGTCCTCGTCACGTCTGGCTCCGGAAAGCAGCATCTCACGCCGCTTTTCCCTTAAGCCAAGTGTTGCGGCGGCGCAAAAGGCCGCTACCCGGTCGCAGGAAAATTCATCTCCAAAGTCCTCCGGTTCTGCATTCCCCCTTGCCAGAATGTGCTCCAGGGCGTTCTCAAGGGCCATTTTCGTGTTTAAGGCTCTTTCCTCCCAGCACAGCTTTTTGCTCTCACAGGAGCTGCACAGCCCCGAACAGGCCCCCTCATAAATGCTTAGTCCCGGCTGTTTTACGTTTTCTTCAACTTCCTCTCCTGAAAAGGAATCTGCCATTGCGCTGTAGGCGTCGGACACACCCAAAAGCCGCTTTGCGACCGAGAGCTTGATATGCTTTGAAAACGGATCCTGTGAAATGGACCCGGCACTTCCGGTCCCGCCCGATTCAAAAAAACGTTCCGGAATAAACATCACCGATAACGTCCCCAAAGTCAGCTCCAAAAGCCCCGTCAAAAAACCTCCTCCCGTTACAGCCAGCAACCGCACGGAAGCCCCAAGGAGAACAAACAGCAAGACCCGAACGAATCGCTTTCTGCCTGTGGCCGCCCCGGCGACAAGCCCGCCAAGCCCCAGAGCACAGCCCCACAGCGGTACCGCCTGGCTTGAAAGATCAAACCCCAGACCTCCCACGAGCCCGACGATCACACCGCCGAAAACGCCGTGGCGGAGCGCGGCGATCAGAACCGTTCCGCACAAGAGAAGTCTTCCCACGGAAAACCCCCAAAGGGGCGGAATAATGCCCAGCGCCAGAGCAAGGATAAGCCAGCGGGAAACGCTTTTTCCGCCCTTTTCCTCTATCAGCGACTTTCCCCCGGCGGCGCCGTAAAACAGCGCGGAAAGCATAGCGCATACCACAAGCTCAGCAACGTACAAAAGCCCCCCCATCTCCCCCGAGGGCGATATAAGCCCGATGAGCCCGATAAGAGCCACGGCGCCCGTAACGCCGAAAAGGGCGTAGATCCCGTGGCGTATATCCGAAAGGTTCATAAACGCCTCGTTCATCACGGTGAGAATAAGCGAGACCGCTAT
>JAZOBA010000139.1:0-3765 GCA_045595705.1 Oscillospiraceae bacterium
TTATAGCAGCAAAACTTTGTCTGGATGGTGCCGTCGTCCTCCCCACCGCACTTTGGTTCAACAGTGCCAGAAGCAACTCCTGGGCCGCAAAGCACAAGACTTATGTCGCCACTATCGGTGGGCACGCATTTTATGCATAAAAAAATCCCTTTGGGCATCCCGAAGGTGATTTTTCTCATTTAACAATAATTTCATTTTCCAGGGGAATGATGTTCACGTAGCTGTTTCCAATACCCAGAGTCAAGGGTTGTCCATCCTGAGTCATATACATCAGCGGAGCATTTACACCATTTTTGCTCCAAAGAATCGGGATGATCTTTCCACCGCAGGCATACCAGCCTTCGCCTTGTGTCAGATCAACAGTGATTCGCCCTGCATCGTCGCCGGGAATAATCGCACATGCGGTCTTAAGTATCAGAACGTTGGTTACAGAAACCTGCTTACCCGTGTTGCCATCGACATAGGGGCTGTTATACTCTTCAACAAGGTATTTCTTCAGCTTCTGATCATATTCAAACACGCCGGTTTTGTAACTGGAAAACGGAACCGTAATCTCCAATGCATCCGTTCCGTTTTCCGGCGTTCCGTTTTCAACAAACAGGACATCGTATTGATAGCCTTCGGCATGCTCTTTCCGGAAAGAATAGTTGGGAAACAGCTCCTGAATTTTAGCACCCGAAGTAACAACCGTGTGCTCTCTGCTCATCATCGCAAGACGTCCGGAATCACGCCAGAACAAGCTGCCTTCGTAAGGTCCTTTCACACAGTCCAGCGCCGTTACATTCCATTCCTTAATCTTTGCATAGGCATCAGGGCTGCCGCCTGCATGCAGGAAAACGGCATCATGGCCCAACACCAGTTCCAAATAGTAAGTTCGTGCGGAACGAACCGAGCCAATTTTACCCACACCTTCCATGCTTTGATAAACACCGAGCATGCGGGTAATACCGCCTTCAGCAAGAACTTCGTAAATAATATCTGCCTGAGACACTCCCTGCTGCGGGAGAGACGCCTTCAGGTTATTGATCATCACGGCAACCGGGCGATCATTGACGAATTCTTCTTTCATAGGAAGTCCGGTCAGCGGATTGACAAACACTTCCTCGGGCTCAACATCGGGCGACGGCGTAACTTCAGGTGTCGGCTCCGGCGTAACTTCAGGTGTCGGCTCCGGCAGGAGCACCGTTGGAGTGGGTTGCGGCGTGTTCTGCGGCGTTTCCTCAGGATTCTTATCATCGACATTACTGTTGCCACAGGCAGTCAGCAACAATGCAAAAACAGTCAAGAGCAAAACTATTCTCTTTTTCATTTGTGAAACCTCCTGTTTCCCTATAAGATAAGAATACTGCCGCAGTGCAAGAATTGTCAAGGAATTCCTTCTGGATGATATTCCCATGACGAACAGAACATCGCACACATATTTGCATAAAAGGCAAATCAACCTTGCTCTGAATCAAAATTTCGATTATAATAAATTGATATCCCAATGAAAGGGGGACACCTTATGCCGCGCTACGGTTTTATCCGTGACAAACTGGATGTCAAAGTGCTTGTGCTCTACCTGACTTCCCGCACGGCCGCACCCATCGACTTCCCTGCCCTGACCGATCTTTCCATGTGCGATGAGGGCGTGGATTATTTTATGTTCTCTGAGGCCGTTTCCGATCTGTTGGAATCCGGTCATCTTTCGTCAGAAAACAACCGCTATTCTATTACCGAAAAGGGTCGTAAGATCTGCTCCATCTGTGAAGAAGATCTTCCCGTGTCCATTCGTCAAAAATGTGACCGGAATCTTGCCGTAATCAACGCACGCCTGCGTCAGGAGGCCCAGATCCGAACCGAGATTACTCCACGCGCCGAAAACGGTGGGTTCTCAGTCCGAATGATTCTGGATGACAATGACGGTAATCTGATGACTGCTGAGCTCTATTCCCCAACAGAAGAACAGGCAAACAATCTCGCAACTACCTTCCGCAAATGCCCAGACCGCGTTTATCGCGCTCTTGTTGCTGCACTGCAGGAAGCATCCGAAAGCTGACCCAAAGGAGATCTGTTATGTCCATTGAACTTGTCCGGTCATATTTTCATCAGTTTGGAATCGAAGATCGGATATTGGAATTCCCCGTTTCTTCCGCCACGGTAGAACTGGCCGCACAGGCACTGAACTGTGCTCCTGCACGGATCGCCAAGACCCTCTCCTTTAAAGTGAACGATGCTCCTATCTTAATTGTTTCCGCAGGCGATGCAAAAGTAGACAACAGCAAGTTCAAAGGATTCTTCCACACCAAGGCAAAAATGCTAACAGCCGAGGAAGCAGTTGAACTGATCGGACACGCCGTTGGTGGTGTCTGCCCCTTCGCCGTCAAAGAAGGCGTCATTATCTATCTGGATATATCCTTGAAACGTTTTACAACCGTCTTCCCCGCCTGCGGAAGCGCCAACAGCGCCATTGAACTGACAATTCCCGAATTGGAGCATTACTCCGATTTTATAGAAT
Source organism: Oscillospiraceae bacterium (assembly GCA_045595705.1). Lineage (GTDB taxonomy): Bacteria > Bacillota > Clostridia > Oscillospirales > Oscillospiraceae > JAJPXI01. Next base: position 2,498 of record JAZOBA010000139.1, read on the forward strand.
GGGTCGACATCTGCAAAGGGTGGCAAGACGAAACCCAATAAGTCAAGCCCTGGATGAGCGTTGTTCGGACTTAGGTTCCCCGAACGGTTTTCTGAAGAAAATATGGAGCTCCGATTGGATGAATTGTGCTGAAACGGAAATTTTTGAATAACCATATTTCACTCTCGATGTTTCAGCCGCTGCATGTAAAAACTCGCAACACCTTGCTGCGCAAGGTATTGCGAGTTTTCTTATTTTTCAATTACTCCCATTCGATTGTGCCAATGGGCTTGGGCGTCAAATCGTACAGGACGCGGTTGATGCCCTCCACCTCGTGGGTGATACGGTCGGTGATCTTGTGCAGCAGGGCATAGGGGACCTCCTCGATGGTGGCGGTCATAGCATCGGTGGTGTTGACGGCGCGGATGATGGCAGGCCAGCCTTCGTAACGCATCTCGTTGCGGACGCCGACACTCTTTACATCGGGGATGGCAATGAAATACTGCCAGACCTTGCCGGCCAGACCGGCGTTGTCAAACTCTTCACGCAGGATAGCGTCAGCCTCGCGCAGGGCGTGCAGACGGTCACGGGTGATGGCACCCAGGCAGCGGACACCCAGACCGGGGCCGGGGAAGGGCTGACGATAGACCATGCCGTGGGGCAGACCCAGAGCCTCACCAACCACACGGACTTCATCCTTGAACAGCAGCTTGACGGGTTCCACCAGTTCCATAGCCATGTCATCAGGCAGACCGCCTACGTTGTGATGGGACTTGACAGGCTTGCCGCTTTCGGCGGCCTTGATGCTCTCCAGAATATCGGGATAAATGGTGCCCTGCGCCAGGAAATCAATACCATCCAGCTTGGCGGCCTCTTCGTCAAAGACCTTGATAAACTCACCGCCGATGATCTTGCGCTTCTTTTCGGGATCGCTGACACCGGCCAGCAGATCCAGGAAGCGGTCGGTGGCGTCCACATAGATCAGGTTGGCGTCCAGCTCCTTGCCGAACACCTCAATGACCTGCTCGCTCTCGCCCTTGCGCATAAGGCCGTGGTTGACATGGACGCAGACCAGCTGCTTGCCCACTGCCTTGATAAGCAGAGCCGCAACAACGGAAGAGTCCACACCGCCGGACAGAGCCAGCAGCACCTTCTTATCGCCTATCTGAGCACGAAGAGCCTTGAGCTGCTCTTCAATAAAAGCCTCGGCCAGCGCCGGGGTAGTGATACGCTCCATGGATTCGGGACGAACATTATCAGACATATTAAGCCCTCCTTTTTTAACAGAA
>JAZOBA010000140.1:0-2145 GCA_045595705.1 Oscillospiraceae bacterium
GCACATTGCGCCGGGCGGTTTGACATTTTGGGATCATAGTAACTGCAGGAATGCGTTCAAATATTTGGAGCCATCCACGGTGTCAGGACGGGCATGGTTGAAACAGGTGCGCTCGGGGTGCCATTGGACTGCCCAGATGGGGCGAGTTGTATGGCGCATGGCTTCAATGTAGCCATCCTCCGACCACTGGATGGCCTGCAGACCGGCACCCAGCCGATCCACCACCTGATGGTGGGCACTGTTGACGGGGAATGAGTCTCCATACAGTTCCTGCAGCAAGGAGTCGGTGGTGCGGGACAGGTGGACATGGTCTTTGCCATCCACTTGGCTGTGCCCCGGAATGTGTTGATGCAGGGTACCGCCGAATGCGACATTCAGAATCTGCATGCCCCGGCAGATGCCGAGGATGGGGCGCTCCAAAGCGAGGAAGCGGGCAATGATGCGAAATTCGGCGTTGTCCCGGTCATCGTTGGGGGCGTGGGAGCCGTTGCACTCCTGACCGTACAGGGTGGAGCGCACATCACCGCCGCCGGGGAGCAGCAATCCGTCACACTCGGCGGCGCGGTACTCTTCGGTGGTGGCCAGGATCTTCGCGCCCAGTTGCGTAAAGGCGTTCACATAATTGGTGTAATCTTCGGCCTCTCCATATAGGAACAAGGTTTTCATGGCGATTGCCTCCCGTTTCGTCTGCCGTTGATGTTCATAGGACAGCCGGTTTCTTTCATAAGGTGGATTATAACGCAAAAACAGCCGTTTGCAAATAGGGAGGAGGAAAAATGGACAGCCGGATCACACAAATACGCTGCAAAGAGGTGGTGGATATCCAAAGCGGATGCCGCTACGGATATGTGGGAGATCTGGAGATCGATCTGGATACCGGAAGGGTCCGCGCATTGGTAGTACCGGGCCGCCTGAGGCTGTTCGGACTGCTGGGCAGAGAACGTGAGCGGGTGTTCCCGTGGAGTGCAATTCGCTGTCTGGGGGAGGATATTGTTCTGGTCGACGCAGGGGTGGAAAAAACATTGGAAAAACAGAAAAGAAAATGAAAAAATTGCTTGCATTTCATTATTTCATATGATAAAATACCAAGGCATTACGCATGGGAGGCAGACAGGACTCCGGCTGTTTCGAAAGAAATGGAGTGGCCTGGATGATGCGCCCAGAGGTAATAAGAATTAAAGGAGGAAATAAAAACTATGGCAGTCGTATCTATGAAGCAGCTTCTCGAAGCAGGTGTCCACTTCGGTCACCAGACCCGTCGTTGGAACCCCAAGATGGCCACCTACATTTACACCGAGCGCAATGGTATCTATATCATTGACCTGCAGAAGACCGTAAAGAAGCTGGAAGAGGCTTACAACTTCGTTCGTTCCATCTCCGAGCAGGGCGGCACCATGCTGTTCGTCGGCACCAAGAAGCAGGCTCAGGACGCTATCAAGGAAGAGGCTCTGCGCTGCGGCATGTACTATGTCAACGCTCGTTGGCTGGGCGGCATGCTGACCAACTTCAAGACCATGCGCGGCCGTGTCGACCGTCTGAACCAGCTGAAGAAGATGCAGGAAGACGGCACCTTCGACATGCTGCCCAAGAAGGAAGTCATGAAGCTGATGGGCGATATCGCCAAGCTGGAGAAGTATCTGGGCGGCGTGACCGAGATGAAGAAGGTCCCCGCTGCTCTGTTTGTCGTTGACCCCCGCAAGGAGCGCAACGCCATCAACGAGGCCCGCAAGCTGAACATCCCCATCGTCGCTATCGTCGACACCAACTGCGATCCCGACGAGATCGATTACGTGATCCCCGGCAACGATGACGCTATCCGCGCCATCAAGCTGATCGCTTCCGTCATGGCCAACGCCATCCAGGAAGGCCGTCAGGGCCAGGACGCCGCTGTTGAGGCTCCTGCTGCTGAGTAATTAATCAGTAACATATTGCGCCCGTCCGTGCGCGGGCGGGCGCATCGTTTATTAAAAAATAATTGGAGGAATTTAAAATGGCTTTTACCGCAGCTGATGTTAAGACCCTGCGCGAGATGACCGGTGTCGGCATGATGGATTGTAAGAAGGCTCTGGCCGAGGCCGATGGCAACATGGACAAGGCTGTTGAGATCCTGCGTGAGAAGGGTCTGGCTGCTTCCCAGAAGAAGGC
>JAZOBA010000141.1:0-5686 GCA_045595705.1 Oscillospiraceae bacterium
GTACATTGAGTTCCTGCGCACCACCTCCACCATCGATGTGGATGCTGCCAAGTGGGACATGGAAGACAAGGGTCTGAAGATGACCCGTCCTGCTTTTGGCGGCCACCTGATGGCTACCATCATCTGCCCCCGCTTCCGTCCTCAGATGTCCACCGTGCGCCCCGGCGTTATGAAGTGCGCTCCCTATGACGAAGCCAAGGCTGCTGCCTGCGTGGTGGAGCCCTGCGATATCAAGCTGGAAGAGGCCGATATCAAGACCAAGGTCCTTGAGGTCGTCAAGGAAGCCAAGAACGTGGTTGACCTGATCGGTGCCGAAGTCATTGTTTCGGTGGGTCACGGCATTTCCAAGGATGTGAACAAGGGCCTGCAGCTGGCTGAAGAGCTGGCCAAGGAACTGGGCGGCGTTCTGGGTGCCTCCCGCGCCGTGGTGGATGCCGGTTATGTTTCTGCCGATCATCAGGTGGGCCAGACCGGCAAGACGGTGCGTCCCCGCCTGTACATTGCACTGGGTATCTCTGGTGCCATCCAGCACAAGGCCGGTATGCAGGACTCCGAGTACATCATCGCCGTGAATACCAACGCATCCGCCCCCATTTTCGAGGTGGCCGATTACGGTATCGTGGGCGATCTGTACAGCGTGGTTCCCATGATGTTGGACGCACTCAAAAAAGCCTGAAATTTGGCATGAATTACATTCCGACATTTGTTGGATAATCAACCTTTTCGCGATGGCCTATTTCCGATATTTGTCCGAGGCAGAAGTATTGAAAAAAGTGTGATTTTAACATACTGTAATACTGATGTTCTGTGTAATTTTGTGCAGATTAAACCAAGAATACGAAAACTGAGCGTCTGACGGTGTGATTGGAATGCTGTTGCAGGACGCGTTTAAAACGACAGGAGGTTAACTTATGGATCCCAACACTCATTTTGTGAAAAAAGAAGTGTTCCAGGGCGAAGAAATTGAGGCCATTTACCGCAAGGCCCGCAAGCCCCTGGACAACATCGAGGGCATGGACCTGTCCGCCAGCGACGATCCCATGCTGCGCATGGGTCACGGCTTCTGCCCCCCCTTCAATCAGCGTACTTATGAAGCTGCTCCCGGCATCATCTGCGAGCAGGACGTGGAAGTCGTCATGCGCGACGGCTGCAAGATCTACTGCGATATTTTCCGCCCTGTGACCGAAGAGAAGGTTCCCGTTATCGTTTCCTGGAGCTGGTTCGGCAAGCGCCCCGGCGAGGGCATGAGCGAATGGCAGCTGATGGGTGTGCCCCCCGGAACTGTTTCCAAGATGGCCAAGTTCGAGTCTCCCGACCCCGCTTACTGGTGCTACCAGGGCTACGCTGTTGCTAACGTCGACGTGCGTGGCGCCGGTCACTCCGAGGGTGACGTTCACATCTTCACCCACCAGGACCGCGAAGACGGATACGACTTTGTCGAATGGGTCGCCGTCCAGGACTGGTGTAACGGTAAGGTCGGTATGTCCGGCAACTCCGGCGTCGCCATCCATCAGTGGGGCATCGCTGCTGAGTGTCCTCCTCATCTGGCCTGTATCGCTCCCTGGGAATGCACCACCGACCTGTACCGCGAGTCCCTGTTCGAGGGCGGCATCCCCGCTCTGGGCTTCAACGAGTTCATTGCCGCTCAGGTTACCGGCAACGGCGGTGTAGACGATCAGGTTGCCATGGGTCGCAAGTACCCCCTGATGAACGGTTACTGGCGTGATAAGATCCCCGATTTCTCCAAGGTTCGTATTCCCGTGTATCAGACCGCCGGTTGGTCTCATTTCCACCTGCGCGGTTCGATGAATGCATTCCGTAAGTGCAAGTCCCGCAAGAAGTGGCTGCGTGCCCACCGTGACTTCGAGTGGCCCGATACCTATACCCCCGAGAATCTGGAAGATCTGAAGCGTTTCTATGACCGCTATCTGAAGGACATCCACAACGGTTGGGAGATGACCCCCCGTGTCCGTCTGGATGTTATGGACGCTTTTGATGTGGACTACCAGATCCGCCGCGCCGAAGATAATTTCCCCATCAAGCGCACTGAGTACCGCCGTTACTATCTGGATGCCGCTCATATGGACATGCATGATGAGCCCGTTGCAGTGCATCACTCCGTCAGCTATGACGGCAACGAGGGTGTTGTCGAGTTCGACATGGAGTTCACTGAGGATACCGAACTGACCGGTTACATGTTCCTGCGTCTGTTTGTTGAAGTGGACGGCCACGACGATGCCGACATGTTCATCAACATTCAGAAGGCTGACGCCGCCGGCAACTGGGTGCCCTGGGATACTCTGGGCGAGCATCATCCCGGTGCATGGGGCAAGTGCCGTGTTTCTCACCGCGAACTGGATCCCAAGCTGTCCACCAGCTATCAGCCTGTCATGGCTCACGAGCGTGAGCTGAAGCTGTCTCCCGGCGAGATCGCACAGTGCGACATCGAGATCGTCCCCTCCAGCCGTTTCTGGCACAAGGGCCAGCGCATCCGTATCCAGATTGCCGGCCGCTACATCCGCGAGGGTTGGTTCGAGCCTCTGACCTGGGATACCGACAACCACGGCAAGCACATCATCCACACCGGCGGCGAGTACGCCAGCTTCCTGCAGGTTCCCTATATTCCCCCCCGTTACAAGACTGTCGGCTGGGATTATCGGTAATTGAGCTTTTGTGATTTGTATCATCCCAAAATAAAACAATATTGAGGAGAGAAAAATTATGAAAATTCTGGGTATTTCCCTGGGCACCAAGAACGGCAACAACGACACCATGTGCCGTGTGGCTCTGGAAGCCGCCAAGGAAAAGGGTGCCGAGATCGAGTTCATCCATCTGGCTGACTGGGATATCGACTACTGCTCCGGCTGTGTGGCTTGCTCCCGCGGTCTGGTTATGGGCAAGGGCATGATCTGCACCCGTAAGGACGACTTTGCCGCTCTGTACGACAAGATGATCGAGGCTGACGGCGTTCTGATCGTCGACCCCATTTTCGAGTCCGGCGGCACCGGCCTGTTCCACTCCATCACTGACCGTATGGGCCCCGGCCATGACACCGGCATGCTGCTCATGCTGGACGGCAAGCTGAAGGAGCAGGGCAAGGAGGGTCTGAACCCCCGTCTGTTCCAGCAGAAGGCCATTTCCTTCGTCGGCATCGGTGGCTCTGACTGGGCTGTCCGTACCGAGACCGACCATGCTATGTTCGCTATGTCTCCCGGCTGGAAGGTGGTCAACAACGAGTTCTTCTCCTGGTGCAAGGATGTCATCATGCAGGACGACAAGATCGAGCGCATGAAGGAAATCGGCCGCAACCTGGTGGATGCCGCTCAGTACATCGTTGACAACCACATCATGATCCCCGGTTCCGAAGAAGTGGATCTGTGGAAGGGTGCCGACGGTGCTTGCCCCCACTGCCACGGCAACAACTTCTACATCTTCCCCGGCACCAACCATGCTGTTTGCGAACTGTGCGGTCTGGAAGGTCATCTGGAAGTTGTCGATGGCGCTATGAAGTTGGTTGCTGATCCTGAGCTGGGTCCCGTCGGTCAGGTTTGGCACTGCCACGATTTGGTGTCCGGCAAGGCTGCTCACGGCAAGGACATTTTTGAGAACGAAGGCCGCCTGATGGATCTGTACAAGGACGAGACTTTCAAGGCCCGCAAGGCTCACTATACTGCCGTATGCGAGCCCACTCCCGCCCCCTCCAAGCAGTAATATATCCGTTTGCATCGCCGGAGGGCATTTGCCCTCCGGCGATTTTTTAACAGGGAGGTTTTCCTATGAACCGAATGCAGATCAAATGTTTTCTTGCCCTGGCCCAGACGCAGAATTTTACCAAAGCGGCCGAGCAACTGTATATTTCGCAGCCGGGTCTGAGTCATCAGATCGTTTCCCTCGAGCGTGAACTGAACACACAGTTGTTTGTGCGAAACCAGAAGGGGGTCCGTCTGACTCCGGCCGCAAAATTGCTGGCAAAGGAACTTCCTGATCTTGATCGGGAGTACGAGGACCTGATCCAGCGAGTTCAGGCGGTTGGTCGGGGGCACAGTGGCTCTTTGACAATTGGAACGCTGGAAAGCCAGTGGCTTGGCGGCGGCTTTGCCGATTTGTGCTGTGCCTTTGTGCAGAAGTATCCCAACATTGATCTTCGCCTTCGTTCGGGGGCTTTTTCTGATCTGCGTCGCTGGCTGAATCAGGAAGATGTGGATGTGGCACTGACCCTGCAGTTTGACATTGCGGATGTGTCTGATCTTCAATGGAAGGCATATGACAATGACTATGCCCGTTTTGCGGTGTCACGGAGATTGCCGCTTGGTCAGAAAGAGGTCATTACCCTCGAGGATATCATGGAAGAGACCTTGCTGCTGATTTCTCCGGATGACAGCCGGGCGGGTGCCGCGCTGAGCAGTGAATTTATTAAGAACAGCGGTCTGGCCCCGAAGCGCATTCGCTATGCACCCAATCTGTCTACCATTATGCTTTGGGTCGAGGCAGGCTTGGGCATCGGAATCATCAACCATCACTCCAACATTGCCAGCAACCCAATGGTTCGCCTGATTGAAGAGGTTGAATTAACCGAGGCCGGGGCCAATTCCTGCCTTGCATGGAAGAAAACCTGCATGAATCCAGCGGTTGATCTGTTTATTCAGATGGCAAGTGATAAAAAATAGATGCAATATCGATAAACAACGTTTATAATGTGAACGGATATTGCTATTTCCCAAGAGAGAAGTGCTTATCTTATAATGTATATAGATTTACTTTGCACTCAATCAAAAATGGGAGGATTACATATGAACAGCCAGCAGAAATTTGATTACGCAATGACCATGCAGCCTTACGCATGCAAGCAGGATATTCCCGTATTTCCTCATACCTGCACCTACGCCGGTGTCGCAGCCGGTGTGACTCAGGCCGAAATCTTTAAGGGCAACAAAGAGTGGATGGACGCCTATGTGAAGTGCTGTGAGAAGGTGGGTTATCCCGACGTTATGTTCCCCTTGGGTCCCAAGACGGTTACTTACATTGAGCAGATGAAAGTTCGTATCCCCGGCAAGGACCTGGACGATAATTCCATGTTCCAGTTCATTGAAGAGGAATTGATGACCGAGGAAGATTACGACACCATCATCGAAAAGGGATTTGGCGCATGGCAGATGCCTTTTGTTGCATCCATCCAGAATCCGCCTTTTACCGGCCCTTTTGCCAAGTTTAAGACCATCTTTGGTTTTATTAAGTGTGGTACTGAAATCAAGAAGAACAAGAAGTTCTGGGATGCCAAGAATATTCCTCTGATGTTCCACGGTGGTACAGCGCCTGCTTTTGACACCTTCTCTATGTCCCGCGGCATGGGTGCCTTTTGCTGCGATTTGTATGATATCCCGGAAAAGGTGAAGGCTGCCATGGAGAAGGCCACCCCGGAGATCATCAAAACTGCGATTAACGGCGTAAAGTCCTCTGGCGGTAACCGCATTGCTATTTTTGCCATGCGCTGCTCCGCAACCTTTATTTCTCCGGATATGTTTGAGGAATTCGCATGGCCTTATCTGAAGCAGATGATCCTTGCTTTCTATGAGGCCGGTATCACCTCGGTGGTGCACTGCGATGCCAACTGGCTGCCTATGATGCATTATTTCAAGGAAGTGCCCAAGGGCAGCTGCATTATTGAGTTGGACGGTGCAACCGATAT
>JAZOBA010000142.1:0-12578 GCA_045595705.1 Oscillospiraceae bacterium
CGGGTAATACGGAAGGCAGTCTTCTTGACGGTCTCAGCCACCACATCAAAGGGCTGACCCTTGACGCTCTGCAAAGCGTGATAGACCACACCGGGACCGGACACTCCCACATTGATGACACACTCGGCCTCACCCACACCGTGGAAAGCACCCGCCATGAAGGGGTTATCCTCCACGGCATTGCAGAAGACCACCAGTTTGGCACAGGCAAATCCACCCCGATCGGCAGTACGTTCAGCCGCAATTTTGATGGTGCGACCCAGAGCAGCCACGGCATCCATGTTGATTCCCGCCTTGGTGGAACCCACGTTGACAGAGGAACAAACGAACTCGGTGGTAGCCAGCGCCTCGGGAATGGCATCAATCAGCTTCTTATCGGCCGGAGTGGCACCCTTCTGTACCAGCGCGGAAAAACCGCCCAGAAAGTTGACACCGGTCTCTTTCGCTGCCCGGTCCAGTGCAGCGGCAAAGGGTACGTAATCGTTGGTATCGCTCGCACCGGCCACCAGAGCGATGGGGGTGACCGAAATGCGCTTGTTGACAATGGGAATACCAAACTCCCGCTCGATATCCTCACCGGTTTTAACCAGATTGGCCGCCTTTTTGCAGATTTTATCATAAATCTTCTGACAAGCCGCCTTGGGGTCAGGATCGCAGCAATCCAGCAAGGAAATTCCCATTGTGATGGTACGAATGTCCAGATGATGCTGATCGATCATCTGAATGGTAGACAGAATATCATTGGTATTGATCATGGCTATGTACCTCAGATGCGGTGCATCGCATTAAAAATATCTTCCCGCTGAATGCGAATGGACAGGTTGCGCTCGGCGCCGGCTGCCTCCAGATCGGCGGCCAGATCGGCAAAGGGTGAAGCGCAGTCACTGAGATCTACCATCATGACCATGGTGAAATAGTCCTGCAGAATGGTCTGACTGATATCAAGAACATTGACATTGTGCTGGGACAGCAAAGCACAAATGGCTGCGATGATTCCCACAGTATCCTTGCCCAGTACAGTTACGATCGCTTTCATAGTATTTCCTCCTCAATTGCCTGTTTACTTCTTTCGTTATGCTTCTTTTCGGACGACCGCTTTCTTCTTCCATCCACCCTGGAAATATCGGCCCCAACTCAGCGCCGCATTGATAAACCATCCCATCGGCTGCATCAGCCAGGGTGCCATGTATTCCAAGCCGGTGCGGTACGCCAGCGTATATGCCAGAACAATACGCAGTGTAAAACTGGTAATCAGAATGAATGCCGTGTATCCCACATCACCGGAGCCCTGCAGGATTCCGTTGTTGATAATATACAGTCCGAACAGAAACAGTCCGGGGCAGAAAATGTTCAGGTAAATCATGCCGTAGCGCATACCTTCCTCGCTGACGCCAAACAGGGAGATCAGCGGTGCGCGCAGCAGCAAAACAATAACCGTGACCACAAGACTGACCGCCACACCCATCAGCAGGCCCACTCTGCGGCCCTTCTTAACACGCTCCAGTTTTCCGGCACCCACATTTTGGCCGGTAAAGGTGGCCATAGCCGTACCAAAGGCAAACATAGGAATAGAAATGAAACTTTCCACACGCTGGCCGGCCGTAGCGCCACTCATCAAGCCGGCATAAATACCACCGAAATCGTTCACGATGCGCTGCAGCGCCAGATTGCCGCAGGACATGACCACCTGGGTCAAAGTGCTGGGGGCCGCCAGCCGCAAAACAAGTTTGGCCGAGTCGGAATGCCAACGGAATTCGCCCTTTCCAAAGCGGAATACATCGTGCTTGCGCACCATATACACACCGGCCACCACAGCGGATACCGCCTGGGAGGCCACGGTGGCGATAGCCGCACCGGCCACGCCCCAATGGAATACAATGACAAAAATCAGGTCCAGAATCAAGTTGACCACCGAGGAAATCAGCAGAAAATACAAGGTCGCCTTGGAGTCGCCCACCGCCCGCAGCAGCGCCGCAAAAGCATTGTAGGCATACTGAAAAATCAGACCAATGGCATAAATGCGGAAATACAGGACGGCATCATCAATATACCAGTCGCCCACGCCCAGCACATCGCCCAAAAAACCCCGGGCGAACACTGCACCAACCACCGAGAATACCAGGCCCATGGCCAACAGCATAAAAATGGAGGTTGCTGCCGAGCGACGCATCTCATCCTGCTTGCCCGCTCCGAAACACTGGGCCACCACCACCGAAACACCGGAACACATACCGATGGCAATGGCGGTAAACAACAGGGCCACCGGAGCACACACACCCACGGCGCCCAGCGCAATGTCGCCCACAAAATTTCCGACAACGATGCCGTCGACCGTATTATACAGTTGCTGCAGAACCTGTCCGCCCATCAGGGGCAGAGCAAAAAACAGCAGGTGCTTCCACTCGGCACCCTGAGTCATGGATCCTTTCAAACAAAACGCTTCTTTCCGTACAATTTTTCACCATATGATTTGCTTTATGCTTAATTAAATATTATAATATAGAATATCTTCGAAATACAAGAGGAACCGTCCATGGAAGTCGCAATTTACACCTTGGGCTGCAAGGTCAATCAATACGAAACGCAGGCACTGGAAACCGAACTGGTTCGCCGGGGCCATGTTTTGGTGCCCTTTGATGGACCGGCTGACGCATTTATTATCAACACCTGTTCGGTCACCGCCGTCAGCGACAAAAAATCCCGCAACGTGGTGCGTCGCGCACGCCGCCGCTGTCCCAATGCCGTAGTCGCCGTATGCGGCTGCTATGTACAGACCCACCAGGAAGAGGCCCAGACTCTGGGCGCCGACTTGCTGATGGGCACCAATGACCGCATGGGCTTTCTGGACGCGCTGGAGCGTGCCGTGTCCGAGCGCCAGCCTCCCATCGTGGATGTGGACAATGCCTTGAAACGCCGCATCTTCGAAATCCTTCCCGCCGGCGGCATGGAGGGCCGCACCCGCGCCCTGCTGAAAGTGGAGGACGGCTGCGTCAATTTCTGCTCTTACTGTATTATCCCATACGCCCGTGGTCCCATTCGCTCTCTCCCCCTATCCGAGGCCGTGGCCGAAACCGTCCGTCTGGCCGGTGAAGGATATCTTGAACTGGTGATTACCGGCATCGAGATCTCCTCTTGGGGCCGCGATCTGGAGGGCAAACCCGAACTGATCGATCTGGTGGAAGCCGTCTGTAAGGCTGCTCCCGATCTGCGCATCCGACTGGGCAGTCTGGAGCCGCGCACCATCACGGCTGACTTCTGCCGCCGCGCATCCGTCCTGCCCAACCTCTGTCCTCACTTCCACCTGTCCCTGCAAAGCGGCTGCGATGAGACTTTGAAGCGTATGAACCGCAAATATGATACCGCCCGATATTATGAGAGTGTTGCTCTGCTCAAGGAACATTTCGACTGTCCCGCCGTTACCACCGATCTGATTGTGGGTTTCCCCGGCGAAACCGAGGAAGAATTCGCATCTACACTGGAATTCATTCAGAAATGCGCCTTTTCCTCCATGCACATTTTCCCCTACTCTCCCCGACCCGGCACCCCTGCCGCCGCCATGAAGGAACAGATCCCGCCCGCTGTCAAGGAAGAACGTGCCCACCGGGCCGCCGAGGTCGCAAACAGCATGGAGCAGACCTATCTGAACAGTTTGATCGGCCGCACCCTGCCCGTTCTGTTTGAGCAGGATGAAAACGGCCATTCCAAGGGACATGCACCCAACTACGTGGAAGTCCGCTTCAAAGAAGCCGGTTTGCATAACGTCGTCCGGAATGTGACCATCACCGAAACGGAACATAATTATCTGATTGCAGAATAAATTCAAACGCAAAACCGGCCTCGATTGAGGCCGGTTTTTCCTGTATGTTCCGATTTATTTTTTTATGGTTACATCATCGGTCAGTTTTGCCTGCTTTTCCAGTTCGACCTTGTTGCGCTGGGCACGGATCAGATTGGCCGGTCCATGGACACAGCCGCCGGTACAAACCATGCCTTCAATGAAGTTTCCGTCCAGAAGGCCCTTGCTGGCTTTCAGCAAAGCCACCTTGCATTCATCCACGCCGTTGCAGGCAACCGCTTTCAGCAGGAAGTCCACACCCTGCTCTTTCATGGCCTGCGCCACAGCATTGGACACACCGCCACTGGTCGCAAAGCGCCAGCCGTGACCGCTGCTTTCCGTCAGTTCGATCTCTTCCAGTTCCTCCGGTGCCACGCTCTTTGCCTCAAACATGGCATTCAGTTCCTCAAAGGTCAGCACGCAATCGACAGCGCCCATGGTCTTACCCAGTTGGAACTCCTGCTTTTTACCTACACAGGGACCGATAAAAATCACACGGGCACCGGGATCCTTTTCCTTGATCACACGGCCGGTCATCACCATGGGAGACGGCGTCTTGGAAACCATCGTTTCTGCCAGCTCGGGATAATTCTTCTCTACAAAGTTCACAAAAGCAGGGCAGCAGGAGGATGCAAGCATCCCCTTCTCTTCCAGTTCCTTCGATTCCTGCAATGCCACCAGATCTGCACCATAGGACACCGGCATTACATCATAAAATCCAATCGCCTTCAGCGCCGCAGCCAGCTGACCAAAGGTGGTTCCCGGGAACTGACCGGCCACCGAGGGTGCCACGGCAGCCCAGACATGATAACCCCAGCGCTGACCGCCCATCAGCATATGAATGGCATCCACCACAAAGGACTTATCCATGATGGCTCCAAAGGGACACTGATAGGTACAGTTTCCGCAGGAAATACACTTTTCATGATCGATGGATGCCTTACGGTCCTCGCCCATGGAGATGGCGCCGACAGGACATCCCCGCTCGCAGGGACGCAGATTCTTCACAATGGCGCCGTAGGGGCACACCGAAAGACACTTGCCGCACATAATGCACTTGTCCTGATCAATGCGTGCCTTGTGGTTGACGATGGAAATGGCATCCCGGGGACAGGTCTGGACACAGCGGGTGGCCAGGCAGCCACGGCAGGCATCGTTGACCGTCATCTCGGTAACCGGACACTCGTCACATGCAATGGGCAGCACTTCCACCAGATTGGGATCGGCCTTGTCACCGCCCAAAGCCAGCTTTACGCGGCTGCCCACAATGGCACGTTCCTTATAGATACAGCAGCGGGTGGTCGGATTGGGTCCGGGGATAATCTTCTCCGGAATATCCAAAAGACCGGACTGGAACTTTCCCTCCCAGGTCAGTTCGGCCACTTCGCGCAGAACTTCGTTTTTTATTTCCTGAACATGAGTCTCAAATTGACGCATGAAACAAATCCTCCTGTTCTTTTTTCATTGGAATTGTACCATACGGCACACCGTTTGTCATCTGTTTCTGTCGAATGGCAAATTATATTTATTTGCTGCAAATATGAAAAATGTTTTGATCTGCTCACTTTGTCCGCCGACCTCTTCACGGCAATTGCAAACGTCTTTTCTCTGTGGTATATTGAAAAAAACTCCAAGGAGGCCGCCGCATGAAGCACACTGCCATACCCAAGCCGCTGATTGCCGGCTTTTCCATCATCGAAGGCGTGCTTTATCTCGCCTTTCTTTCTTTGGACATACTTGACCAAAGCGGCTCTACCCTTTGGCTGAAATATGCGGGTATCCTGCTCTGTCTGGGGCTTGCCGTTTTCTGTGCTTTGCGCGGCGGCGACCGATTGGTTGCTCCCGCCCTGTTGTTTACTGCTGCGGCCGACTGGTTCCTGCTGATTCGAAACGAACATCTTCTGTTGGGTGTTGTCCTGTTTCTTTGCGTCCAGGCTCTGTACTTTCTGCGTCTGCACCGCGCAGGCGGTTCCCACGGTCTCCTCTGGCTGCGGTTGGCATTGGCCGTCCTGTTCACTTTGACTCCTCTTCTGATTCCGGGTATGTCCACACCGCTGAACCTTCTTGCCATGCTTTATTTCTCCCAGTTGTTGTCCAACACCATTCTGGCTTGGACTCTTCCGGCCATGCGCACCTTCGCTTTGGGGTTGACACTATTCGTTGGATGCGATATTTGCGTCGGCTTGTTTAACACCTTTGTGCTGCCTTACGCCGCGTTTTTCCTTGTTTCCGTCGGAATGTGGTTTTTCTATCTTCCCTCGCAAGTCCTCATTGCCCTGTCTGCCCAACCAAAGGAGGTGGCACAACATGAAAACCAGTAAGTTTTTGACCGTCATACTGGCAACTCTGACCGCGGTCGTTCTGTTGACCGCTGCCATCGCCGCGCCCATTCTGTGCCGTCCCTTTTATTACGCTCACATCAAGCCCCTCAATTTGTGCGAGCAAACCGGTCTGACCCGCCAGGAAATTAAAACCGCCTTCGATGAGATGATGGATTTCTGTGTGGGCAACGCCGAATTTTCCACCGGTGTACTGCGCTGGTCAGAGAGCGGAAAAAGTCATTTCGCCGATGTGCGAACCCTGTTTTTGCTGGATCTGAACGTCCTTGCCGCCTCCGCTCTTGTTCTTCTAATTCTTATCATTGTCTCCCGACTGGCCGGGAGACGGCCCGGCAGACTGTTGGGCCGCGGTCCCACCTTCTGGGCCGGCACCGGTCTGGCCTGCGTTTTTGCCATCGTGGGTGCCTTGGCTGCCACCGATTTTGACCGTGCTTTCACTGTTTTTCACACCATCTTTTTCCCCGGTAAGGACAACTGGCTGTTTGACCCCGCAGTGGATCAGATTATTAACATCCTGCCTCAGACCTTTTTTATGAACTGCGCCATTCTGATCCTAACCGTTCTTCTGTTGGGCTGTGCCGTGCTGATCGTCTGGGACCTTCTTCCCCGCCGTCAAACCACCCCTCCCCACACCAACATATGATGTATCCGCAAGTCCGGCATGTCGCAAAGCCGGACTTGGGCTTTTTTAGAAAAAACATGAAACTTTTAAAAGTTTGTGTTGACAACCCTATTTTTTTCTGTTAGAATAGCATCTGCTGTGGATGAGTTGAACACGCTGGTGTAGCTCAGTTGGTAGAGCAGCTGATTTGTAATCAGCAGGTCGGGGGTTCGAGTCCGTCCACCAGCTCCAGCCGCTTTTTCTACGGCTCTAATTTAATATGGGAGAGTTCCCGAGTGGCCAAAGGGGGCAGACTGTAAATCTGTTGTCGCTGACTTCGGTGGTTCGAATCCACCCTCTCCCACCATCTGAAGCAACCATTAAATCTGAACCTCTGAGGTTTGGACAAAATGGTTGCTTCTTTGTTTTTCCTTGATATTTCAAGGGTTTCGGGGTTTCTATAATGTTCTGGTGTCCAATATCACCCTTTCCAAAACATTGAAAAACGCATAAAAAAACGACAATTCATTTCTTTCGAACCATCTTGGTCCAAATACAAAACGCCTCAAACCCTTGCAGCGTCTAAGAATTTCTGCTCAACCTGCGCCGGTGTCTTGTATTTGAGCGTCTTGTGCGGACGCTTGCAGTTGTAAAAGTTGATATACTCGTCTACTCTCGCTCGGAATTCCTTTTCCGAGCGATATTTATATCTATACAGCTCTTCACGCTTCATGGAGGCGAAGAAAGACTCCATCACTGAATTGTCATACGGCACTCCGGCTTTAGAGAAGGACTGTGTGACATTCCTCTCTGCCAAATATGTACTGAAAGCTCTGGCACGATAGTTGCTGCCTTGATCGGTATGGAAAATCAGACCTTCTCCCACATTCCTGGATTCGTAAGCATCCTTGAATGTGCCTTTCACCAGCTGCGTGCTATTATTCTTGCCAACACGGTATGCGATGACCTTTCTCGCAAAGAGATCCATAATCACACAGATATAGAACTTCATTTCATTCAGTTTGAAGTAAGTAACATCGCTGGCCCAGACCTGATTAGGCTTGTCCACATCAAACTCGCGATTGACTACATTCTGCGTTTTTCTGTTTTCATCCATGTACTGCTTCTTCACGATTTTGCGAATACTTTCCAGTCCCATTTCCCGCATCAACTGTCTCACATATTCTTTAGAAACTTTTATCCCCTCGCTCTGCAAGACAGCCGCAATCTTCGGCGAGCCGAAAATTTGGTTGCTTTCCTCATACACTTCTCGAATGCGAATGCGCAGATTTTCCTTTCGCTTTTCATAACTACTCTCACCTCTCTTATTCCGGAGTACATGGTTGTAAAAGGTTCCTCGCGCGATATCCAGCGCCTCACAAATCATGCGCACACTATAATGATCCTCGTGGTAGAGCCGTTCAGAAACTTTAAGCTTCACGGGGAGCAGATCATGCGGGGCACAACCGCAGGTTTTCAAGATTGTCAACATCCCCTCCAGGCGCTCCGCGTGTTCCTTGAGTTGGCTGTAAGATTTGTAATTAACACTCTCTTTTTCTGCTGCTTTCTTTTCTCGTAGTTGCCGCTCAACCTTGACCCAGTTATAAATCGTGCTTCGGGATATACCAGTCTCTTTTGAAAGCACTTCCACTCCTGCCCCGGAAAAATAGCGGTTAATGATGTCTTGTTTTTGATTTTGACTATGCTGCCTATTCATAAAAGTCAGCTCCTTTCTTAAAAAAGTATACTTTTTTAAGAAAGAGGACGACAGCTTTACTTTCGCACACTTCTAGGATATTATTTGTGTAGTGATACCAACCACATAAGACTCTATGGCTGAGAAAGAAAAGGAGCCGAGACAGATGAACATTAATGCATTCAAGGAAAAAGTACAAAATACTGAGGCTGAGGCTCGGGCGCTTGTAGGGGATATAAGCAATCCTACACATATTGGTATTTCTTTGATTCTTATGGGCAGTCTGTTTTTTGTTGCAGTCAGTTTTCAGGAAAGTGTATACTCGACCATAGTAACAGTTACTTTAATAGCAGGTTTAGCGGTCGGACTAGGAATCAGTTTTTATGCGATGATTAAATACAACAAGGGAATATTCTAATCGTCAAATTCAAATTTATCGAACTGATTATATCGTAAAATTGAGAACCCACAGCAATGAAATTCTGCTGTGGGTTCATTGTCTTTGTTATATTTTTAGCAGAGCATTTTTGCGTCTGTTTTTAGTGCTTTTCAAAAAAAGTGCGTCAGCGGTCGTTCACTCGCAATGTGATTTTGCTCATTTTCTCTCCCTCTTGGCAGAGAGAATTTTGAAAATCCTCTCTGCCATTCATCTCCAAATCTGCGGATTTCTCGATAGGGATGGAAGCTTGGCTGGGGTCTGTGTTAGCCAATGCCTTTCCTTGACAACATTCCCCTCTCCTTTGTATAATAACAGTAAAATGATAAAAAACGAGGTGTTTCCGTGAAAAAACTGTCTGCGCTTTTTCTCTCGTGTATTCTTGCCCTCAGCTGCCTTCACCTCCCTGCCCGGGCCGCATATCTGCCCGATGTGGATACGCTTCTGGCATCTGCCCGGGAAGTTCAGGACTTCTCCTTTGGAGAAGAACTCTTCTTCAATGTCTGCATTTCCTACGAAGGCGATGCTGTCTACATCTTTACCACGGTCACGGACAGCAGCATTACCGGCCTTCATATCATGATCAACGATCAGCGCTGTGGTACGGTCCCTCCCAGCGCCACCTACATCCGGATCCCCGTGACCGAGCTGAATACCGCGGGTCCCAATTCTCTCATGATCCTGACAGAGACCACGGTACAGGGTGAATCCCGGCTCAGCCTGCGGGATTTGGGCTCTGTCTCCTGCCGGGGCGGCGTCTGGCAGCTGGATACGCCTCCGGAAGCCATTGTGGCCCGGAATTTGGATATCCTCTCCCGGCTTCCCGCACCCCAGGATGCCCTGGAGGTCTCTTCTGCCCGATGTGCCCAGTTGGCGGCGGACATCGTAGGGAATGAAGCCGACCCCTACCAGAGAATCCAGCTGATCCATGACTGGATCTGCAGCAATCTCTATTATGACTATCTCGCCTATTACGGTTTGGCTGAGCGTATCACCGATGTGGAGGGCGTTCTGGACACCCGCCATACAGTCTGCGCGGGCTTCAGCGCTCTGGGTGAGCAGCTGATGCGAGCAGCCGGGATCCCCTGTGTCGAGGTCTCCGGCTATGCCCACTACACCCTCGGTAGCAGCGGCCAGCCCTTTGCGGTGGAAGGGGTCCCGGGCCTGGATCCCGGTGCGTATTATGCCGAATCCCATGCTTGGAACGCCATTTATGTGGACGGCTGCTGGCAGTTCATTGACCTGACCTGGGACTGCGGCAACAAATACCGTATGGAGGGGGGCACGCCGACCTATGAAGACGGCCCCATCACCTCTGCCTACCTCAATATGGACCCGGTCGCCTTCTCCCGCTCCCATATCGCTAGGACCACATTCGGCACACTGCTTCCGGCGGAAACGGTCTCCACCCCCTCTTCATGGGCCCTTTCCGAAGTCAGCCAGGCAGCGGATATCGGTCTGATTCCCGATTTCCTGCTGGACCGCTATCAAGAAGGTATCACCCGAGCTGAGTTTGCCACGCTGGCGGTGGCCGCCATCCGGCAGGACTGTGGCTCTGTCAGCATGCTTTTCAAAATGGGGGAATACAGCTACTGCGCCCCCGATGTGTTCTCCGATACGAATAACCCTGATGTCCTGCTGGCCTATTCTCTGGGCATCGTCAACGGCCGGGGCGGCGGTATCTTTGACCCGGACTCTCTCATCACCCGGCAGGAGGCGGCCACCATGCTCCGCCGGACCGCAGCCATTCTGCGCCCAGAAACTCTGGACTATGCGAAGAGCAATACGTTCTCCGATCGTGCGGAGTTTGACAGCTGGGCCCTTGAGGGCATCGACTATGTCTCCTCCATTACCGCCTCCTATTCAGGCTCTCCCATTATGGGCGGCATGGGGAACAATATATTCTCTCCCCGCACAAACTACACCCGGGAACAGGCATTTCTCACCATGCTCCGTCTGGCCCGGGCAACCTGCCCCGCCTACGGAAAATAACCTTTTGTGGTCGTCCGGCCTCTGCCGGGCGGCCTTTCTTCGCCAGAATCCCAGCGGGGAACAGCTATGATAGGGACACACAACATGGATATTCGTCCACTTACTATAATACTTGTCTTGGTTTCTTGTGCCATTCCCGCGGTGGTTTATACCTATATCGGAGAAAAAATTCGCAAGCGATTGGAGAAATCGTCAAATCTAGCTAATGTTTGTGGGGCTGTTTAACCCGTCAGCCCGATCTTTTTAGTACTGCAAACACAACGCGACTTGCTTCGGCAAGTCTCTTTTTTCGTTTTCCGTTGCCGTTGAACGGAATATCTGTTAAAATGTGAAGCAAACAATTTTATAAGGAGGTTTCTATGGCTGTTATTGAGCAATTACAACTTAAGGACTATCATAAATGCAATAACATTTGGAATATGCAAACTTGTGAGTTTACAGAAAAGTTCCGAAAAGAAATCGAAGCCGGAAACCGAACCGTATATATCTATAAAATTGACGGTGAATTCATCGGTGAGATTGCCTTCGTCCTTGAAATGAACGATCCTGACTATACGATTCCGAACCGCAGAGTTTATATCTCCCGATTGCTTGTAAAACGAGAATATCAAAATCAAGGTATTGGCGGAATTCTCATAGATCATGTGTTGGAAGTGGTCCAAAAACTGGGCTATAAAGAAGCTACAATCGGCGTTGATAAAGATAACGCAGCGGCGCTTCATCTCTATCAGAAAAAAGGTTTTACAAATGTTTTGTTTGACGGAAAAGACGAATACGGTGAGTTCTATAAACTGATGAAACGTCTGTAGTTTTCCACTGAAGCAACCATTAAATCCGAACCTCTGAGGTTTGGACAAAATGGTTGCTTCTTTGTTTTTCCTTGATATTTCAAGGGTCTTGCGGTTTCTAAAGCATCACTGTGTCCAACATCACCCTTGTTTTTTATTATATACCTGTTACAATTACAGTAGCGACATACTCAAAAAACGAAAAGCAGGTGATCCCATGAGTCTATTGTCTTGCGCAAGCGGCACCTCTATCTGGCGCGGATATGATTATTACAAAGAACAAAAAGTAACCGCTTACGATTGTCTGACTGACAGTCAGTATATGGGTATTGTCCGCGGAAGTGAGGGAGCTCTGTACACAACCACCATCGATCTCCTCCATCCGCGAAGATCCAAATGTAATTGTCCCCATGCAGACGGACGGCGGATTATCTGCAAACACATGATTGCGCTTTTCTTCACTATATACCCTGATGAAGCAGAGCAATTTTATAATGACGCTATAAAAGCTGAAGAAGATGCTGAAGAATATGAAAATGAGGTTTATGAAAAGGTCGTCAAACGTATCATGCATATGAAAAAGGCTGAACTTCAGCAAACCTTACTGGACTTGCTCCTTACCGGCCCCGAATGGCAATATGACCGCTTCGTAAGATCGGAAGAATTGTGGTAATAAGCAGAATTTAACCTGTCATTTACCTGTGACTCCACCCGATCTTTTTAGTAATGCAAACACAAAGCGACTTGCGAAAGCAAGTCGCTTTTTTCATTTTCCGTTGCCTGCGCAAAGGTTTTTTGGTAAAGTAAGAAGTAAGAAATGTTAGGTAATAAGTGTGGTGATTTTCAATTCTGTGAATTGAAAATCTATTTGAAGGACGAGGCGATCTGCCC
>JAZOBA010000143.1:0-2067 GCA_045595705.1 Oscillospiraceae bacterium
CCCCGGTCTGGAGGATTTTAACCTGCACACCATTCAGGGCAAAGAGGCCAATCCCCGTGTCATCTCGGAGGCGGTGGACTGCCTTCCCATGATGAGTGAACGCACCATGGTTCTGGTTGTGGATTACGATCTGTTCAAGGCGCCCGAAGCCGACCGCGATGCCCTGGTGACCCTGTTTTCCGACCTGCCCGAGTATGTATGCCTGATCTTCGTGTACGATTTGATTGAATATAAGTCGGATGCCCGCACCAAACTGGCACAGACTCTGAAAAGCTATGGCCTGACCGTCCCCTTCCCTCACCAAAGTCAAGGCGATCTGGTAGACTGGATCTGCCGTCGGTTCCGCTCGCTGGACAAGGACATTGATTCCGAGCAGGCCAAATATCTGATTTTCCTCTGCGGTGATCTGATGAACACGTTGGGCAGCGAAATTGCCAAAATCGGGGCCTACTCCAAACACTCCCGCATCACCCGCGAGGATATTGACGCCGTGGCCGTTCCCCAGTTGGACGCCAGAGTTTTCCAGATGACCGATGCCGTTCTCAACCGCAATTTTGACCGGGCCGCCAGAGTGTTGGGTGACCTGTTGACCCAGCAGGAACCCCCCATTAAAATCCACGCTATCCTCGGCAGTCAACTGCGTCAGCTTTACACCGCCCGGCTGGCCTTTGAGGCACACAAGGGTACACAATACCTCATCTCCCTGTGGAGTATGAAATATTCCTACTCCGCCGACAAACTGATGCAGGCCGCACCTCGCTTTAACCTTGCATGGTGCCGTCGGGCAGTTTCCCGGGCCGCCGAAGTGGATCTTGCCATGAAATCCTCCGGCAACGATGCCGCCGAACTGCTGACCTCCTTCCTGCTGGAGCTTGCCCATGGATAAGCCACGGATCAAAGAGGCCATTGTGGTGGAAGGCCGCTACGACAAAAACACCCTGTCCCAGGTGGTGGATGCCACCATTCTGGAGACAGCCGGTTTCGGTATATTCAAGGACAGCGAAAAACTGTCCCTGTTGCGCCGCATCGCGCAGAAACAAGGACTGATCGTCCTGACCGATTCCGACGGCGCCGGTTTTGTCATCCGTAATCATCTGAAGGGATCCATCGACCCTTCCCTGATCAAGCATGCCTACATTCCCGACCGGGAAGGCAAGGAGCGCCGCAAGCGCACCGCCGGAAAAGAAGGAAAGCTTGGCGTGGAAGGTATGCGTCCCGATGTATTGCTGAATGCACTGCGCCGGGCGGGAGCCACCTTTCTGAATGAGAATGCCCCGGTATCCCACGATGCACTGACCAAAGCCGACCTGTTTTCTCTGGGTCTGACCGGACGACCCGACAGTGCCGCACGGCGCAGCACCCTTTTAAAGCATCTGGACCTGCCGGAACACCTGACCCCCAACGCTCTGTTGGATGTTCTGTCCGCCCTGTACACCAAAGAAGAATTGGAATCCATCCTGACTGAACTGACTTAACGAAAAACGCTCCTCACTTCGGTTTCGAAGTGAGGAGCGTTCTGTTTTAAGAATTATCGCGCTGAATACGAAGCAGCGCCAGCGGCTGCACCACCATGGGCAGTTTCATACGGAAGAGCATCTGGGGATTGCGGGGTTCCTCCAGAGGCAGCCCCTCCATATCCTCCATCATAGGCACATTAAAGGCGGCCGGCTCCAGTCCGGGAGCCACCAGTTCCACCCGGTCTCCCTTTGCGAACTTGTTGCGCAGAGAAAGCACGGCATTGCCGTCGGCATCACATTGCTCCACCTGTGCAATCACCTGCCACTGGCGGATGTAACGGCCATCCTCGGTGTACTCACCGGGCTGTCCGTAGAAAAAGCCGGTGGAATAATGCCGGTGGGACACCTTTTCCACCTCGTCCCTCCAGATGGGATTCAGCGGCCGGCCGGCCACAGCGGCATCAATGGCATGGCGGTAGGCATTGGTCACGCAGGCGGCGTAATAGGCACTTTTGGCGCGGCCTTCCACCTTCAGAGAGTCCACCCCTGCATCGATCAGTTCGCCCACATGGTCGATCATACACATATCCCGGGAGCTGAAAATGTAGGC
>JAZOBA010000144.1:0-7844 GCA_045595705.1 Oscillospiraceae bacterium
TCCGTCTGGTCAACCTGCTGGCGCAGAAAAACAAATTTGGCAAGTTCGCCTACTACTGCTGGGCCATCGGCGTTTTGGCCATTGCGCTGGAGATTATCCTGTAAATTTACGGTGTATGAAAAAACCGAGAGGATGCCCGAGTGGGCATCCTCTTTTTGTCTTGCGCCATCGCCGGTCTGCGGTGAGAAAAACAGACTGATGTCCCGGTTTCTTTCCCCTTGAAATCGAACAAATTTTGGAGTATGATATAATTAGAAGTATTATATAGTTTCGTGGCCGATTTTCGGCACGTTTTGAAAGGGTGGTCCCATTGGCAGACACTCGCAAGAAAAAAACCGCAACAAAATCGAAGACTGCAGCATCGGGCGGTAAGCGGACAAGCGCTTCCGGCTCCTCTGCACCGTCCCGGTCTTCCGCATCGACCAAAGCGGCTCAGAGCAGTAAGGCGAAAAACGACCCAAAGACAACCGAGGAGTTCATCCCTCGGGCACGGCCCTTCCGCCGGGAGGTGGGGGCGGTGGTGTGTTTGCTGCTGGCCTTCTTTGCCGCCTTTGGATACTTTAATGTCCATGCCCTGTTTATCGACTTCTTTGTTGGCCTGCTGAAGGGTCTGTTTGGTTACGGTTTCTGGTTTGCGCCGCCCGCCCTGTTGGGTGCGTCCTATGTGCTGGCCTTCCACCGTGGCCGTCCCGTGCGTATGCGCCTTTGGTGTACTCTGCTGCTGCCGGTTATGCTCGGCTGCATTCTGCACCTGTTCCTGTTTACCGGTGAGATGGCATGGAGCTTTAAGCTGTTTGCCGAGTTCTGGGTCTCCGGCCGCGCCATGGGAAGCGGCGGCGCCATCAGCGGCGTACTGGCCGTTGTGTTTGCGCTGGTGTTCAGCAAAATCGGCTCCCTTGTGGTCTTTATTGTCCTTTCCCTCTTTATGCTGCTGGCGGTATTTAACATGACGGTGGTGGACATTGTAGATGCCATCCGTAACCGTCCCTATGTGGAGTATGAGCCGGAAGAGTATGAACCGGAGGAGGACCTGCCCGTACCGCCCAAGCGCCGCGTGCGTGAGCAGCCTGAAGTGGAGTATGAACCCGCCAAGCCCCCCAAGGTGCGTTCTGCCATTGACATTCCCATGGACGACTCCGACACAACTCCGCCGCCGGTTCAACCGGAGACGCAGCCCGAGCCCAAGCGGAAGAAGTTCCTTATCCGGGAACCTCGTGTGCCTGCACCCGACCAGCTGCTGACCGGCGCTGCGGCTGTCCCGGAAGCAAAGCCCGAGTCTGAGCCGGAATATGTTCCGGAGCCGGATCCCATTCCGATGGTAGAGCGTGAACCGTTCCCGGATCTGGAGCCCGAGACGGAACCGGAATTTGATGCCCCTGCTGCCCCTCCCGCACAGCCCAAGGTGAAGCCGGAAGAGGCAGCGCAGGCTGCCGCCGAAGTGACAGCCGAAATCGAAGAAACCATGAGCCAGCCGGTCAAGGTTTACCAGTATCCTCCTGTTTCCCTTCTGGTGGAAGGGGACGGCGGAATCGGTGCCGATGCGTTGGGTGAACTGCAGAACAATCAGACCCGTCTGGCCGACACCATCCACTCCTTTGGTATTGAGGCCAGAATCATCAATGTGACCCGCGGTCCTTCGGTCACCCGTTATGAGCTGGAGCTGGATCAGGGCGTACGTCTGAATAAGCTGACCAATCTGGCCGATGACATTGCGCTGGCGCTGGGCGCTTCCGGTGTACGAATTGCGCCCATTCCCGATAAGATCTCCATGGTGGGTATCGAGGTGCCCAATAAGCTGGTTTCTCCCGTTTATATCCATGATGTGATCGATTCGGGTGCCTTCCGCAACCATGAATCCAAGGTGGCCTTTGCCATCGGTAAGGATATTGGCGGCAACTGCATTGTGGGCAACATTGCCAAACTGCCCCATATGCTCATTGCCGGTACCACCGGTTCCGGTAAGTCGGTTTGCACCAATTCGCTGATTGTTTCGTTGTTGTATAAGGCCACTCCCGAGGAAGTCCGTCTGATCATGGTGGACCCCAAGATGGTGGAACTGGGCATTTACAACGGCATCCCGCATCTGCTCATCCCCGTGGTCACCGACCCCAAAAAGGCGGCCGGTGCGCTGCAGTGGGCGGTCACCGAGATGATGAAGCGCTACCGCACCTTCTCCGAAGTGGGTGTGCGTGATCTGGCCTCCTATAATGCCTATGCCGCACGTCAGTCTGATGTGGAAAAGCTGCCCCAGATTGTAGTGGTAATCGACGAGCTGGCCGATCTGATGCTGGTGGCCGCCAAGGAAGTGGAAGAATCCATCTGCCGTGTGGCCCAGATGGGTCGTGCTGCCGGCATGCATCTGGTTATTGCTACCCAGCGTCCCTCTGCCGACGTGATCACCGGTCTGATGAAGGCCAACATTCCCTCCCGCATCGCCTTTGCTGTGGCCTCCGCTATGGAATCCCGCATCATTCTGGACAATACCGGTGCTGAAAAACTGGTGGGTCGCGGTGATATGCTGTACTTCCCCTTGGGTGCCGGTAAGCCCACCCGTGTTCAGGGCTGCCTGATTTCCGATCAGGAAGTGGCCGACGTGGTGGAGTTTGTCAAGAAGAGCGGCACAGCGCACTACGATGACGAAGTGCTCCACCAAATCGAGCAGCATGCTGCCGAAAAGGACAAGGGCGCCAAGGGTGCCGGTGGTCCCACCCCCGAAGCGGTGGACAACGATTATGACGACCTGCTTCCCGCTGCCATCGACATTGTGCTGGAAGCCGGACAGGCCTCGGTCTCTATGCTGCAGCGCCGCCTGAAGCTGGGTTATTCCCGTGCCGCCCGTCTGGTGGATCAAATGGAGGAAAAAGGTGTGGTCGGTCCCTTCGAGGGATCCAAGGCCCGTCAGATTCTGATTACCAAGGAACAGTGGCAGGAAATGCAGTTCAAGCAGGGCATGCACGAGACGGCCTATTCCGAGGCTGTGCCCGAGGAATTCCCATATGAGAGCGATGCCTTTGAACAGGACCGCGACCGTCCGCCCTTTGATATGTAAAACAGGTTTGATTGAAAAAGCTCTGCCGCTGGCAGAGCTTTTTCTTAGCCTGTCGAAAAAGGCAAAGCCTTTTCCGGCAAAAGGTTGCAGCCTGTTGCAGCGCACGAATCGTGCGCCACCGGCGCCCAATTCGCACGTTTACAGACCGAGATGCATTTTCTCCGACGCGCATGTCGTCGGAGAAAATGGATTAAATCTTATTTCACAGCTGCGGCTGCGAAACTCTACGAGGTTTTTTGATGCTCTGAAATCTCTGCCGCTGGCAGAGCTTTTTCTTGTTTTTCCCCATGTGTAAGACAAAAGACGGGACAGGAAATATTTTTTTAAAGAATTTTCAGAAGAAAAAAGGGTTTTTATTTTTCTTTTCGTATAACGAAATATAGAAAGTTCGAAAAGGGGAAGTGATGTACGTGGAAATCCGTCTGGAAATCCAGGAACGAGAGCTGGAACGGCTGTCGCCCTATGCCTGCCGTGCGGAGCAATCCAAAGGCCGTAGCATCGACAAAGAACCCTGTTCGGTTCGCACCTGCTTTCAGCGGGATGCCGACCGCATTCTTCATTCCAAATCCTTCCGCCGCCTGATGCACAAGACACAGGTGTTCCTGAATCCCGAAGGGGACCATTACCGCACGCGCATGACCCATACGTTGGAAGTGACTCGCATTGCCCGTACGATCGCCCGTGGCCTGCGTCTGAATGAGGACCTGACCGAGGCCATCGGTCTGGGGCACGATCTGGGCCACACGCCCTTCGGTCACGCCGGTGAGCGTGTGCTCAATGAGATCATGCCCGGTGGGTTTGAGCACAATGTGCAGTCTCTGCGTGTGGTGGAGCGTCTGGAAAACAACGGTGAGGGTCTGAATCTGACCTACGAGGTGCGCCGGGGCATCCTTTGCCATACCGGCCCGGAGCAGGCTGAAACGCTGGAAGGCCGCATTGTCCGTCTGGCCGACCAGATTGCATACATCAATCACGATATTGATGACGCCATGCGCGGCGGCATTATCTATCCCATGGATATTCCTCTGCATATTTCGCAGGAACTGGGTTTCAATCACGGTGACCGCATCAACACACTGGTGGAAGACATCATTCTGGTCAGTGCCGGAAAGCCGGAGGTCACCCAGTCGGAAGCCAAGCGCGAGGCCATGCAGGATCTGCGATCCTTCATGTTTGAGGCGGTTTACCGCAATCCGGTGGCCAAGGGAGAAGAGTCCAAGGCCCAGGATCTGATCCTTCGCCTGTTTGAGTACTATGTAAAGAATCCGGACAAGCTTCCTCCGGACTATCAGGATATTCGTGTGCTGGAAGGCGTGGAGCGTGCCGTATGCGATTATATCGCCGGCATGACCGATAATTATTGTATGGAAAAGTACGGCGAGGTCTTTCTGCCCTCGGCGTGGAGTGTGAAGTAATTTGGTATGAAACCTTGAGGAAGGGGGGAGTATATGGCTATTCCAAGAACTTTTATTGACGAATTGACCCGCCGGGCGGATATTGTGGAGATCGTGAATGGCTATGTCCCTCTGACAAAAAAGGGAGCCAATCACTGGGGGCTTTGTCCCTTCCACAGTGAAAAAACAGCGTCCTTCTCGGTTTCTCAGGATAAGCAGATCTACCACTGCTTTGGCTGTGGCAAGGGTGGCGGTGCAATCAGCTTCCTGATGGAGATTGAAAATCTGACTTATCCCGAGGCCATTCGTCTGCTCGCGGATAAGATGGGCATGGAAGTTCCCGAAGAGAATGATGCGGACCGGGATTGGCGCCGCCGCCGTGATCGGATTTTGGAACTGAACAAACTGGCGGCACAATTTTACTACAGTCAGCTGAGCACGCCGCAGGGCGCTGCTGTGGCAGAATATATCAACAAGCGTCGCATCTCAAAAAAATTTGCCAACCGCTTTGGCCTTGGTGCCGCACCCGATGCGTGGGACAGTCTGATTCGCGCCATGGGGGAGAAGGGGTTTGACAAGCGGGAACTGCTGGATGCCGGTCTTGCTGTAGCAGGAAAGAGCGGCGGTATCTATGATAAATTCCGCAACCGCTTGATGCTCCCGGTCATTGACCTGCGGGGCGACGTGGTTGGATTTACCAGCCGCGTCATGGACGGCTCTGCTCCAAAGTATCTGAACACCCCCGAGACCGCGATCTTCAAAAAACGGTCGATTTTGTACGGCATCAATTATGCCAAAAATACCAAGCGGGATAACATGATTCTGGTGGAAGGCAATATTGACGTTATTACCTTGCATCAGGCCGGTTTTGACAATGTGGTAGCCACCATGGGTACCGCTCTGACCGAAGAGCATGCCCGTCTGCTTGGCCGATACACCAAGGAACTTGTCCTTTGCTACGACAACGATGAAGCGGGCAAGGATGCCACCCAACGAGCCATTGGTATTCTGAAAAATGCCGATTTTTCGGTCAAGGTTCTGCAGTTGCCCCGCCGTCGGACCGAAGAGGGGGAACTGGTTAAGCAGGACGCCGATGATTTTATCAAATATCAAGGCCCCGCTGCCTTTGAAAAGCTTCTGACCGGCAGTTCCAATCAGGTAGAGTACCGGTTGGAGGTCATTCAGAACAAGTACGATCTTGTTGCTGATGATCAGCGTGCGGCTTTTCTGAGAGAAGCGGCTGCCATGATCGCCACGTTACCCAGTCCGGTGGAGCGGGAAATCTACGGAAACCGCGCCGCGCAGGCGGCCGGAGTATCCGGGACTACCATGGCGGCCGAGGTGGAAAATGCGCTGAAGAGTCGAGCTTACAGGGCCAGAAAGCAGGAAGAACAGCAGGCCATGACCCCGGCCAACAACTTCCAGCCCAAAGAGCGGGAACTGCGCTATGCCAATGTGCGCTCGGCCCGCGGGGAGGAAGGCGTGCTTCGCCTTCTGCTTTTGGATCCGTCCCTGTATCCAAAAGCACAGAGATTGACGGAAGAGAAATTTTCTTCTCCGTTTCTGGGCAAAGTCTACCGCCTTCTGAACGAGCGGTGGCGGGCTGGAGAGACGCCACGGATTCCCACCCTGACCGGGGATCTGTCGCGGGAAGAAATGAACCGACTGGTTATGGCAGTCAATCAGCCCGAAAGCGGGCAGAACACCGAAAAAGCATTGAACGATTACATTGAGATTATCGAGTCCGAATGGGCCAAACGGCAGGCCGGTGGGGTGGACGCCCTTCTGGCTGTGCGGGAACAAAAGAGAAAAAAGACAATGGAGGACAAATGACCATGAGTGAAGCTAAGAAAAACGAGCAGCACGCACCTGTTACCATTAGCGCTGAGAAGATTGCCGCCAGCAAGGCTGAAATCATGAAGCTGTTGGATGGCGTGGAAGGCGCGGAAAAGCTGGGCGATCTGATTGAACGAGGCAAGAAGAAGGGCAAACTGTCCTCCGCTGAACTGATGGAAGTGCTGGAGAATCTGGATATCGGCTCCGAGCAGATGGACAAGATCTACGATGTGCTGGAAAATCTGGGCATTGAGACGGCCGGTGAAGATTACCTGCCCGATCTGCACGACGAGGTCGGCCCTCCCGTGGAAGAGTTGGAAGACATCCCCGAGGAAGAGATCGTGGACCCCAACACTCTGGTGGATTCCTTTGGCATTGACGATCCCGTCCGTATGTATCTGAAGGAGATCGGCAAGGTCAACCTGCTGACCTTTGACGAGGAAGTGGAACTGGCCCAGTCCATGGAGGCTGGCAATCTGGCCAAGGAACAGCTGGAAGAACTGGCCACGCTGGGTGAGGAGCTGGACCAAGAAGCCAAGGCCGAGCTGGAAAAGCTGGTCAAGCAGGGCGAGCGTGCCAAGCAGCGCCTTGCTGAAGCCAACCTGCGTCTGGTGGTCTCCATTGCCAAGCGCTATGTGGGCCGCGGCATGCTGTTCCTGGATCTGATTCAGGAGGGCAATCTGGGTCTGATCAAGGCAGTTGAAAAGTTTGACCATACCAAGGGCTACAAGTTCTCTACCTATGCTACCTGGTGGATCCGCCAGGCCATTACCCGTGCTATTGCCGATCAGGCCCGTACCATCCGTATTCCCGTCCATATGGTGGAGACCATCAACAAGGTCATCCGCGTCTCCCGTCAGCTGCTGCAGGAACTGGGCCATGATCCCTCTCCCGAAGAGATTGCCGAAGAGATGAACATGCCCGTGGACAAGGTCCGTGAAATTCTGAAGATCGCACAGGAACCTGTTTCTCTGGAAACCCCCATCGGTGAGGAAGAAGACTCCCACCTGGGCGACTTCATTCCCGATGAGGACGCTTCCGAGCCCTCTGAGGCCGCTTCTTTCACCCTGTTGAAGGAGCAGCTGGTGGACGTGCTGTCTACCCTGACTCCCCGTGAGGAAAAGGTGCTCAAGCTGCGCTTTGGCATTGAGGACGGCCGCACCCGCACTCTGGAAGAGGTGGGTAAGGAATTCAACGTTACCCGTGAGCGTATCCGTCAGATCGAAGCCAAGGCACTGCGCAAACTGCGCCATCCCAGCCGCTCCAAGAAGCTGAAAGATTTCTTGAATTAAATACAATGTAAAATTCTAGGGTGTTTGGGCGCAGTTTGCATGGGGACCCCGCCGAAGCCCAACGAAGTGGGTTCGGTGGGGAGAGGACGAGCATCGTAGTGAGTGACTGCTGCCGTTTGCGGCGGCGGAAGGATACGAAGATCGCGAGGACGACGCGCCATCCCAGCCGCTCCAAGAAGCTGAAGGATTTCTTGAACTAAATAAGAATAAATATCCCCCCGCGTAGCGGGGGGTATTTCAGTTTCGGGCATAGCCCTAATGCTACTGGCGGCG
>JAZOBA010000145.1:0-7415 GCA_045595705.1 Oscillospiraceae bacterium
TCATTGTCAATTTTATTTGTATGAACTGCACTTTTGTGCTTCATAAACCCAAACCGAAAGGAAGGAAACAACAATGAAGAAGCTGATCGCTCTGCTGCTGGCTCTGGCCCTGTCCCTGAGCCTGGTTGCCTGTGGCAACAAGGACGTGGATGAGAAACCCGAAGAGTCCAAGCAGCCCGGTACTACTCAGGACGTGGAGTACAATCCCGAAGTCAGCAAAGACACCGTCTTCAACACCCTGTACGCCAGCGAAGTCACCACCCTGAACTACCTGATCACCACCCAGAACAACGAGATGTCCATCATCGCCAACGTGGTCGACTGTCTGGTGGAGTATGACTCCTACGGCAACATCGAGCCCGCTCTGGCTCTGGAATGGGCTCCCAATGAGGACGCCACCGTCTGGACCTTCAAGCTGCGCGAGGGCGTCAAGTGGGTCGACAAGGACGGCAACGAGAAGGGCGAAGTCACCGCCGAGGACTGGGTGACCGCCGCTCAGTACGTCTGCGACGCCAACAACTCCGCCGCCGGCGTCAAGCAGCTGACCAGCATCGTCGCCGGTGCCCAGGAGTACAACGACTGGACCGCTTACCAGCTGGCTCTGCCCAACGCCAAGGACGGCACCGATGAGAACGGCAATCCCTGCAAGATCATCGTCAACTCCGACGGCGAGGAAGAGGTTCTGGAGCCTGTTGACGAGGCCAAGGCCGAGGACATCGGCGTCAAGGCCGTTGACAAGTACACCCTGCAGTTCACCCTGACCAAGCCCTGCGCCTACTTCCTGTCCATGGTCTCCACCGGCGTTTACATGCCTGTCAGCGCCGCTCTGATGGCCGAGACCGGCGACAAGTTCGGCACCTCCAACGAGTACCTGTGGTACTGCGGCGCCTACATCCTGTCCACCTACGCTCCCCAGAACATGCGCGTCATGACCAAGAACGCCACCTACTGGGATAAGGACGCTGTCCACTTCGACACCATCGAGCAGAAGTACAATGCCGAGGCTTCCTCGGTCTCCACCACCATGTATCTGGACGGCAGCGTGGACGACGCCTCCATCTCCTCCGACCTGCTCAGCGCCATGATGGCCGACTCCCAGTATGCCGAGGAGATTCATCCCTCCCGCAACGACACCGCATGGTCCTACTGGTACCTGTTCAACTTCGACGCTCAGTTTGACGCCGAGTATGAGCCTGAGAACTGGACCAAGGCCGTCAACAACGAGAATTTCCGTCAGTCCATCGTCCACGCTCTCAACCGTATCCCCGCCCTGTCTGCCTATGACACCCAGGACCCCACCGGCAACAAGAGCAACACCATCACTCCCGCCGGCTTCACCGCCGCCTCCAAGGACTTCACCCAGTACGGTGATATGGCCAAGTACACCGACGAGTACTGGTACGACACCGACGCCGCTCTGGAGTACAAGGAAGCCGCCATGGCCGAGCTGACCGCCGCCGGCGCCACCTTCCCCGTCAAGATCCTGATGCCCTACAACCCCGTCACCTCCAACTGGGCCAACGAGTGCCAGATCGTGGAGCAGAATCTGGAAGAGGCTCTGGGCAAGGACTACGTTGATGTCATTGTTCAGGCCGGCCCCGACACCGGCTTCCTGGGTGCCGTCCGCCGTTCCGGCAAGTACGGCCTGATGAAGTGCAACTGGGGCGCCGACTACGCCGACCCCGAGACCTGGACCGATCCCTTCGTGACCGGCTCCTCCTACAGCTTCATCTACAAGTCCGAGGATCCCACCACCAAGGCTCTGTTCGCCGAGTATGAGGCTCTGGTTGAAAAGGCCAAGGGCATCGCCACCGACATGGAAGCCCGTTACGCCGCCTTTGCCGAGGCCGAAAACCTGCTGCTGGAGCACGCTTTCGCTCTGCCCATCCACACCAGCAACCGCTCCTACTCCATGAGCAAGCTGAACGTGTTCGAGGGCCAGTACGCTCCCTTCGGTGTGGCCTCTCTGCGCTACAAGGACCAGCACCTGTACACCGACTCCATGAGTCTGGCCGAGTTCCAGGAGGCTTATGCCGCATGGCAGGCCAATCTGTCCAAGTAATCGTTTTTTGCATGGAAACTTAACTGAACTTACGGAAAGGGAGGCCCCTTTTTCAGGGGCCTCCCTACACCCGTGTTTTGGGGTTGTGTCATTCCCCGGCTCTTCGAAGCCGATACCCCTGTTCCTCCGCCCTGCCGCGGAGAAATAAGGGCATCTGTTTTGATTTATCCCCCCGCATCACTTCCCCACCGTGTCATCCTGAGCGAAGCGAAGGATCTTTTCCGTATGGATTCTTCGGGCGTTTCACACCCTCAGAATGACCCGGAACAAGCAATTCTCGATTTCCACTCCACTGGAGGTTGTTTCATGGCCAAGTACATCATCAAGCGCGTTTTGCGCTCGCTCATCACCATGTTCATTATCGTTACCATTCTCTTTGCCCTGCTGCGGCTGATGCCCATCGAGGGTTATTTTGAGAACATCGATAAGCTCAATGAAACCCAAATCACCGCCAAGCTGAACACCCTCGGTCTGAACGACCCCCTGCCGGTGCAGCTGTTCAACTTCTACAAGCAGATCCTGGGCGGCGATCTGGGTACCTCCAACAAGTACCGCATCGGTGTGTCCATCAACGAGATCATTGCCGAAAAGATCCCCCTGTCCCTGCAGTTGGGCATCTCCTCGCTGTGCATCTCGCTGGCGGTCGGTCTGCCTCTGGGCATTCTCATGGCTCGCTCCACCCGCACCCGCTTCAAGATCGGCGACCGGCTGGGCACCGTTTTCATCGTCATCATTCAGGCCATGCCCTCGGCGGTCTACCACATTCTGATCCAGTTTGCCGGCTCCCAGAGTGCCTTCGGTAAGGCCATCGGTCTGAAAATGCTCTTCGAGCAGGGCAACCTGATCACCTACGTGCTGCCCGTCATCTCGCTGTCCATCGGCAGCATCGCCTATTACGCCATGTGGCTGCGCCGCTACATGGTGGACGAGGCCAACAAGGACTACATCCGTCTGGCCCGGGCCAAGGGCATCCCCAGCGGCACCATCTCCCGCCGTCACATCTTCCGCAACGCCTTTGTGCCTCTGGTGCAGTACATCCCCAATTCCATTTTGCTGACTCTCATGGGCTCGCTGTACGTGGAGTCCCTGTATTCGGTGCCCGGTATGGGCGGTCTTCTGGTCACTGCCATCAAGCTGCAGGACAACACCCTTGTGCAGGCACTGGTGCTGATCTACGCCGTCATTTCCATTCTGGGTCTGCTCTTCGGCGACATCCTCATGGGCATCGTCGACCCCCGCATCAGTTTTGCCAAGAAGGAGGGTTCCCGCTGATGAAGAAAATCGGATTTCGTCCTTATCGCCGCCAAATGGAGGAAAATCTGGCCGATAAGCTCAACGACCAGCTGAAAAAGGAGCTCTCGGCCGACATGAGCGAGGAGGAGCTGTTCTCCTTTGCCGACTTCAATTCCGAGGCTGCCGAGCGCGGCGGCTACTCCAACTACTCCTACTGGGGTGCCACCCTGCGTATGTTCTTCAAGAACAAAACCGCCGTCTTTTTTCTGATTCTGATGGTGGTGCTGCTGGCCTTCACCTTTATCCAGCCCTATCTGCCCGGTCAGAACGACCCCCTGCTCAGCCACAAAAACGAGTGGGGCATCCCGCTGAACAACGTCCCCCCCTTTACCGACGGCTTTATTCTGGGCACCAATGCCATCGGCCAGGACCTGTGGAGCCGCATCTGGTCGGGTACCCGCACCTCTCTGTTCATCGGCTTCTCGGTGGCCATCGTGGAAGCCGTGGTGGGTATTCTGGTGGGCGTGCTTTGGGGCTACGTGCGCAAGCTGGACTTCTTCTTTACCGAGCTGTACAACGTGCTGGACAACATCCCCCAGACCCTGCTACTCATTCTGATCTCCTACATCATGAACCCGGGCGTCAGTACCATCATCTTCGCCCTGTGTCTGACCGGATGGCTGGGCATGGCCCGTTTCATCCGCAATCAAATCATCATCATCCGTGACCGGGACTACAATCTGGCCTCCCGCTGTCTGGGCACCCCCACCCGCCGCATCGTGTTCAAAAACCTGCTGCCCTATCTGGTGTCGGTCATCACCATGCGTATGGCTCTGGCCATCCCCAGCGCCATCGGCAACGAGGTCTTCGTCACCTACATCGGCATCGGTCTGCCGGTGGATACCCCCTCTCTGGGCAATCTGATCAACACCGGCCGTGCCTTGATGACCATGCCGGTCCTGCGCTACCAGCTGTTCTTCCCGGTCATCGTACTGGCCCTGATCACCATTTCCTTCTACATCATCGGCAATTCCTTTGCCGACGCCGCCGACCCCAAGAATCATACATGATCAAAATTATTCGCTTCGCTCAGAATGACACCTCTTTGTCATTCCGCACCACTCCCCCTGTCATTCTGAGGAACGCAGTGACGAAGAATCTTCCCCCATATCGCACTCAATAACAAGGAGTGATCCCTATCAGTACCGCAGACAACAACATCATCCTCTCGGTCAAGGATCTGAACGTCAAATTTTCCCTGCGCGGGCGCATGCTCCACGCCATCCGTGGCGTGTCGCTGGACGTGCACAGGGGCGAGTCCCTCGCCATCGTGGGCGAGTCCGGCTCGGGCAAGAGCGTGTTCACCAAGACCTTCATGGGTCTGACCGACCAGAACGGCACCATCGAATCGGGTGAGATTTGGTACAACGGTCAGGATCTGACCCAATTCAAAACCGAAAAAGAGTGGCTGACCATCCGCGGCCGTGAAATCGCCATGGTCCTGCAGGACCCTATGACCTCTCTGAACCCGCTAAAGACCATTGGCAAGCAGATCCAGGAGTCGGTGGAGCGCCATCAGGGCCTCAAGGGTGAGGCGGCCTACAAGGCCACCTTGGGCTATCTGGCCGACGTGGGCATTGACGACCCTCCGCGCCGCTACAAGCAGTACCCCCACGAATTTTCGGGCGGTATGCGTCAGCGCGCCGTCATCGCCACCGCCGTGGCCTGCAACCCCAAGATCCTCATCTGTGACGAGCCCACCACCGCTCTGGACGTGACCATTCAGGCCCAGATCCTGCACCTGATCAAGCAGATGCAGAAGAAGTACGATCTGACCACGATCTACATCACCCACGATTTGGGTGTGGTAGCCAACGTGGCCGACCGCATCGCCGTCATGTACGCCGGCGACATTGTGGAAGTGGGCACCTGTGACGAGGTGTTCTACGACCCCCGCCACCCTTACACATGGGCTCTGCTGTCCTCCCTGCCCCAGCTGGGTGTCAAGGGTGAACCCCTGTACTCCATTCAGGGCACACCCCCCAACCTGTTCCACGAAGTGGCGGGCGACGCCTTCGCTCCCCGCAACCCGCAGGCACTCAAGATCGACTTTGTGGAGCGTCCCCCCTACTTTGAAATTTCTCCCACCCACAAGGCCCGCACATGGCTTCTGGACCCCCGGGCCCCCAAGGTGGAGCCGCCGGAGTATGTGCGCCGTCTCCGGGAGGAAGGAGTGAAGTGCAGTGTCTGAACGTGAAGTTTTGCTGGATGTCAAGGACCTCCACGTCCACTTTGGCTCCCGCCGCAAGCCCTTCAAGGCGGTCAACGGCGTTTCCTTCCAGATCTACAAGGGCGAAACCTTCGGTCTGGTGGGCGAGTCCGGCTCGGGCAAGACCACCATCGGCCGCTCCATCATCCGCATCAACCCCACCGCCGGCGGCGAGGTCCTCTATAAGGGCCGCAAGATCAACGGCCGCATCAGCCGCGCGCTGGACAAAGAAGTCACCCATCAGATCCAGATGATCTTCCAGGACCCCATGGCCAGTCTGAACGAGCGCGCCAAGGTGTCCTACATCGTGGCCGAGGGCCTGTACAACATGGACGTTCGCCTCAGCGAAGAAGAGATCAGCAGCCGGGTGTCCGAGGCATTGCTGGACGTGGGCCTGCTCCCCGAATTTGCCAGCCGTTTCCCCCACGAGTTCTCGGGCGGTCAGCGTCAGCGCATCGGCATTGCCCGCGCTCTGGTCATGGAGCCCGACTTCATCATTGCCGACGAGCCCATCTCGGCGCTGGACGTGTCCATCCGCGCTCAGGTGCTCAATCTGCTGTCCGACCTGCAGAAAAAACGCGATCTGACCTACCTGTTCATCGCCCACGATCTCAGCGTGGTGCGCTTCATCTGCGACCGCATCGCCGTCATCCACAAGGGCCGCATCGTGGAGCTGGCAGGCAGCGAACAGCTCTTCGCCCACCCCCTGCACCCTTACACCCGTGCCCTGCTGTCGGCCATCCCCATGCCCGACCCCAAGAGCGAAAAGAACAAGCAGCTGCTGGTCTACGATCCCACCTGCCACGACTACTCGGTGGACAAACCGGTGTGGCATGAAATCGAACCGGGCCATTTCATTCTGGGCAACCAAAAGGAACTTGAGCAGTATGCTTCCATGATTTAAGCCAAAGGGCCGCCGTTGCACGACGGCGGCCCTTTTTCAAGCAATCCGTTTGCGGCACCCCCGTCCCCCGCCGTGCGCGAACAAAACCCAACAAATCAGGTGATTACAATGATTACACCCAAGCCCTTATTCCCCGGCGCAAAGGTCGCTCTCACTTGCGCAAGTTCCGCCGTTCCGGCAGACCGGCTGGAGCCGGCCATCACCGCCGTCAAGGCCCTCGGTCTGGAGCCGGTGGTCTATCCCTCCTGCTATTTCGACAGCCGCCACGGCTACTTTGCCGCCGACGACGCCCAGCGCGCCCGTGACATCCAGCACGCCTTTGCCGACGATTCCATCCACGGCGTGCTGTCCATTCGGGGCGGCTACGGCGCCCACCGCATCCTGCCCCTGCTGGATCTGGAGACAATCGCCAAAACCCCCAAGTACTTTTCCGGTTACAGCGATGTCACCGCCCTGCACACCGCCTTCAACCAAATATGCGGCTTTGTGACCTACCACACCATCATGCCCTCCACCGAATACTACAAAGAGGTGGACGGCTACTCCATGGACTACCTGCGCCGGGCCCTGTTCGGCACGCTGACCGGAGCGCTGGAAAATCCGGCCGGCATCCCCATGACCACCCTGGTGGGCGGCAAGGCCACCGGCACCCTCTGCGGCGGCAATCTGTCCCTGCTGACAGCATCTCTGGGCACGGCGTGGGAAATCGACACCCGCGGCAAGATCCTCTTCCTTGAGGACATCGGAGAAAAGACCTACCGGGTGGACTCCATGCTGACCCAACTGCGCAACGCGGGCAAATTTGCCGACTGCGCCGGCGTACTGCTGGGCGCGTGGACCGACTGTCCCCCCGAGTATCCCGAGCGCACCCTGCTGCTGCCCGAGATTTTTGCCGAGCTGATCGCCCCGGTGGGCAAGCCGGCCATCATGGACGTCCAGTGCGGCCA
>JAZOBA010000146.1:0-3051 GCA_045595705.1 Oscillospiraceae bacterium
TCCTCGGGGTTCAGGCCCATCTTTTCGGCGTAGTAGGTCTTCGAGACTGCGCCGAACATCTGCTGGGGAGACTTAGCGGAGGACAGGTTGTCAAACAGCTCGGGGTGGTGCTTCTCCACGTAGTTGACCCAGCCGGGAGAGCAGGAGGTGATCAGGGGCAGCTTGCCGCCCTTTTCGATGCGCTCCAGCAGCTCAGAGCCCTCCTCCAGAATGGTCAGGTCGGCGGCGAAGTTGGTGTCGAACACCTTGTTGAAGCCGATCATCTGCAGGGCGGTGATCATCTTGCCGGTGACCAGCTCGCCCGGCTCCATGCCGAACTCGTCGCCCAGGGCCACGCGGACGGCGGGAGCCACCTGCACCACGACGTGCTTGTCGGGGTCCTGAATGGCGCGCCAGACCCCCTGGGTGGCGTCCTTCTCCACGATGGCGCCCACGGGGCACACCAGCGAACACTGGCCGCAGAGGACGCAGTCGGTCTCCCACATGGGCAGGTCAAAGGCGGTGGTGATTTTGTAGCGAGCGGCGCGGTAGGCGGGGGTCAGGCAGTCCAGTCCGTGCAGTTCCTGACAGGCCTTGACACAGCGGCCGCACTTGACGCACTTGGAGGGATCCTTGACGATGGAGGGGTTATCCACACGCAGGGGCTCGTTGGAGGAGATGTCGGGCAGCTCGGGGCGCAGCAGATTGAAGCGGCGGCACAGAGCCTGCAGTTCGCAGTTGCCGTTGCGGGCGCAGGCCAGACAGTTCTGCTTGTGGTCGGCCAGCATGAGCTCCAGAATGCCCACCTGAGCGTCGTACACCTTTTTGGTGTCGGTAAAGACCTCCATTCCCTCGCGCACGGGGGTGGTGCAGGAAGTCTGCAGGTTGCGGGAGCCCTTGACCTCCACCACGCACAGACGGCAGTGGGCCTTGGATGCCTGGTCGGGGTGGTAGCACATGTGGGGGATGTCGATGCCAAGCTGACGGGCGGCGTCGATGAGCAGGGTGCCCTCCTCCACCTCCAGAGGCAGATTGTTGATTTTGATGTTGACTTTGCTCATCGGATGGCCACCTCCTTCTCGATTTCAAACACTTCGGGGAAGTGCTCCTTTGCCGACAGCAGGGCCGACTGGGATGCCTGACCCAGACCGCACAGGGATGCGGCCGTCATAATGTTGGCGAATTTGAACAGGGTGTCGATGTCCTTCTGGGTGTGCTCCTCGGCGGCCATCTTGTCCAGCAGCATGGTCAGATGGCGGTTGCCCTCACGGCAGGGAGTACACTGGCCGCAGGATTCGTGGTTGAAGAAGTCCTGGGTCATGCGCAAAAAGCCGATGACCGAAGTGCGCTCGTCCACCACCAGAACGGCGCCCGAGCCCACGGGGGTCAGACCGGCCTTCTTCAGGTCGTTGTAAGTATAGGGGGTGTCCAGCTGCGCGGGGGAGGCGATTTTGCCGGACGCGCCGCCCAGCTGCACCAGACGCAGGGTCTGACCCTCGGTAACGCCGCCGGCCAGTTCGATGATGTCCCGGATGGTGGTGCCGAAGGGGATTTCAAACACGCCGGGCTTGTTGACGTTGCCGCACACCGAAATCATCTTGGTGCCGGGGCAGTCGGGGGTACCCTGACTTTTGTAGAAGCCTTCCTCGTCCAGCAGCAGGTTGGGCACGATGGACAGCGATTCCACGTTGTTGACGCAGGTGGGGCGGCCGAAGATGCCGCACTGCTTGATGTAGGGGGGCTTTTTGCGGGGACGGCCGGCCTTGCCTTCCACGCTTTCGGCCAGAGCGGTGCCCTCGCCGCAGACGTAGGCGCCGGCGCCGGAATACAGGTGGATGCGGTAGTTCAGACCGCTGCCCAAAATGTTTTCGCCCAGATAGCCGGCCTTTTCGCACTCGCGGATGGCGTTTTTCAGCACGGGACGCAGGTGGGAATACTCCTCACGCAGGTACAGGTAGCCGTCCTGCGCATCCACCGCCCAGCCGGCGATGATCATGCCTTCGATCAGCTGGAAGGGGTCGCGCTTGATCAGTTCCCGGTCCTTGAAGGTGCCCGGCTCGCCCTCGTCGGCATTGCACACCACGCACTTGAGGGGGGCCTTCTCCTCCCGGGCCTGACGCCATTTGAGGCCCATGTCATAGGCGGCGCCGCCGCGGCCCTGCACGCCGTTTTCGCTGAGCAGGTTGGCGATGTCGGTGGGGTCCATGGTCAAGGCCTTACGAAGGGCCTTGAAACCGTCGTGGTTCTCGTACTCCTTGAGGCTCCAGGGGCTGTATTTCCCGAATCGGCGGGAGATGAATGAAACGGTTTTTGCCATATTGATAACCTCGTTTCTGAGTGAATGATGGAAACGGAATTGACAACGATTAACTATCAATTGTTAATTGTCAATTGTTAATTGTCCATTGTCCATTGTCAATTATCTGTTGGACGTCAGTCCAGCTGGCGCAGCATGGCCAGAATTTTTTCGCGGTCGGTCAGCTTGCCGTAGACCACGCCGTTGACACGCACGGCGGGAGACTGGTCGCAGGCGCCGAAGCAGGGCACGCGCTGAATGGTAAAGCGGCCGTCATAGGTGACCTCGCCCAGTTCGATGCCCAGAATGTCCTTCAGCGTCTCCAGCAAAATGTCGGAATCGTTGACCCGGCAGGGGGCGCTGTTGCAGACCTCCAGCGGATACTTGGCGCGGGGGCGCACGTGCAGGGCAGAGTAAAAGCTGATGACGTCATAGATCTGGGTGATCTTAACGCCCACCTGATCGGCAATGTACACGGCAACCGGCTTGGAGATGTGCTTGCGGTCGGAAGCGGCCTGCACATCCAGCAGTATGCCCACTAGCTGGGTGGGGTCATTGTCGTGATTGGCAAGAATACCGTTGATAATGGCCTTGTCTTCCTCGGTCAGACCCGAGGGGGTGGGGTCAAAAGGCTTCATGGAGAGGTCTCCTTTCGTGGCTTGAATAAATTATCCTATTTTACATCTTACGGGATGGAACGGACCGCTGTCAAGTAACGTTAACACTTTAACAAGAAAAAGTGAACAGTTGGGGCCCGTATGTCCATGAATTTGGAA
>JAZOBA010000147.1:0-4425 GCA_045595705.1 Oscillospiraceae bacterium
CCGGAGAAGATCATACGGGAGACCCAGAAGAAGATGATATCATAACCGGTGACCAGCACGTCGGTGGGATAGAAGTACTTGAGATCCTCGCTTTCCTTATCGGGCCAACCCAGAGTGGAGAAGGGCCACAGAGCGGAGGAGAACCAGGTATCCAGCACGTCGGGATCACGGGTGATATTCTTGGAGCGGCAGTGCTCGCACTCGGTGGCATCCTCACGGCTGACCGTCATCTTGCCGCAGTCAGCGCAATACCACACGGGGATCTGGTGACCCCACCACAGCTGACGGGAAATACACCAGTCATGAACATTTTCCATCCAGTTGGTATAGGTCTTGGAGAAACGCTCGGGCACAAACTTGGTCTCGCCCTCGTAAACCACACGCAGGGCCTCCTCAGCCAGAGGAGCCATCTTAACGAACCACTGAGCCGAGATAATGGGCTCCACATCACTGCCGCAGCGGTAGCAGGTGCCCACGTTATGCTGGTGATCCTCGATCTTCTCCAGCAGACCCAAAGTCTCCAGATCGGCCACGATGGCCTTGCGGGCTTCGTAACGGTCCATTCCCTGATACTTGCCGCCGTTTTCGTTGACCACACCGTTGTCGTCCAGCACGCGGATGGTCTCCAAATTGTGGCGCAGGCCAACCTCAAAGTCATTGGGGTCATGGGCAGGGGTCATCTTAACGCAGCCGGTACCGAATTCCAGATCGACATACTCGTCGGCCACGATGGGAATTTCACGGTTCATCAAGGGAAGAATGACCGTCTTGCCGATGATGTCCTGATAACGCTCGTCATTGGGGTTGACGGCCACACCGGTATCGCCCAGCATGGTCTCAGGACGGGTGGTGGCCACGATGCAGTAACGGCCTTCCTCACCCTTGATGGGGTATTTCAGATGCCACAGGTTACCCGGCTTGTCCTTGTACTCCACCTCAGCATCAGACAGGGCGGTAACGCAGTGAGGACACCAGTTAACGATGCGGCTGCCTTTGTAAATCAGACCCTTTTCGTACAGGGACACGAACACCTCACGCACAGCTTTGGAACAGCCCTCATCCATAGTGAAGCG
This sequence comes from Oscillospiraceae bacterium, assembly GCA_045595705.1. Lineage (GTDB taxonomy): Bacteria > Bacillota > Clostridia > Oscillospirales > Oscillospiraceae > JAJPXI01. Next base: position 1,074 of record JAZOBA010000147.1, read on the forward strand.
GGCACGCTCCCAATCGCAGGAAGCACCCATCTTCTTCTGCTGCTCCACGATGCGGTTTCCGTATTTCTCCTTCCAGTCCCACACGCGCTCCAGGAACTTGTCGCGGCCCAGGTCATGACGGCTCAGCCCTTCCTTGGTGCGCAGTTCCTCTTCCACCTTGATCTGGGTGGCGATACCGGCATGGTCGGTGCCGGGCAGCCACAGGGCGGCATAGCCCTGCATGCGCTTAAAGCGGGTCAGGATGTCCTGCAAAGTGCAGTCCATGGCATGGCCCATGTGCAGCTGACCGGTGACGTTGGGGGGCGGCATGACGATGGTAAACGGCTTCTTGTCGGGATCGCGGTGACCGGCAAAGCAGCCACTCTCCTCCCACATCTTATAAATGCGGCCTTCGACCTCCTGAGGTTCATAGACCTTGGGCAGTTCTTTCTTACACTTGTCGCACATCTTACTGTTCCTCCAATTTTCGTTTCGCTGCGCGCAGGTCGGCAGCGGCTTGGTCCATTCGTTTCGCCAGGTCATATTTGATGCTGATGGCCAGGCTCATTTCTTCCGAGATTTCTTCCAGACGGCGGCGCGTCTGAAAAAGTTTCTGTGCATATTCCTGCTTGCTCATTTCAACACCTCCGAATAATCGGGACGCAATTCAAACAGGGTGTTGTTGTCCTCATTTTCCTTCTCGTCGGTGGCACGGCGGATGTCGGCGGCAATACGCTCCAGATCGGCAGCCAGTTTTACCAGTTCGTCCAGCCCGGTATCGGCCGCCATGGCGGCACAGTCCTTGCCCATGGTTTCGATCTCTCCGGCCATCTGCCGCGCACCGTAGAAATCGACACAAATGAATGACATGGTTTTTCCTCACTTTCTGGCACAGAACAAAAAAGCCCTGAGCCGTTTGGCTCAGGGCGAACAAAAGTCCGTGGTACCACCTGAATTCAGATACAAGGTATCTGCACTCGATGCTTTTAACGAAGCAACCCGTCAGTTCTTACTGCTGTTTCAGAACCAAAACTCCGGGACGACCTTCCACACACCCATCGAAAACCTTGCACCAACCGGCTTTTCTCTTCACCCGGGAGAGTGTGTACTCCTTCCCATCCAAGTCATTTGATATACGCAAGAAAGTATATTCGATTTCTTCATCCTTGTCAAGTCCTGTGCAGGGCATAGCACAGAAAAACAGGGCCGCATCTGCCCTTTGCAGATGCGGCCCCAGATCGGATCGAATCAGGTTTGGTTATTCGGCCTTTGCCTTTGCCTTGGCCTTGCCGAGGGAGCCGTTCTTCTTGCCGATGAACAGCAGGACGGCAACCATCAAAATCACGGCGATGGGCAGAGCAACGATAACGTTGGGGATAATGCCGGCGATCAGATAGCTGACAAAGCAGACCGCGGCAACTGTCAGCGCATAGGGCATCTGGGTGTTGACGTGGTTGATGTGGTGGCACTGCGCGCCGGTGGAGGCCATGATGGTGGTATCGGAAATGGGAGAGCAGTGGTCCCCCATGACCGCGCCGCCCAGACACGCGCCGATGCCCATCATCAGGGTGGGGGTGGGCAGGCCGTTGGCGCCCACGGGGAATACCTCAAGAACAATGGGGATCAGGATGCCGAAGGTACCCCAGGAGGTACCGGTTGCAAAGGCCAGAATGCAGGCAATCACAAAGATGACGGCAGGCAGGAAGTTCTGCAGGCCGGCACCAAACTGATCCACAACACCGGCCACGAATTCGGCGGCGCCCAGGCTGCCGGTCACGCCGGAAATGGTCCATGCGAAGGTCAAGATCAGAATGGCGGGAACCATCAGCTTGAAGCCCTCGGGCAGGCAGTCCATCATCTCCTTGAAGGAGAAGGAACGGCGGATCATGTAATAGATCATGATGATGATCAAAGCGACAAAGGAGCCCATGGACAGGCCGGAACCGGCAGAGCAATCGGCAAAGGCCTCCTGCAGGGTCATGCCGCCGTCGAAGAAGCCGCCGGTGTAAATCAGACCGACCACGCAGCACACGATCAGGACGATGACGGGAAGGATCAGGTCGATAACCTTGCCGGCAGGGTTGAACTTCATCTCGTTGGCGTGCTCATAGGGACGCTCGGGGGTGGTATACAGATCGCCGTTGGCGGCATTGTCCTCATGCTTCTTCATGGGGCCAAAGTCAATGTTCAGCGCGGCGGTCAGGAACACCATGATCAGGGTCAGGATTGCGTAGAAGTTATAGGGGATGGCCTGAACAAACAGCTTGAAGCCGTCATATCCGTCGATGACGCCGGTAACAGCGGCAGCCCAGGAAGAAATGGGCATCATAATACAGACTGGAGCTGCAATGGCATCACACATGTAGGCCAGCTTGGCGCGGGAGATTCCGCGAGCATCGGTGACGGGGCGCATGACATTACCCACCGTCAGATTGTTGAAGTAGTCGTCCACACCCAGAATGATACCCAGAATGCCGGTGGCAACCAAAGCACCGCCCTTGGTCTTGATGTTGCGGCTGGCCCAGTCGCCGTAAGCCTTGGAGCCGCCCGCCCGGATCATCAGAGCCACGATGGTGCCCAGAATAATCAGGAATATCACAATACCGATGTTGCCGGCAACCTCTTCGGACAGAATGGCGAAGAAGTGCTCGATGGCACCGATAATATTACCGCCGGAGTAGATCAGTGCGCCGACGATAATGCCGATAAACAGCGAGGAGTACACTTCCTTTGTAATCAAAGCCAGAACAATTGCAATGATCGGAGGAAGCAGGGACCAGATTGTTGCGTAAACATCCATTTAAATAACCCTCCCTAACAAAAATTTCGGTCACGAACACAGCACGGGCGCTGCTTCATGACCGAAATAAATCATACGTCACTGACAGCTCTCCGCAAATGAGTTGCGACAGTCCGGCAGATATTCTCTGACGAACCAGGAATTCTACGCGCAGGAACACGGAAAACCCTTCGGCGGTATACCCTTTCACTCCTGCAAATCCCTGTGCTTTCGGCGGAGCTACTGATGACGACCGCGCCTCTATCATGCTATGTACATTTCCAATACGATTATGCCAAAGAACAGCCTGTTTGTCAATAGTTCCCCACCATCCGACAAACAGGAATCTTCATTTTCCCCGGCTCAGGCAAACCAGCCGTCGAGCAGGAAAATGTCCTGCGTCCGGACCGTCTCCCACGAAAAGGCGTAAACCAGCTCCCTGGCCGATATCGGCTCCGGAGTCTCCTGCAGACCGGCCAGTGCCGCCAAACGTCCGATGATTTCCTCCGGAGTAAAGCGCTCACGCAAGGCGCCCATATCCAGATCCCGCTCCCGCTTGGACAGGCGGCGGCCATCCTCGGCCAGCAGCAGCGG
>JAZOBA010000148.1:0-43781 GCA_045595705.1 Oscillospiraceae bacterium
TCATGTGTGCTCCTCCATCCACATACGATGAGCAAGGATCGCTGTCCCCATTGCATTATCTGTAGAGAACTGCGGCTGAGCAAAAACAGCGTCATTTAGCCAGCTGCGCAGTCGTAAACTGGACGCAACACCGCCCGAACAAAGCACGGGGAGTCCAGGCCATTTATCCCAGGCTCTCTTCGTGGTCGATAACACTGCATTAGCAATCGTATCAAGTACATAGCATGCGATCCAAGTATGTTCCTCACCGTGCTCAACCATCGCTTTCACCTGGTTTTCAACCCCGGACAGCGAAAACGAAAAATCATTAATTTTAACACGAAAATACTGCCCAATGTCCTGTCCGCAAGTCAGCCCATCCAAAGCCTTTCCGGCAGGAAACGCTACTCCAAGCATCTTCCCGGTACGATCGATCAATTGACCCGCAGAGATATCGCTGGTGCCGCCGATACACTCGGCGTGAATTCCACTGCCATGCGGCTCCACATAAAGAAGTTCGGTCGTTCCACCGGACAAATGCCACGCGAGATGCGGGCAGTCAAGCAAATCCATTCGTCCTGCAGACCAGGCCGCTGCCGCAACATGGCCTTCTTGATGCGCACACGCAAAAAAGGGGATTCCCAGAGCGTCAGCCAAACAACGCCCAACGGTCTCCCCCGGTAAAAAGCACGGCATATACGAGCCATCAACCGCCCGAGGACGTGTGCTGGCGCCAATAACAGCAATGTCCTGAAGCATCCCTTTCTGGCGCAGTGCAGAAAACATTTCAGGAAGGCGCTTCACATGCTGAAACAATGCGTCACTCTGACGCAAGCCCAAAGCGCCCTCCGGAACATCCAGCAATCTGCCGCAGTTTTCACCATTCGATCCGTCGAACACCGCCACAGAAGTTGTGTAATTGCTGGTATCAAGTCCCAAGCAGACCGGCATATCAGAATTCCTCCGCAGGTACAGAAGATGCAGGATCAGGAATGTGTTCACCGCGAACGAATGAGCCCAAAATACCGTTAATAAATTTCACGGTTTCTTCGCCTTCATAATTCTTTGCAATCTCAACTGCATCATTGATCGCGGCAGCATTGGGAACATCCGGCATATAGAGGATCTCATACATCGCTACACGCATAATGGCTGCCGCAACCCGACCAATGCGAGAAAATTTCCAACCCACGGCGTATTTTTCAATGTAACCGTCCAATTCCGCACCATGCTCAAAGGCACCGCGCACAAGGTTGAAAATGTATGCGCGCTGTTTTTCATTGGGAAATTCAGCATAAAGCGGCTCTTCTTCCCCAAGAAGATCAAAATATTCGCGGTTAAAGAACTCATTCAATAACTCATCGGCAGATAAATTGGAAAAGCTCAATTCAAATGTAAAATGAATGGCGATTTCTCGGGCGTTTGTTCTGGTCATATCCGTTCCCCCAAGCATAATGTTGCATTATACATGCACGAAATTAATATTCGAATTATTATACATTATTTTATCAAAAAAATAAACCCCGAATTATAATACTCATACAATTTTCTCCAAAATTATACGCTTGAAATAAACAAAAACATTGAGCAGCATATGCCGCTCAATGTTTTTATCGTCTTTACTTCGGAAAAACTACACCAGCAACATGAACGTTAACATATTCAACATTCAATCCGGTGGTGTTCTGTACAGCGCTCGCAACTGCATCCTGAACGGCACGACCCACTTCAGGAATTACAAAACCGTACTTAACTAAAATGGCAACGCGAATTGCAATGGAATCTTCGTTCACCTTGATATCAATACCACGGTTCAACTTTTTCCCGGTGACCAGTTCAGACAGTTCTCCGGAAAGGCCACCGGCAAGACTGCTGACACCCTCGACCTCCATTGCTGCCGCTGCTGCAATTACTGCTAAAACTTCTTCCGATATATGGATGTTTCCCATCTCATCCGGACGGGAAATGTATTCCTTTACTTCGCCCATATTATCCGCGCTCCTTTCATGCGATAAAGGTTCTAAATCATTTTACCACAAAAAAGGAAAATTACAAGAGACAGTTTTGGTCATGGTTCTGCTTCTATTATTTTTATCTGCGATGCCATTAATCCCGTTTCATCCTTTACGATCTCCATAATACGAGCCGTATCTGCTTCGGTCAGACCGGACTCAGTCGCCGCAACAACAACACTCGCACCAGTATCGTCAATAAAACAGATACAATCCGAATATCCTTTGGCTGTTACAAGATTTTCAATTTGTGCCTCCGCTAACGTATTTGCAGCCATTGTTTGAATGCTTGCATTTGCCTCGTTTTTTATTGTTTGGTCAGCCATCTCATCCTCCGCAGCATCTTCCAGCAAAGAAAGCGCTGCATCCCGAGCTTGCTGACGATTCAAACGTGCGGAAGAAAAATACCCTGTCAGTTCTGCGTCTTCATCAGACAAAACATCTTCCGTTGATGTTTCGAGCAGTGGATCGTCACTGCTTCCATCCACCAATGTCGCTTCCCCAAGCAATTTTCCATCTGCAGCCTCACTGCCCTCTTCCACTTCTTGTCCATAAGACCAGTTCAGATACACGGCTGCACATACAAACAGCATGATCAAGGCAACCACCGCATTGCGCTTCCAAGTTTTCATTTTGTCTCCTCACTTTCCTTTACAAACAGATATTTTATCGGCTCCAAGTCCCGTCAGGGCTGCCACGGCCTTAGTCAGATTTAATCGCACCGAAGGGTCACCTCCACCCTCTGAAACAACCAGCGCTCCTTGAAATCGCGGATATATCTGCTGCACCAACACGGTTTCCTGAGTCCCTGATCCGCTTGAAATAACCACTGTCTCTCGTTCTTCATGGAGCATATTGCTATCCTGCTCCACTCTTCCATCCTGAGCGAAGATATGCTGCATTCCACTTTCAACCGTAAGCATCACATCGATCCGGCCCGCTCCTTCAATTTGTGAAAGAATCTCTTCCAATTTCTCTTCCATGACTTCAACCGAAAAACACTCCTCTTTGTCTGATGTATCTGTGTTTGCTTTTTCTTTCGAATTCGATGTTGGAATAAGAATCAGAAACATACCAATAGCAAGTATCAGAATTCCATACCTGTATTTACTGAATTGCTTGCTCCATGTTTTAAAATCAATGCTCAGCTTGGACTTTTCCTTCACGATTCTTTCGCCCTTTCGTATTGCTGCATCCCTGCAGGAATCGCAACTTCCTCGTCAATGATTCGAATTAACTTCTCTTTTTGCTCCTGTGTCAGATCACCGTACACTGTGACAGACGCAGGATATAATTGATCTTTTTCGTTCATACGACATTGAACCGCGACATTACAATCAATTCCAATCTGTTCCGCCTTGTCACGAATATATGCGCCTGTCCGATCCTCTATGATTATTTTCTTCATGCGCTCATTTTCGATTTCAAGATCCGAACTGTATTGCTGAACATCGAAGCGGAAATTCGCCAGGGATCCGGCCATGATTTCATAATCTATACTCAACACCGGTCTTAGAATTGCAATGACCATAACCAAACCACCGGCAAACTTTCCAATCCGTTTCACAGAACCATCCGGAACAAGACAGTCTATGCAAGCCACAATAATTGCCGATCCCATTAATCCAATCAACCAATTGCGCAAGAAATCCATCATAACGCTGTCACCTTTATCGCAGAAATCATTGCAATCAAAAGAACCAGCGCACAAGCTCCACACATCCCCAGCACAAGACCAAAGGCACTGCCAATTCCATCAATCAACGCCGTGGTCTGTGAATCAGTAATCGTCGCAGAAAGTGTCGCTGTTATCTTATACGCAATATAATGAATTCCAAGTTGCAAGAACGGAACAAAGCTCATTCCAAGAACCACAAGCATACCGAAAATACCAACCGTGTTTTTCAGCATTCCCGCTCCAACAAGTACAGTTTCTGCGGCATCCGAAAGGATTCCACCTACAACAGGCACAAGACTGGACATAGTGAATTTCGCGGCTTTCAACGTCATCGCATCCGTTGTGCCTGCAATGATTCCGCTGACCGACAAATAACCAACGTAGGCAATCAGCAGCACAGTCAAAACGGATGTAACAATCCATTTCAATGTTCCTGCTATTCGCTTCAAGCCGGAATTCCCCAGGGCGGCATACGCTGTAAACACCGCAATGTACGCATATACGAGAGGAAGCAGAAGTCGATTGACCGATAAAATCAATAAATTCGAAAACAACATTGCAGCCAGTTGTTTTGCAGCAGCTGCCGCCGGAGACCCTGATGCCGCAGTAACTGCCGCCATGGTCGGAAGCAAAGCATTTGTAAATGCCTCTATTTTGCCAATCATATCTCGGCCCAATCCAATCAGGGTGGTGGTATCAGCAACTGCGACCGTGGAAACCGCAAGTGAAGATACAATCGGAATTGAAAGTCGGCCTGAATCCGTCCCTGTCTTAAATAGACCCTCTGCAATTCCTCCGAACAGAACAACCGCAAGAAGCAGAACACTGCTGCGCAATGCGCTCTTCACGATCCCTCCAATGGATTTGCTTCCCACTTGTATCAGATCGCCCAATCCTTCGTTAATATCGGGAATCTCGTCCCAACTGAAATCGGGCGCATATTGCTGAGCTGCCTCTCTTAATTCATTCAGTTTCAGCGCATTGATTTGAGCATCGAGAACCTCTTCTTTGCTCATCGCAGAAACTTGTCCGATCATAATGCACATCAAAAAAGTCAAAATAATAAATGTTCGTTTTAAAGCAGCTCTCCAACCATGGATAAAACTGCTTCGATCAAAGGAACGCAAACAACAAGTGCAAACACCGCACCTGCCGTCTCCAGAAAGGACGCGATACCACCCTCTTTGGCATCTCTGCATAGTTCGGAAGCTATTTTTGTCGTAATCGCAATCCCTGTTGTTTTGATTACCGGTCTCAATACAACCGGCTCCAGATTTGCCGTTTCCGCCAGCGTAGTCATTAATTCCAATATATTCTTCATTGCCGGATATGAAAGAAGAAGAATTAACACCCCGGACGACAGAACCAGCACAAAGCCAATTTCCGGTGCCTGCTTTTTGACAATAATGGCACACAATGCCGCAACGATCCCAATTGCGGCAACTTGTAATATACTCTCCATATCTCATAGACCAAACAGATTCTTTACAAGTTCAAACAGATTTGAGATCTCCTGTACGACCATCATAAGTACAACAACAAGCCCGGCAAGTGTTGTCATCGTGGCCTGTTCATCCCGCCCAGACCGTGATAAGACCTGGTTCAGAACCGAGACAAGAATGCCGATCGCTGCTATTTTAAAAATCAAATCAACGTCCATTTGCATTCTCCTTCGTTACAGAAACAGTATCACAAGAAACACGCCCAATGTTACACTCAATGTTTTATACACTTTACTTTGACTTTTCCGGTCTGATACTGCATTTGAAATTGTTTGTTGTAAGGCAATGTTTGCCTTGTGCAGCGCATGTTGTTGTCCATCACTGTCATATCGTCCCAAAACACTACCCAGCATAAGCACATGTTCAAGATCATCTTCTTTTAAAGCAGTAAGATGTTCCCGCGCAGCACGGTCCCAGATTTCAGAAAAAGGCACAGCCGAATCGTTTTTCAATTCACTGCTGCACAAGGAAAGAAATTCTCTTGTCGCCCCTTCTGTTGAGTGAGCCGCTAAAGTTAACATATCCTCCAACAAAGGCATGCAAAACGACATTTCACGCTCTATGATCTCCAACGCACAAAGCAACGACTGCAGCATTTTAATTCGCTTGTCCATTTGTCTTACCTTCAACATTCCCATCCACAAACATCCAGACAAAAGCAACATCGAGCCAACCGCTTTCAGCATCGGATCTCCTCCATATGATATTCCCGTACACCGTTAAACACACGAATCCGTAAAACACGCTGAAAGATTTTTTGACGAAAGAGCATTTCATAGAGCGGCCTCATCCGCAAATCCTCCATCGAATTTCCGTGTGCCGTCGCGAGAAGGCTCACACCGCATCCGGCTGCAAGCAGCAGCGCATCAATATCCTCCGGCGCAGTAATCTCGTCCACAGCAAGCACCTGTGGATTCATTCCACGCAGAAGAATAATCAGCCCATCCGCCTTACTGCACCCATCCAAAATATCAGTATGTGGCCCGAGGTCAAATTGAGGAATACCATTCCACATTGCTCCCAACTCACCGCGCTCATCCACGACGCCAACCCGAAACGGTGTTCCGCCTGTCCCATACGACAGCCCACGAATTATTTCGCGAAGTAACGTTGTTTTTCCTGCACCAGGCGGCGCAAGTATTAGAACCGAAGGCACCTTACCCTGTACATACATTTGCTGAAGAACTCGATCACCAATCCCCGTAATCTGTTTTGCAATTCGAATGTTTAAAGAAGAAATACAGCGTATGTTATGAATAGCACCATCTTTGCATACCACACTTCCGCACAGTCCAAGACGATGTCCGCCCTGAACCGTAATGAATCCGTTTTTTATATGATCCAACACGGTATGAACAGACGATTTCGTAGCAATTTCAAGTACCGCATGCAAATCTTTTGCCGAAATAAGCAGGTTTCCCTGCAAAACCATCTCTCCATCCGGAATGGTAACGGAGACAGGATGTCCAACACGCAGACGAATTTCCTCTGCAGCATCCTTCCGTTCCGGTGGAATCATGAGAACAGAACTGCGCAAACTGAACGGAAGCAGTCTTGCCGCCTGCTCGAACGGTTGCGTTGAATTCATACGCACTCCTTCTCCTTCCATCGCATGTCCCATCCTATGAATGATTGTCCTTGTTTAGACCCTGGTCTTTTCACGCAAAACGGACATACTACCTTCGAGGTGAACTAGTCATGGAACATCGATCACTGTGGCAGAAAACATTCTCCCCTTCGGCTCATTTTCCTTCCCTGCAGACCGATTTAAAGTGCGATGCCGTTGTAGTCGGAGCGGGTCTGACCGGAATATTGACTTCGTGGATGCTTCAGGAACGCGGCTTGGAAGTTGTCATATTGGATTCCGGAATACCCGGCCAAGGTGCAACCGCACATACAACCGCTAAAATTACCGCACTGCACGGTTTTTTCTATTCTAAATTAATTTCAACGCATGGAGTCGATACCGCAAAGCAATATTTTCGAGCAAATCAATCTGCAATCGAGCGATATACAGACTTAATTGCAAGCAGAAATCTAAACTGTGATTTTCAAAAAATCCATTGCTTGTTATATGCACGTGATTCCTCTTTGAATCTTCAAAATGAAATGTCTGCATTAAATACCTTGGGAATCGCTTCAGAGATCACAAACGAAACCCAACTTCCCTTCCCTGTTTCGTCTGCTCTGAAAATCAGAGATCAGGCTATATTTCATCCATTGAAATTCATTTATGCGTTGCTTCCGCACCTGCGTGCATACGGGGACAGCACGGTCAGAAAAATTGACAGCAACCGTGTAATAACCGATCATGCAGTCGTCTCCGCAAAGCACATTGTGATCGCAACGCGATATCCCTTCTTTCTTTCGCCCGGATTATTCTTTTCAAGAATGCATCAGGAGCGATCCTACGCATTATCCATTTCAAATACCAGTCCGATAAATGATATGTATATCAACGTCGACGAGGGTGATATCACTTTTCGCCCCTGGAATAATCAGATCATTCTGAGCGGGTTTTCACACCGTACCGGTCAAACCTCAATTCAAAGTGGATATGATGCGCTTCACCTTTGTGCACAGCGATGGTATCCGGGATGTCAGCCTACCGCACAATGGTCTGCGGAAGACTGCATCCCAGCCGATCATTTCCCTTATATCGGCAGTTATGAACACGGTTCCGCCCGACTGCATATTGCTACAGGATTTCAAAAGTGGGGCATGTCCTCCGCAATGGTTGCTGCAGACATTTTAACTGACTCAATTTGTGGCCGGAAAAATCAATATGCTCCACTGTTTTCACCGCATCGTTTCCCCGGCACGAAAGCAGTAGGAAACATACTGCACGACGGCGCGATCAGTTCAGTTAATCTTGCCAAACAGATTTTTTATATCCCAAGAGCAAAAGCTCATGAGATTCCACCGGGTCAGGGCGGCATTGTTCAGTGGAACGGCTGCAAAACAGGTGTTTACCATCACGAAAATGGTAAATATTACTTTGTGTCGACCCGTTGTCCGCACATGGGCTGCCAATTAAACTGGAACCAAGTCGAGCGTTCCTGGGACTGCCCCTGTCACGGCTCGCGTTTTTCCTACGATGGAACACGGTTGGATCCACCGGCAAAATCCGGTCTGCCGTGTAAATGTAGAAAAGCATAAAAAATAGCGTGCCGAACGGCACGCTATTTAAATATATTCAGTTATTAACCCAGCTATTTTCGCTCTCGTGTTTCTTTTCACGAGACATCAGTTCTGGCAAAACAGAACGGGGATCCTTGTTCTCATACATAACTTCGTAAGCCGCCAGCGCAATAGGCATTTCCACACCAAGCTTATCGGACAGAATCTTCGCATTGGCCGCCGCGTAATAGCCTTCTACCACTCCTCCGGCTTCTCTCAATGCCTGTTCAACCGAATAACCCTGTCCGATCAAAATCCCACATCGGCGATTACGTGAGTGCATGGAGCAGCACGTCACGATCAAATCACCAACTCCAGTCAAACCGGCAACCGTTTCACTTTTTCCACCCATTGCAACAACAAGACGCGCAATCTCGGTCAAGCCACGGGTCATCAGCATCGCTTTTGTATTGTCGCCGTAACCCATGCCGTCAATGCAGCCGGCGCAAAGAGCAATTACGTTTTTTAGCGCTGCACCCATTTCAACTCCAATGACATCATCCGAAGTATAGACGCGGAAACGCTCATTCATGAAAAGCTCCTGCACAAGTTCAGCAGCACTCCGGTCAGACGACGCAGCAACTACTGCAGTGGGCACACCACGGCCGACTTCCTCAGCATGAGAAGGGCCACAAAGCGCAACCACGGAGCATTGGGGGCCTATCTCCTGCTCAACAACTTGAGTCAATGTCAGCGAGGTATCCTTTTCAATTCCTTTGGAGACGAGAACTACCGCAGTACCGGGGTCAAGCAATGAAGCCATTTTTCTGGCAGTCTCTCGCACTGCAAACGAAGGTGTTGCAAGTATAACAGCTTTACACCCTTTCACACACGAAAGATCGGTTGCAAAATTCAATTTTGCGGGCAGCGGCACACCTTTCAGCATCGGATTTTCGCCCGTACGCTTCAGAATATCAGATTCTTCCTTTGAATAGGACCACATGGTCACCTCACTGCCATTCTCCAGCAGCACAAGCGCCAATGCAGTTCCCCAACCGCCGCTTCCAATTACCGAAATCTTCATACTCAATTCTCCATTTTACGGCGGAACGAAAACTTGGATTCTGTCCCTTTCAGAATTCGCTTGATATTTGCATGATGTTTTGCAACGAGCAACCCACCGCACAGTAACGCCAAAATAACAAGAAGAACATCCTGATATAAAAAGCACACCGCAAACGGAAAGCATCCTCCGCCCCAGATGGAACCAAGGGAGACCCATCTGGTCAGCATAACCAACAGAAGGAATCCGCCCCATGCAATCAGACCAATTCGCCAATCAAACATAAATGCAACAATGCCGCCAGACAGAACGCCCTTGCCGCCTTTAAATTGGAACATACAAGGAAAGCTGTGACCGATCAGGCAAAACAGTCCACCCCAGAGTTTGCTGATGTTGATCAGATGCTCCGAACCATGTCCAATCAGAATTCCAAGAATCCAAACACTGAACGCAACAGACAGTACGGCTTTCAAAACATCGAACAAAACAACAACAACAGCCAGTCTTCCTCCAAATATGCGATGAAAATTCGTCAGTCCGGCATTACCGCTGCCATGTTCACGCACATCGTCATGAAGAATATATTTGGATACGATCACTGCTCCGTTAAAGCACCCAAGGAAATAGCACACAACAGCAACAAGAAGGGCCGCACCGAGACCCAGCCAAACAATTGCATTCGGACTGCCGTAAGCCGCTTCGATCCATGTAACATTATCGTAGATTTTTTCCAGGACCATTATTCATCTCCCTTTTGACGAATCGTCAAACGTACCGGTGTACCCTCCAGACCAAAAGTATTTCGAATCTGGTTTTCAATATAGCGCTGATAGGAGAAATGGAACAGTCTTGCATCGTTACAGAAGATAACAAAATGAGGAGGCTTAACACCGACCTGAGTCATGTAGTAAATCTTCAGGCGGCGTCCCTTGTCCGTGGGCGGCTGAACACGGGCAGTAGCATCAGCAAGAACCGTGTTAAGCATACCAGTGGTAATGCGCATGGATGCCTGATCATTTACATAATTGATCAGTTCAAACAGACGCTCCACACGCTGTCCGGTCAGCGCAGAAATAAACAGGACGGGAGCATAGGTCATATACGACAGGTCACGGCGCACATCTTCACGCATCCTGTCCATGGTCTTATCATCTTTTTCAATGGAATCCCACTTGTTGACCACGATGATACATGCTTTACCGGCTTCATGGGCCAGACCGGCTACTTTTGTATCCTGCTCCGTGACACCCTCATTGGCATCGATCATGATCAGACATACATCGGCACGCTCGATCGCCATGGTGGCACGCAGAACAGAAAACTTTTCAATGGGATCATCCACACGGGATTTTTTTCGCATGCCGGCAGTATCGATCAGTACATACTTACCCTTTTCATTTTCAAAATAGCTGTCAACCGCATCACGGGTTGTTCCGGCCATATTGGAGACGATCACGCGCTCTTCGCCAAGAATCTTGTTGACCAGACTGGACTTACCGACGTTGGGCTTGCCGATGATGGCGACCTTGATCACATCATCCTGCTCCTCAACCTCTTCCTCAGGCGGAAAGTACTTCATGCACTCGTCCAGCAAATCACCGGTTCCATGGCCATGGACTGCAGATAAGGCAAAGGGGTCACCAAGTCCAAGGTTATAAAATTCATAAATCTCGGGATCATCGGTTCCGATACGATCCATTTTATTGACCGCCAGAACAACCGGCTTGCGGGAACGCAGCAGCATATTGGCCACTTCATGGTCCGCTGCAGTAACACCGGTTTTAATGTCACAAACAAAAACAATGACATCAGCGTGAGCAATGGCGATTTCTGCCTGATGGCGCATAAACAGCAGAATCTCACTGTCGGTACCGGGCTCAATACCGCCGGTATCAACAATATCAAAGGTACGGCCACACCATTCAGCTTCAGCATACAGGCGGTCACGGGTCACACCGGGAGTATCTTCCACGATGGACAAACGCTGTCCGGCCAAGCGGTTAAACAGCATAGACTTGCCCACATTGGGGCGGCCTACAATAGCTACAAGAGGCTTTGCCATTTTTTACAGCCCTCCTTCTCGAATATCAAAAATTGCGTCACACAGGTCAAATCCGTCTTGATTGACCGGAATCACTTCTACACCAAGTTCCCGTTCCACATCCGACAAAGTAATGTCATCCAGGAAAACATCTTCTCCATGACGCAGCATGTTAATGGGAATCAGAAGACGCTCGCCAAGGTCTTTACCCTTCAGCTGTGCAATCAGATCGCCACCAGTCACAAGACCGGACACTGTGATTGTTTCGCCAAGGAAATGGTTGACAATCGGATAAACATTTCCCTTAGTATGGCATTTCTCCGCCGCACAGTCAACGATTTCACGGATCCATGCAGCAGCATCAACACCACACGCGGTTGAAAAGGGCCGAACCGACTCAACCGGGTCAGCAAGACGCAGTGCGGAATCAAACTCTGTGCGCAGCAAGCGAAGCATGCCGACTCCGTTCTCCAGCTGCGTATAGTCTTCAAAATACTCATCTTCCGGAATGGCGCGTTCCGCACGCAGATAAAATTCATCCGAGCACCAGAAAATACGGCTTCCATGTTTCTCCAAACAGTTCTGCGCAAATTCCTCTACCATGTCCAGAACCGAATCCGCCTTCGCTCTGTCATAAGGCTCAAGCGGATAAAGCCCTTCGCGATGGCAGGTCAAGCCGACCGGTACGATGGAAACACTTTTCACATAGGGATAAAGCGACTCCAGATCCTCCATAGACCGTTGCAGCTGTGCGCCGTCATTGATTCCGGGGCAGGCCACAATCTGACAGTTCATTGTTATATGGGCGTCTGCAAATCGCTTCATAATGTCCATAATCTGCCCGGCATTCTGATGTTCCAACATTTTCACGCGCAAATCGGGATCCGTGGCATGAACCGATACGTTAATGGGCGATACCCGCAGATCCACAATGCGATCCAATTCTCTGGGCGTAAGATTTGTCATTGTAATATAGTTTCCCATCAGGAAAGAAAGTCGCGCGTCATCATCCTTGAAATACAAAGTATCACGCATACCCTTGGGCAGTTGATCCACAAAACAGAAAATACAGCGATTGGCACAGCAGCGGGCCTTATCCATCAGATAAGTTTCGAAGTTGAGCCCCAGCTCTTCGCCCTCCTGTTTACGAACCTTCACTGTACGCTCTTTTCCTTCAGGACTGCGCAGCACCAGAGAAAGTTTGGGGTCATACGTATAAAATTTATAATCAAGCACATCTACAATGGGGTGTCCATTGACCTGTACAAGCTGTTCTCCCACTTTCAACCCGGCGCGGCTTGCAGGGCTGTGTGCATCCACAGAGCGGATCACGGTCATCGACATGGGATTACCTCCCTTCCTGAATCAGAAGAATGCGTTTATTTTCCTATTGTACCCTATTTTCGGGCAAAAAGAAAGAGGGGTATGCATCCCCCTCCTCTTTTTTCATGTTTGATTAGTTGGCCTCGACATTGCCGTACTCGCGGCCCTTGTAGGTCATGCAGGACTTGCAGATGCGGTGAGGCACATGCAGAGCGCCGCACTTGGGGCAAGTAGACAGGGTGGGGGCCTCCAGCTTCCAAACGGAGCTGCGGCGCTTGTTTCGACGCTGCTTGGATACTTTACTCTTGGGGACTGCCATGTTGACACCTCCTTAGGTGAATGCCGAAAGGCATATTGTTTACAAAAGAATCATGTTTCCTGTTCAAAGAACTTTGCCAGTCCAGCCAGGCGGGGATCCACAACCCGCTGGCACCGACACTTTGCCACATTCATGTCGACGCCACAACCCGGACAAAGACCTTTACAGTCTTCCGAACAGAGGTGCTTGGAGTCCATCTCCAGGATGAAAACATCCCGAAGCAATTCGCCTGCGTCCAACTCCTCATTTTCAAGAAGGACAATATCATCACTGTCTTCCTGCTCCAATTCTGTAGCCAACAACGTCTCATAGGAGACTACTTTTTCCTCGGAAAAAGATTTGGTGCAGCGGTCGCAGGTCAGATCCAACACCGTCGACAATTGGCAATTCAGCACCAAAGCTCCTGCCATATTGCGCACGGTCCCTTCCACTTCCACGGGCCGGGTAATCGGCTTGTCTCCATTCCAGTCAAGATCGGACAGATCCATAGAAAAAGAGATGGGTAAAGAAGCTCCGGGGGTACGAATGATGTTTTTCAGGTCGAATCGCATGGTACACCTCGCAATAACACATCGGACATTATAGCGAAAATTACATGTCTTGTCAAATGTTTTCTTCACATTTTCAAAATTTGTGATATGATGTAAAAAGTAAGCCGAAAAGAGGTTTTTCTATGAAAGAATTTACCATAGGAAAGAACGACGCAGGGCAACGTTTAGATCGCTGGTTGTCCAAAGCTGTTCCCCTTCTTCCCGCCCCTCTGGCTCAAAAATACATCCGTTTAAAGCGCGTCAAACTCAATGGAAAAGGCGCAAAACAGGATGTTCGCCTTCAAGTCGGGGATGTACTTCAATTATACATCAATGATGAGTTTTTTGACAAGCCCCGGGAAGACAATGCATTTCTGGCGGTTTTCAAACCTCATCTGAACATTGTCTACGAGGACGAAAACATTATCCTTTGTGATAAACGTCCCGGTCTTCTCTGCCATCCCGATCAGAACGAATACGTCAACACGCTGATTACCCAAATTCAGGCTTATCTTTATCAGAAAAAGGAATGGGACCCCAAAGCAGAAAACTCATTCACCCCCTCCCTTTGCAATCGGATTGACCGAAATACCGGCGGCATTGTCATCTGTGCAAAAAATGCCGAATCTCTTCGCATCCTAAACCAGAAAATTAAAGATCGAGAGATGGAGAAATACTATCTGGCAATTATCCACGGTCGCATGAATCCTGTGGAAGGAAAGCTGGAGAGTTTCCTTGTCAAAGACGAGGTCAAAAAACAAGTCAGTGTATTCAACCGTCCCACTCCCGGTGGCAAAACTTCCGTGACATTGTATCGCACCTTAAAAAGCGGAGGCGGCTTGTCACTTGTGGAATGCGAGCTGATCACCGGACGCACCCATCAGATCCGTGCTCAATTCTCTTCGGTCGGACACCCCCTTCTCGGAGACGGCAAGTACGGGCACCAGAAAGACAACAAAAAATATGATCGAAAATTCCAGGCTCTTTATTCCTACAAGCTGAAATTCTGCTTCTCTACCGACAGCGGAATTCTTTCCTATCTTGACGGAAAAAGCTGGCAAGTAGATAACGTGGATTTCGTTGAAGAATATTTTCCGGGATTCCGCTTTGAATAACCATTTTGTGACCCGCCGGACGCGTGTTCCGGCGGGTCTGCATTATTCCGTCAAAATCCCCTGAATTTCCTGAATATTTTCAGGCAAAACAATTGACTTTCTCTCGCTAAAGTTATATATTAAAATTTGCTTATCCGTGAACCCCCGGGTCGTATGACTGTCCAAAATGGAGGGCACTTGCCGGGAAATAAATCGAGGAGCTGAAAAGGAAAAAAACAGTAGAAATGGGGGAGGATACATGGCCAAAGAGCTGATCCGCCTGAAGGATTGTGTCATGGCGTATGATGACGCCATTATACTCGATCACATCAATTTATGCATCAATGACAAAGAATTCCTCACGCTGCTGGGTCCCAGTGGGTGCGGCAAGACAACCACGCTTCGAATTATCGGTGGTTTCTTGACGCCTACTTCTGGTGACGTCCTTTTTGACGGCGTGAGGATTAATGATGTTCCGCCACATTTGCGGACCGTCAATACAGTGTTCCAGAAATACGCCTTATTCCCTCACCTGAATGTGTTTGAGAATGTCGCCTTTGGTCTTCGTATCCCCAAAAGCGAAACAGTCGAAGAAAACGGAAAAAAACGTACACGCAAGATCAAGCTTTCTGAGGATGAGATCACCGAGCGCGTCATGGAGATGCTTGAAGCAGTCAACCTGAAGGGTTTTGAAAAGCGCTCAATTTCCCAGCTTTCCGGTGGTCAGCAACAGCGCGTTGCTATCGCCCGTGCTCTTGTCAACCGCCCCAAAGTTCTGCTTTTGGATGAGCCTCTGGGCGCACTGGATCTGAAGCTGCGCAAAGACATGCAAATCGAACTCAAGCGTATTCAGAAGGCCATGGGCATTACCTTTATTTACGTCACCCACGATCAGGAAGAAGCCTTGACCATGTCCGACACGGTAGTCGTTATGGACGGTGGCCGCATCCAGCAGATCGGTACGCCCGAAGACATTTACAACGAACCGGAGAATGCCTTTGTCGCCGACTTTATCGGTGAATCCAACATCATCGACGGTATCATGCTTCAGGACAATCTGGTGCAGATGTACGGCAAGAAGTTCAACTGCCTCGATGGCGGTTTTGAGCCCAACGAGCCTGTCGACGTCGTCATTCGTCCCGAGGATATCGACATCGTCCCTGTGGAGCAGGGCCAACTGATCGGCACCGTTACTTCGGTTACCTTCAAGGGCATGCAGTATGATATTATCGTTGACTTCAAGGGATTCAAGTGGCTGATTCAAACTACCGACTATTCCCCTGAAGGCGCCCGAATTGGCATTAAAATCGATCCCGATGGCATTCACATTATGAAAAAGAGTGAGTACTCCGGCATGTTCGGTGACTACTCTTCCTTCTCCGAAGAATATGACGAGCTGGATGACGCCAGCCTTGACCCGGACGATGAGGAGGAGGGCGAGGATGAAGAATAAACGGCTGACTCTCTTCAACATCCCTTATGTCATCTGGATGGCCTTCTTTGTGGTGATCCCCATCGTGATGGTTGTGGTTTATGCATTCACAACTGCCGAAGGCGGTTTTACCTTCGAGAACTTCTCCAACATGGGTGCGTATGCTGTTGTTTTTGGCCGTTCCTTCAAGCTTGCTTTGATCGCAACCGCAATCTGCCTTTTAATCGGTTATCCCATTTCTTACATCATGAGCAAAGAAGGTCCTGCTTTTCAGCGTATTGCTATGGTGCTGATTATGCTTCCCATGTGGATGAACTTTCTGCTGCGCACCTACTCCTGGATGTCCATTCTGGAAAACAACGGTTTGCTCAATCAGCTATTCCAAAGCATTGGTCTGATCAATCTCTATAACAGCATTGCAATCCACTTTGCCGCCGATCCTGCATTGTATCAGCCCATCACACACTTTCAGATGATCGGCACGCAGGGCGCAGTCATCCTTGGTATGGTATACAATTACCTCCCCTTTATGATCCTGCCCATTTACTCGGTCATTGTGAAACTTGACAACTCGCTTTTGGAAGCTGCGCGTGATCTGGGCGCCAACTCTGCCGGCGTGTTCCGCAAGGTAATCCTGCCTCTGTCCCTGCCCGGCGTGCTGTCCGGTATTACCATGGTGTTTGTCCCTTCAGTCTCTACCTTCGCCATTTCCCGACTGCTGGGCGGCGGCACACAGATGCTGTTGGGCGATCTGATCGAACAGCAGTTTCTGGGTGGAGCCTACAATCCCCACCTTGGCGCAGCCATCTCTTTGGTTATGATGGTGGTTGTCGTCCTTTGTATGGTGGTCATGAATCGCTTTGGTGAGGGCGAAGAACAGGCGGTGATGCTGTAATGAAACGCAATTCCGCTCTGAGCCGCATCTCCATGGTGCTGGTGTTCCTGTTCCTTTACGCCCCCATTTTCCTACTGATTGTTTTCTCGTTCAATTCCGGTGAAAGCAACTCGGTCTGGGAAGGATTCTCCTTCCATTGGTACAAAGAATTGTTTCAGGACCGTATCATCATGCGAAGCGTGTACACTACTCTGCTGGTCTCATTGCTGGCAACTGTTATTGCAACCATCGGAGGAACCTTTGCTGCAATCGGCTTTTACAGCCTGCGGCGCCGTGCCCGCAACACGCTCACTACGGTCAACAATATCCCCATGATGAATGCCGACATCGTAACCGGTGTTGCCATGTGTCTGTTTTTTGTAGCGTTCTTTGCATTCTGGAAGGACTTTGCTCTTTGGTTCAATTCTATCCAGAGTTTCATGGAATTGCCCACCCGACTGACCTTAGGCTTTGGAACCTTGTTGATTGCTCACATCACATTCAATATCCCATATATCATTCTTTCTGTCGGCCCAAAGCTCCGACAGTTGGATAAGAATCTGGTGGATGCTGCAATGGATCTGGGCTGCACATGGATGCAGGCATTCCGAAAAGTTATTCTGCCCGAGATCAAACCAGGCATCATTTCCGGTGCACTGACCGCCTTCACCATGAGTATTGATGATTTTATCATCAGTTACTTCACCGCCGGATCCTCCTCTCAGACATTGGCTATGACCATTTACGGCATGACCAAAAAGAGAGTTACTCCCGAAATCAACGCAATCTCCACCCTGCTGTTCATCGTCGTGATCGTCCTGCTTGCCGTTACAAATATTCGTGAAGCTCAGCAGGAAAAGCAAGCTATGCAGCGCCGTACATTGCCCACCACCACCGAAGCTGCCCGACGCTATGCAAATCGCCGCAGCAGCAGTTCCAAGGTCGCAATGAAGGTTCTGGCTGCTGCAGCCTGTGTTGTTCTCATTGTCGGTACCGTTTTTGCTGTTCGCGGTACTACCGGTCAACGTGTCGTCAATGTCTGTAGTTGGGGCGAGTATATTGACGAATCACTGATTACCCAATTCGAAGAACAGACCGGAATTTCCGTCAACTATCAGACCGTGGAAAGCAACGAAGCTCTCTATTCTCTTCTGAAAAGCGGCGCAGGTGATTATGATGTCATTGTCCCCTCTGACTACATGATCTCCCAACTGATTGAAGAAGATATGTTGGAAAAGCTGGATTACAGCAAACTGCCTAATTTCTCTTTGATTGACGACCGTTTTAAGTACCTGCCCTATGACCAAACCAACGAATACACAGTTCCTTATGCATGGGGCACCGTAGGCATTATTTACAATGCCGCCGTGATCGATGAAGAAATCGACAGTTGGAGCGTACTTTTCGATGATGATTACGCCGGTGATGTTCTGCTGATCAACAATTCCCGAGATGCCATTGGTATCGCATTGATGTACCTTGGATATTCGATAAACACTACCAACGAAGCAGAAATCCGGGAAGCCGCTGCGCTGATTGCCGATGCCATGAACCGTGGCGTTTATCAAGGAAAAGTCATGGATGAGATTTTTGGCAAGATGGAGGGCGGAAACGCCGCTATTGCTACCTATTACGCCGGTGACTACCTCTCTATGGTCGACAATCAGGCCGATGGCGTTGATTTGACCTTTGCAATTCCCAAGGAAGGCTCTAACTGGTTTGTGGATGCAATGTGCGTTCTGAAAGACGCAGCCCATCAGGATGAGGCCCATGAATGGATCAATTTTATCGCATCCACGGAAGCCAATCTGGCAAACATGGACTACATCTGGTATGCCTCTCCCAACCGCGAGGCTCTGGAACAGTACCCTGCTTACTACGAAGAGCTGTACGGGGAACCTTTGGATCAGGAGACTTACGAAATCATTGCAGCCACTGAGGAAACTCTGGCTCGCTGTGAATCCTACATTGGTCTGCCTGCCGATATCCGCGCCCTATACAATGAGCTTTGGATCGAACTTGGAATTTAAAAAAGAAAGGCTTGGATTCTCCAAGCCTTTCTTTTTCTTGTGCTTTTTTACATAATAGAGTAAAATATATTATATGTAAAATTCTCGGAGGAAAGAATTATGGCTATTGAAATTGGTCTGAAAGGCCGCGCTGAAATGATTGTTACTTTTGAAAGTACCGCTGCCGCCGTTGGCTCCGGTCTGGTCCCTGTTTTCGCCACTCCGTCTATGATTGCATTGATGGAACAGGCCGCCTCCTCTTCCCTGCTTTCCCATCTCGAAGACGGTCAAGGCTCAGTCGGTGTTCATTTGGATATTTCCCACGAGGCAGCCACTCCAATCGGCATGAAAGTATGGGCAGAATCTGAAGTAACCGAAGTCAACGGAAAACAAATTACATTTGCCGTTTCAGCTTTTGACGAAGCAGGTTTAATTGGCCGCGGCACCCATAAACGAGCCTGCATCAATGTGGAGCGGTTTATGTCCAAAGTGGAACAGAAGAAAGCATGACAAAAGGGTCTCGCTCGTGAGCGGGACCCTTTTAATTATGCACGGACCGAACGTCCAAGATTATCCCGGACAAAACTTCCTTCTTTTACTGCAGCCTCTCCACCGATCAAGACCCATTCAATTCCCTCGGGCGGCAGAACGGCATCTGTATAGGTCGCACGATCCACTGCCCGATTCAAATCAAAGATAACAATATCGGCATCGCAGCCCGGCTTTAGGCTGCCCTTTTGCTCCAAGTTCAGACGTTTTGCTGCCATGGTTGTCACCTTAGCGATGGCATTGGAAAGCGACATTTTCCCTGATGCAGCATACTGCCGCAGAAACCGAGGAAAAGCACCTGCTGCGCGAGGATGTCCCTGATCACCTGTTAAAATTCCATCGCTGCCCAGCATTACATAAGGTGCAAAAAGAGCCATATCAACCTCTTCCTGCTTCATGAAATAGCCAACCGTCAGGGTATCCGGCCGATAAGCACGCATCTCCTCAAAAATCTCTTTTGTACAGCGTTGCCCGGCATATGGTCCATCACACAGTAAAATTTTGCTGTAATCAGACTGATAGGCGGCAAAATTCTCTGCATCATAGGTCGTGGCGCCGATTTCGGTACAGAATGCATCATAGGGATAACAGTCGCACATCAAGTCAATTCCCTCGTTGCGATATTCTTCAATCTGAGCGAGCAACTGCTCCATTTGTCCATATCCACCCATACTACCGATGTGGGAGAACTGAACTTTTACACCAGCCTCACGGCCAATGTCTGCCAGCTCACGACAGGCATCGAATACACCGTCCACATCGTTTCGAACATGGGATGAAACCACTTTATCCCCCTTCCGGCAAAGGTTTGCCAGAGAGATAATCTCCTCCCATCGTGTACCTGGAATATACTTTACACCAAATGATATACCAACACATCCAGCCTCCAGATACTGCGTCCCCAGTTCAATCATGGCATCGATTGTTTCATCGTCTACGCTGTCGTACTTACTCACATCGCTGCACTGATGGCGAAGAAAAGTATGCCCAGCCATCAATGCCAGATTGACTGCATAACCGTCCCGATCGACCACATCAAGATAGCGGTCGGGCGCAGCATTGTTGGAACCACAATTCCCACCTACTGCAGTTGTAACACCCATACGGACCATGCACTTGCTTATATTCTGGCAGATGGAGTCCGTCTCCTCATCATAGGGATCCTCATGCATGTGAATATCGATAAAACCGGGGCAAACAATTTTTCCTGTTGCGTTGATGGAAACATCAGAGGCATCCTTCCAACCTTGCCGACAATCTTCGGAAGATTCTGTCAAAACCTCGGAAACCTTTCCATCTTTACAAACAATATCCGCAAGACATTCCAGACCTTGTGACGGATCCACTACCTTACCGCCATATATGTATACCGTTTTCATGGTCATTCCTCCTGCGCCCGGACCAGTTCCCATGTTCCGCGCCGCATCAGATCTTCCCACCGGTATACATCTGTATCATGTCCCGCAAAGCAAATCACAAATGGCTCTTTCGCATATACAATGCCAACATCGTTGCTTAGCTGATCGTCCTCGCCCGTCTTGTGCGCAATATCCACCTGTCCGCAGATCTTCCCGTTTAATTTATGATCTACCTGCTGCAGCATAAGAGTATCGATCACTTCCTTGCACACATCAGAATCAACAAACTCATTGCGATAAACCTTTTCCAGCAGCATGCCGATCTCAGCAGGACAGATGCTGTTCTGGATCCCAGCTTTGGATGCTTCGCGGTCAAAAAGACGGCGGCGCAGCACGGTCTTTTCCAGCCCCATTTTACGAAAGCCTTCACTAACACCCTCGATGGTGCAGTACTTGATCAAACGATTTGTGGCTGTATTATCGCTGATGGAGATCATCAAGCGACACAATGTGCGAATATCCACCTCAACATCATCAGTAAACAAGGTCAACGCACCGCAGATCGGAACCTTATCCTCCTCGGTTACCGTCAATTTGTCACTCAAACTGAAGCAGCCTTCCGATGCAAGCTCCAGCACATGAAGAAAAAGTGGCAATTTTATCACGCTGGCAGCACCAAAAGCCTCGTCCGCACGAACACCATACTCAAACCCTGTCACCAAATTCTTATAATATAGACCGGTGTGACCTGGGATCTGATCCATTTCTTTTCGAATGGATTCAAGTGTCTCTCTCTCTTTTGACTCTATCATCTCTTAATCACCCTTAGTAAAAACGCCCACCGTGCGGTGGGCGTTTCTATATTATTGACCGTTACCGTTTCTTCTTTCGCGCATTGGGCTTGGGTTTCGCCTTTGCCCAGCCTGTCTTCTTCTGCTTTGACTTTGCAGAGCGCTCTTCCGTCTTCCCTGCTGCCAAATCTTTTTTACCGGATGAGACGGTTTTTTTACTCCGTTGGCCGGTCGGTTTGCCGACTGCAGCACGTTGTCCGGTCTCCGCCCGTTCCGGACGAAGCAAACACTCTTTCCCAAATCCAACCAGATCCATGCGCCCTGTTTTGCGCAACGCTTCCATAACCAAGCGGCGCCTTTCCGGACGTTTCCACTGCATCAAAGCACGCTGCATGGCCTTTTCATGTGCATCGGTAGGCACATATACCGGCTCCATAGTTCGTGGGTCTATGCCGGTATAATACATACAGGTGGACAGCGTACCGGGAGTCGGATAAAAGTCCTGCACCTGCTCCGGCTGACGGCCATTTTTGTTAAGCCACTCAGCCAGACGGACTGCATCCTGAAGTGTACAGCCAGGATGAGAAGAAATCAGATACGGAACCAGATACTGTTCCTTTCCATGCTTCTGGGTCAGTCGCTGGAACTTGTCTTTAAACTTCTCATAAGTCTCAATATGGGGCTTTCCCATATAATCAAGAACGCCATTGACGCAATGTTCCGGTGCAACTTTAAGCTGACCGGACACGTGGTGTTTCACCAACTCAGAGAAAAACTCTCCGCTTTTGTCCTTCAGCAAATAATCAAAGCGAATGCCGGAGCGAATAAAAACTTTCTTGACGCCGGGTACCTCACGCACTTTACGCAGCAGTGCCAAATAATCACTCTGATCGCCGTCCAAGTTCGGACAGGGTTCCGGAGCCAGACACGCACGGTTCTTACACAAACCGGCTTTCATCTGCTTGGAACAGGCCGGCCGGCGGAAGTTGGCGGTCGGTCCACCTACATCGTGGATGTATCCCTTAAATCCGGGATGCTTTGTTAATGCAGTGGCCTCACGCACAACACTTTCGTGACTGCGGGAGGAAATAATACGTCCCTGATGGAATGCCAAACTGCAGAAATTACATGCGCCAAAGCAGCCGCGATTATGAATAATGGAAAACCGCACCTCTTCGATAGAAGGCACTCCGCCCATTGCATCATACATAGGGTGCGGTTCACGAACGTAAGGCAATTCCGCCACATAGTCCATTTCCTTAGTGCTCAACGGCATGGAAGGCGGATTTACAACGAGCATTTTTGTTCCGTGCCGCTGCATAATAGCCTTGCCGCGGATGGGGTCATGCTCTTCGTATTGAATCTTGTTTGCTTCCGCATAGGCACGCTTATCAGCGCATACCTGCTCAAAGGACGGACACTCCACCTTAGGATACACACAGGATGCCGCACTGTCTGCCAAAAATGCCGTGCCGCGCACATCAGTGATTTGGTTCACCGGAGTTCCCGATGCCAAACGGGCAGCTATTTCACGCATGGAGTTTTCGCCCATGCCGTAAGAAAGGATATCAGCACCACTGTCCAACAGAATAGAGCGACGAACCTTATCCTCCCAATAATCATAGTGCGCAAAGCGCCGCAAAGAAGCTTCCAGACCACCGATGATAATCGGAATGTCACCAAATGCTTCGCGTACTTTATTAGAGTATACAATGGTAGCACGGTCAGGACGAAGGCCAGTCTTATTGGCAGGAGAATACGCGTCAGTTTGGCGACGTCGTTTTGCAACCGTGTAATGCGCCACCATGGAGTCAATATTTCCGCCGGAAAGCATCACGCCATACCTTGGTTTACCAAGCGCTGTAAAGGAAGATAGATTGCGCCAATCAGGCTGCGCAAGAACAGCAACGCGATACCCTTCTGCCTCCAATAGACGACTGATAATCGCCGTACCAAAGGAGGGGTGGTCAACATAAGCATCACCGGTAATAACCAAAAAGTCATACCAGTACCAACCTCGCTGCTCCATATCTTCTTTGCAAACAGGCAAAAATTCTTTGTACATAAATCTCCTATGTCCTTACCATTCGTATCCGATGTACTTCTCCAAAATATCGAGAGAGCCGACGGCTCCGGGGGCTTCTCCAATTTTCTCAAAGCCGTATCGCTTATAAAACCGCTGGGCAATTTCATTATCCGGTGCACAGTGTAGCCGCAAATATTTACGTCCCATTGGGCGATACGTGGAGATTGCCTGCCCCAGCAATTGAACGCCCAACCCTTTTTTGCGGAAAGTAGGCAACATATAGAAAAACGGGATGCAGCCAACACCTTTCTCGGCATCGCGTTGCATATCAAGTTGAAGCAATCCCACAGGATAATCTCCCAGCATGACCTGCATTACACTGCAATTATCATGCTTTGCATGAAGAATTGCATCCTGCAAAAAAGCATTTCCATCAAAGTGAAGAATGCTTCCACGAATATCCAGCCACGCCTCTTCACGAGCGTCATAATAAAACTGCCCGTCCTTCTCCATGTCCAGTGGACGAAACCAGAGGTTCGCATCATTTATCGCACCCTTGCTCTTCCACCAAGACTGACGAGCCAAAGTAGATGTCTCATCATTCAGATGAGAATTGTCATTCAGAAATTTGACATCCACTTTGCCGGAGTCGATTTCAAGAAGCGCAACAGCTGTATTATCTCCATGGGGGACGGCCACATTGGTTTTGTCAATGGGAATGCCCTGAAAATAGGCCAAAACGTTTCGGATCGCCATACCATGTGAAAAAATCGCAACTGTCTTGCCCGGATGACAGGCCGCAATCGATAGGATTGCATGGCTGACACGGTGGCGAAGCTGGTCGAACGTTTCACTTCCTTCACAACAGAAAAGAGGATCGTTCGTATTAAAGAACTGCATCTGCTCATGGTCAATTCGATCGGCTTCCGCCCATGTCATATCTTCCCAGGTGCCAAGATGTATTTCACGAAGACCTTGACGGGTATTCAGCTCAAGACCCTTGGGCTTATATACCGCAGCTGCTGTAGTCTTTGTGCGAAACAGATCGCTGGAATAAACCGCATCAACCGGAATATCCCGGAATCGCTCTTCCAACGCTTTGATCTGGCGATATCCGTTTTCGGTAATCAGGCTATCATACCAACCGTGAATGCGACGGTAGAGATTCCCTTCTGCCTCTGCATGGCGGATGAGATAAACTTTTGTTACTGCCACGGCCTTACACTACCTGTCAAGTCAGATGCCTTTTCAAGCTTTTTGCCGCAAGCGATTGCAGCAAGTTCGTCGCGCACTTTAATCGGCGCATACGGATCAGCAATACAAGCCGTTCCTACTGCAACCGCAGCCGCACCGGCCATCATCATCTGGACAGCATCCGCCCCCTTGGAAACACCGCCCATGCCAAGAATCGGAATCTTAACGGCATTCGCAACTTCCCATACCATACGTACAGCAACAGGCAGAACGGCAGGACCAGACAGGCCGCCGGTGTTCATCTTCAAAATGGGACGGCCGGTATTGATATCAATGCGCATACCGCGCAGAGTATTGATCAAACTGACTGCATCGGCGCCGGCGCCTTCGATTGCACGTGCAATCTCGGTAATATCCGTCACGTTTGGGGACATCTTAACCATAACAGGAACTTTTCCGGCATGCTTCTTGGCGACCTCTGTCACCTCGGCAGCCAGTTCCGGCTTGGTTCCATAGGCAAGACCGCCCGCCTTAACGTTAGGACAGGAAATATTAACTTCGATCATATCCACTCCGGCGTCAGACAGTTTTTCACACATGATGCCGTACTCTTCCGGCGTATTGCCGGAGATATTGGCAATGATCTTTACATCATACTGTCGCAGGAAGGGCATCTCTTCTTCAATAAAGGCTTCCACGCCGGGATTCTGCAAACCAACCGAGTTCAGAATGCCCATGGGAGTTTCGGCAATTCTGGGAGCAGGATTGCCCTCGCGTCTGTGCAAAGTCAAACCCTTGGCACAGATACCGCCCAACTCAGACAAATCATAAAATTGGCTGTACTCTCGGCCAAAACCAAAGGTGCCGGATGCAACAACAATGGGATTCTTCATGACCATTCCGGCCAGATTCACGCTCATATCCACATTATGCATTCCAGTCCACCTCCTTAGAGTCAAACACAGGGCCGTCCTTGCAAACGTGCTTGCGACTGCCATCCGCCATATCACAGGCACAAACCAGACATGCTCCAACACCACAGCCCATGCGCTCTTCCATTGAGACCAGACAAGGAATATTATACTCCTCAGCAACTCTGGCTACACTGCGCAGCATAGGCTTGGGGCCGCAAGCCAGAACAGCAGTATAGTTTGCGTCCTGTTCCAGTTCCTGCCGCACCAGCGCATCCACAAAACCGTGGTGGCCGGCAGAACCGTCATCGGTAGCAAGCAAAACTTTATCGCAGACTTCCTCAAAGCGGTCCAACAAAATGACTTTATCCTTGGAGCGGAAACCGAGAACTGCTGTTGCTTTACAGTCAGTGTATTGGGCACATCCAAACATAGGAGGTACACCAATACCGCCACCGACAATCAGATACCGGCCGTCCTTTTCCACAGGGAATCCATTACCGGCCAGACCGAGCACATCCAGTTCCTCGCCCTCTTCCCTGTTGGCAAGCCACTCAGTACCCTCGCCGCGCACCTCAAACACAATCGTGATCAAGTCGGAAGGCTCATCCTCCTGACAGCAACAAACGGAAATCGGACGGCGCAGCAGCTGCGCATCTCCGCACTTGATATGAACAAACTGACCCGGGTTCTTAAAGGAGGCGCGAACCATGTCGCCTGCTTCCAATACCATATAGATGGCGTCACCCATCATCGTTTTTTCAACGATTTTACATTTACGTTCTACTTTCACAGTGAAACACCTCTTTCAAGGTTACACGATAGTCACAAACTGCTTGATATCATCACGCATGGCAATGGCGGCATTACGGGCAGCATCACCAAAATCATGGCCGTCGCCGCCGGTCTTCTTCCAAGCACACATAATGCCGCGGGAAGAATTCACAATGGCACCATGGCCGTACTTATCGAATGCATACTGCACATCTTCAGCCGTACCGCCCTGTGCGCCGTATCCGGGCACCAGGAAGAAAGTGTGTTCCAGACGCTTACGCAGCGCACGAATATCGGAAGGATAAGTCGCACCGGTCACGGCGCCGGCCATAGTGTATCCATACTTGCCCTCAGTACCCTTTGCAATGCGCTCGTTTAAATCACCCATAACCTGATAAACCAAACGGTCACCGGCCACCATATCCTGCAGCTCACCAGAGCTGGGGTTGGAAGTCTTCAGCAGCACAAATACGGTCTTGTTGTCCTTTTTGGCAGCCTCCAGGAACGGGTTGATGGAGTCGGAACCCATGTAACCGTTCAAAGTCACACAGTCGGCATCAAAGGTTTTATAATTCTCCCCTTCAATCATCGTTCCGGACAACCAGCCTTCTGCATAAGCGGTAGCAGTTGCGCCGATGTCGCCACGTTTGATGTCAGCGATAACATACAAGCCCTTGCTCTGCGCATACTTGATGGTGCGCTCCAGCATCTCCATGCCCTGCCAACCAAGATTCTCGTAGTAAGCAGACTGGGGCTTGACAGCAGGAACAACATCGCACAGAGCGTCAATCAGGCCAACGTTGAACTGATAAATGGCCTCGCAGGCACCCTTCAAGCCAACACCGTACTCTTTGTAGGCAGCCTGACGGATATATTCAGGCACATAGTCAATTCGGGCATCCAGCCCGGCAACGGTGGGGTTCTTCATTGCACGAATCTTATCCTGCAGAATATCAAACGACATAATCATCAACCTCTATCTCTAATTTTTATATATTCTGATAAATCACATTTCCACCAACGATGGTGTACTTAACCTTACCCTTGAGCTTGTGGCCGCCAAAGGGCGTGTTGCGGCCTTTCGAGGCAAACTGCTCCGGGTCGACAATCCACTCTTCATTGGGATCAAAAATCACAACATCGGCATTACTGCCAACGGACAGATGACCCATATCCACCCCAAGGATCCGAGCCGGCTCCGCGGTCATCTTACGTAAAATAGAGGAAAGCTCCATCTTTCCGGTGTGATACAGAGCAGTCAGGGTCACCGCCAAGGATGTCTCCAAACCTACCATACCACTGGGTGCATCAGTCAGCGGACGGGCTTTCTCCTCGGCAGAATGGGGTGCGTGATCGGTCACAATACAGTCAATGGTGCCATCCAGCAAACCTGCCGTAATCCCTTCCACGTCCTGCTGTGTGCGCAGAGGCGGATTTACGCGGGCCATGGTTCCCTGCTTCAACACTTCTTCTTCGGTCAGCGTGAAGTATTGCGGACAGGTTTCACAGGTAATGCGAACGCCCTTTTTCTTATACTGGCGCACGATATCAACTGAGCGTGCAGTGGAAACATGGCAAATATGCACGGCACTCCCAGTCTCTTCCGCCAGCATGGCATCACGCATAATCATGATTTCTTCCGCAATGGCCGGACGCCCGGGAATACCCAGTTTTCGAGATATTTCCCCCTCGTTGACCGCGTGATTACAAACCATTCCGGCATCTTCACTGTGGGTCAGAACGGGCAGTTTATGCTCCCGGGCAATCAAAAGCGCTTCACGCATCAAATTGGCGTCCTGAATGGGCACGCCATCGTCCGAAAACGCGGCAACACCGGCTTGCGCAAGCGCAAGCGCATCCGTCAGTTCCGCACCTTTCTGTCCTTTGGAAACGGCCGCAATCGGCAACACTCGGACACCGCAGGCTTTCGATGCCTGTTCCTTTACAAAAGCGACCAATTCCGGGGTATCCACCACCGGCTTGGTATTCGGCATACAGGCGATAGCGGTAAATCCGCCATGAGCCGCCGCAGCACACCCGGTTTCAATGGTCTCCTTGTATTCAAAGCCGGGTTCACGCAGATGAACGTGAATATCGATCAAACCGGCACTGACAACCAGCCCTTTGGCGTCAATCACCTGCGCATCGGCATCGCAGAGATTATTCCCAATGGCAGTGATCTTACCATCTTCAACCAAAACATCCAGATCAGCGTCAATACCGGTCAGCGGATCGATCAATCGACCTTGTCGAATCAATAATTTATTCAAAAGAGTCACACTCCCTTATCTAATTTATTATACCTGAAACACTTTCGTTTCGCAATGTATATATTTCATAATCGATTCAACAAATTGGCAACGCTGTTTTCATCTTTTCAGCGCATACTACACTCGGGGTGATACAATGGAACGCAGTCGATTTATGCGCGGTGTGGGCATTGGAATGCTCGCCGGCGCAGTAGTTGGCATGATGGTCAGTCCTGGCAAGCAAGAATTAAAGCAAACTGCAAATAAAGCTGTTCAGGCCGTTGGGAATGCCGCCGACACCATTTCGGAAGCAATCCAGCATTGATGTCCTGACAAAAACGATCTCCCCACAAAAACTATGTGGGGAGATCGTTTCAATTATCCAATCGAGATGGAATATCCGTCCAGCAAGCGAACTTCTTCCCCTTCGGCAGACATTTCGTGCTCAATGGTTACATACTCACCAATATTCAGTGTAACCACTTCAGGGTACTTGGATGCAGAAATCGAATAAAACACCTCTGCCCCTTTCAGTCGAATGCAGAAATACGTGGTACCTTCAACAACCATGGTGCGAATTTCATCCACTGTTCCGGAAACTTCGGTCTGGGGCAATTCTTCCTCGGTTGTAATGCCGGTCTGGGTCAGCAGTTTCAGATAATTGCTCTCACACTCCGCTACCGTCACGCCAGTGGCCACGATCTGATACTGAGCCACATTAACCATGGCATACTGCTTCACCAGCTGAGAGCTGTCCTTCAGCGACATAAAATAGGTGGGCTCCCCTGCAATGTTCAGCAACAGCGGGAAGGTGGCTGTATAGCCTAAATCCTGTACAACGCCCATGGCAGAACTGCGTGCAGACTGTTCTACTGCACCGGGTGCCGAATAATAGACAGTCTTCTTGGTTCGCTGATTGGATAGCAGAAATCCGATGTTGGACTGGTCGGAAGAAACAGAAGTAACACCGGTGTACATATAGACATCGTCGTTCATGGCGATGTAATTGTAGCCATCGGTAGTCACAGTAACATCTTTCTGCCCAAAAATAGAGTTCAGGAAACCATTGACATAGGTTCCGTGGTAATCGTACTGTTCCATAATCAATTCGGCAAGATACACACGGTCGACCCAGGTGGGAACCTCATCGTATGCATAGTAACTACTCTCACCGGTAATAGCATCCATCAGAACGGCGCCATTGATGTCACGGCCACCGAACAGGCCAATGGTCATTTCCAGCTTAGGACAAACCCAGTAAGGATGCCCGTTCTCATCGATTTCAAAAGTAGGATTCGAGAACATATAAGTGGGATAATTGAAGCGGAGATGACGCTCCAGCTTGCGGTTAAACAATTCCGAGGGGGAATACTTAATTCCATCCATGTTCAGATCCGAAAGACGAATCACATCCACCTCCTGCGTAACCATATCAATACAGATATAGGCAGGCAAACCCTCAGAGCGGTTGTTGATCCACTTGAAGAAATCACCGTACTGCAGATAGGTCACACGCACAGGGCGGCCCAGATAATTAATCTGGGTGTAGTCATCCGAAACCTCAAATTGACTGACCATGTCGGACAGCTCGCCCAACTTACGGTCACCCAGGCGTTCGGCAGAATCCTTATCCAGCATGGGAATTTCGTCGTACGAAACCTCGGCAATGTCGGTTGCAAAATCACCCTTGTAAACTACCAGCAGATCACGGTAGTCACTCGATCTGAAAATAGGCATCGAAATAATGGAACCAAGAATCGAAATCACAATCAACGCGGCAAACAGGATACCTATGGGCAAACACTGGGTTTTAATGAATTTAAAATACCCTCTCACACCCTCATTACGATCCAGATTCATGCCCGAGGTGATCAATGCACTGACAAAGTAAACAATACAAAGAAAACCGATAAATACATAAAAATCTCTGGAATGAAGATTAATGGCAGGAAGTGCCATATAAAAATAGGCTGCGCCAAGGACAAGAGTGACAATAATATTAACCAGAATCTTCATGCCCTTACTTTTCGGGCCGCGAAATTTAGTTGCTTGAGCCATAACGATCTCCTCCTATTTTCATCATCTAAACCATTATAGCCAATTAACGGTTCAGAAACAATATTAATTCAAATCCACGAAATTCGGTTTCCGCCGCCAAGCTGATTGGGAATGATGTTCATCTTTTGCATAATCGGTACAAGGGCCTGAAGGGCAACAAACAAAATAACAGTGAAGCCCGGGAGCGTGACCAGATTTTTAATTGCGCTGTCCCAAAAGTAAAACAAATATGCCTTGCCGCCCATCATAGATGCCCAAAGCGAACCAAGAATCACATTTTGAATATTTGTTAACAGCTTTGCAAGAAAGATTTTAGTAACCGTAATCCTAGTGCGATAAAAAAACAATGCGTAAGTAAAGCAACCCAGCATGGTTGTCAACGCATAACCCGGGAAATAAGGATAACCTCCTGAGTCAATCAAAAAACTCAACGTGTCTTCTGCCGCGCCAAATACCAATGCACCAACCGGTCCATAAACCAAAGAACAAAGAGCGCGAGGAATGAAGGTCAAACTGATCGTTCTGCCTCCCGGTGTAACAGGAATACCGGGCAAATACGAAACCGCCACACAGACCGCAACCATCAGTGCGGCAAACACCATCCCGCGCAGACTGCGAAATGACTTCAATGATTCCTTCCAATATGCTCTGGAAAACGGGGTATTAAAAATAGGCATAAAAAGACCTCCTCTTTGTATCTGGCAGTCCATAAAACGGATATGCCGCACAAAGGGAGGAAATACACCCAATCTGCGGCAGCGGGATGCGGAACACGTACTGCGGTCGAACCTTTCGTCCGGCGGACAACTCCCCGTCCCGCCGGCACTGGAACACACGCGCTCCTACTCTGCCTGTATTAACTATATGCTTTCCAACCTCAAATTTCAAGCATAAATTAATTCGTATCAATCGCTACTTGGTGTACAGAAATTTGCATCATAAAATCATGCTGAATTTTATGCAAATTGTTGCATTTTTCGCACATTCAGCATTGTTCCAAAATGCCCAGACCAGTTGACACCAAAGGGTTTGAGTGCTATTATTAATGTATAAGATTTTTACCCCACACGTTTTTCTGCGTGTGGGGTTCTGTGCAATCTTAGGCTGATTATTCTAAATTGAACGGAGAATGCATCATGGAAGAAAAACGTTTATTGGCCGGTGCCGGTATGGCCCCAATCTCTTTTCAGCAGGAACTATTCCCTCTGGAAGGATTCATTGCCGTTCACGATGATCCGGCTGTGCGAATCCTCGTTTTGAACTGTGGCGAACAGGTAGCCATTGCATCGGTGGAAATTGTTATGCTGCCCCCCGAATTGATTCGTGAAACAAAACAAATCATTTCCTCGATAACCAACACCAAGGAAGAAAACATTTGGGTTCACACCACCCATGTAATTACCACCCCACACGCTCCCCATGCCCCGATCGGTATGGGTGGAGTCCCTATTGAGATCAGCGAGGATGAAAAGGCTGAACTTGCCCGCAAAACAGAATTGTACCGTTCACCTGTGCTGAATGCGGTTACAAAAGCCGCGGAAAGCGCATCCGCATCTTTCCGAGAAGCTAAGATGGGTATATCCACTGCGCAGTGCAATATCAACACCAACCGCGATATTTCCACACCCTACGGATGGTGGATCAGTTTTGCACCGGACGGTCCTTCCAATCACACCGCCACCGTTCTCCGATTCGATGATACCACCGGCTCTCCCATCGGTGCATTGATCAGTTACGGTCTAAAGCCTTGCTGCATCGACAACTCCGAGATGGACGTTTGTAATCGGCAGATTTCTTCCGATGTCCCTGGTCTTGCTTGTACCCTGTTGGAAGCGCAGTTGGGCGCACCCGTACTGTTCACCATGAGCGCCGCCGGTGATCAGGTTCCCGTGGAACAGGCATGGTATGATGTTGTGGAGGAAGACGGTTCTATCCGCAAAGTTGACCTTGGAGTTCTCGCAGGCCTTGAAATGGTAGATCGGCTAGGCCGCAAAATGGCAGATGACCTTGCTCCGACTTTGATGCAGGTCACATGTGATCAGATTAATCCCGAAATTCATTTTAACCAAGATCAAATTGAATGGCCCGGAAAGGGTCGCATGAAGTTCCAGTTGTCCAAAAACATCGAATTTGAATCGAATGGCATCCAAAAAGTTGATGCACTGGTCATGACAATCGGTGATGTGGCCTTGGTCGGCACCAAACCCGAAATCAATACAATCACCGAGGCACAGTTGCAGGAGGCTTCTCCTTACAAGCACACGCTGTTGATTTCTATGGTCAACGGTGGACAGAAGTATATGCCCGATCAGGCCTCCTACGATAATTTCACTTGGGAGTCCCAAAGCTCCGCCTTGATGCCCGGCGCAGCCGAAGCATGGGTAGAAAAAACCGCAAGCATCTTAAACAAGATGCGTAATCAATAATGAGGTGAACAATATGGAGCAGAAAA
Source organism: Oscillospiraceae bacterium (assembly GCA_045595705.1). Classification (GTDB taxonomy): domain Bacteria; phylum Bacillota; class Clostridia; order Oscillospirales; family Oscillospiraceae; genus JAJPXI01. Next base: position 33,339 of record JAZOBA010000148.1, read on the forward strand.
AACGTCCGGAACCTTTAAAGGAATATTTGGTTAACGATCTTGGCGACGGAATCATCAACATCACCGCACCTCCTATGCGGTTCCAGCAGTACCTTGTGCTTGGACAGGAAAAAGCGCTTTTGATTGACAGCGGATTTGGTATGGATTCTCTGAAAAAAGTTGTTGACGGCCTGACTGATCTGCCCGTCGTTTTGGTGAACACCCACGGCCATCCTGATCACGGCGGCGGAAACGCCGAGTTCGGCAATCCTTACATGCACCCGGATGACTTCGAACTGTATGCATACAAATGTTCCTATGAAATGCGACTGGATGAAGCAATGCATTGGGGCATCGAAGGTTGCGCCGAACGCTTACAGAAAGACGTCCCCTCCCCCATCCCTATGGAGGAAGGACATGTCTTCGATCTGGGCGGAAGAACACTGACTGTTTACCACACTCCCGGACACAGCCGCGGCAGCGTCTGCATTTTTGACGAGACAACAGGTACTCTTTTCACCGGAGACAACGTTCAGGCAATGGCAACCGCCTTGCTGGAAGATTGTGCAACCAACGTCTCTACTTATCTCACTTCTATGGAAAAAATTGCAGCACTTCCTGTCAAACGTATCTGCGGCGGTCATATGCCTCCTGTCATGTCCCCCGATCTGATCGGAAAGAAAATCGAGTGTGCCAAGCGTGTATTAGCCGGTGTAGAGGCCGAGTATGTCGTCGGACGTATGGGCGAAGGCTATATGATGACCGTGGACGGAACCTCCATTCACTACACCACGGATCGTGCGAATTAATCCGCTGTAAGAGGTCTTGCTATGAATACAAACCATTGTCTTCGCGCTGGCGTTGGTCGCGCCACCATTGAAATCAACAGTTTACTTCCGTTGGAAGGGTTTACCTCCATTGAATCCGATCTGCATATTCGCGTTCTGCTTTTGGAAAGCGATATCCGCGTTGCCATCGTTTCGATCGAAATCACGCAGATACCGGACGAAATTCGTTTGCAGATGCAGGCGCGCGTCTGTAATATCTGCGACATACAGCCCGAACACGTCTGGATCACCACCACCCACGCCTTTGCCGGACCCCATCTGTTCCCGCTCCCCAAGGAGGGTGCCCCGATTCGCCCCGGCCCCGGCGGGAAGATCCGAACTCCGGAAGATGTCGCCCGCGGCACTCAGCTTTTGAATTCTCACTTTTCCGCCCTGGAGGAAGCCTGCCAACATGCCATTTCCTCACTCCAGCCTGCCGTGGCCGGCTGGGCTACCGGTATCAGTTCTATTGCTGTCAGCAGAAACATTGAAACAAATGATGGTTGGTGGCTTGGCACCGGAAGCGGGCAACCTGTCGATCAGACTATAAGTCTGCTTCGTCTCGACTCTGTGGACGGCACTCCTCTTGCTGCACTGTTTGTATTTGGCATTCGTTCTGCCGTAATGTTCCGAGTACGCGGTATGGATGGCGGTGCAATCATCTCCGCCGACCTCTGTGGTGGTGCATGCACTTATTTGGAGGAAGAAATTGGCGGAGCATTTACCTCGATGTTCCTGTGCGGAGCCGCTTGCGATCAGGAACCGCTGTTGAAAGGCGTGTGCAACGAACTGGATAAAAACGGAAATCTGGTCGAAAAACAGTTCGGGGCAGAATTGACATCCGCTGCGCTTGCTGTCCAGAGTGTTCGTCTCGGTTCCGATGTTTTGACCGTCTGGCGCAAAATAGACAAGTTCAACGACATTTATTCCATTTCCATTGGTTCCTCTGAGTGCACCTGTTCCACGAAACTGAGCGGCGAAACATCGAAGTTAAAGCCGGCACGCAAGCTGATCTTTGAAGCATCCGGAAGCAAAGAGCAAACTGTCTCTGGCTTGATCATTGGTGACTTTATTCTTGCCGGATTCCAACCGGAAATGGGCGGCATAACCTCCTCCCAAATCCGCCAGGCCTTCCCTGACGCGATTGCCGCCATGGCTATCATGGTCAACGGCTCGGGCAAATGTCTTCCCGATATCTCTGCATATGATGCATGTATGTATCAGAGCCAAAACACCCCCTTTATGCCCGGTTCGGCAGAAATTATGCGCGACACAGCAATTTCTCTTATAAATCATCTGAAAGGAGACGCTTAATCATGTTCGATTTTTCTTGCAAACACGATATTCTGATTAAAAACCCAGACGGCTCCTTTTCGCACATGGATGAACCTTGGTTCGAAGCAGAATTGATTGCTCCAAATACTTGGAAAATTCTTTCCTCCGGCGATTTTTCTTACCTTGTTGTCGGCGAAAACGAGGGCATTTCCATCGATACCGGCTACGGTGCAGGCAACATTCGTGAGTTCCTGCAGACTCTAACCGACAAGCCTGTGCGCAATGTGATCAACACCCATCATCACTTTGATCATACGGCCGGCAACGGTTATTTTGAAAAGGCCTATATGCATCCGCATGCTTTTGATTTAGCATCTATTCCTTATGCAAGTTTCGAAGGCATTGATTTCTCCACTGACTACGAACGTGTCGCTGTACAGGCTGGTGATACCTATGATCTGGGTAACCGAACATTGGAGTTCTTCTGGATCCCTGACCACACCCCCGATGGCATCGCCATTCTGGACCGTAAAGAGCGTATCTTTTTTATCGGTGATGAACTGATGCCCATGCCGATGGGCAAGACCTTAAAGGTGCCTCTGAACGTCTTTTACAGTTACATGGAAATGTTCAAAGCTCACCGCCACGAGTATGATCGCGTATACAGCGGCGGCGGTTTGTTCGACATTTCGTACATCGAAAAATACCATGCCTGTGCCAAAGAAATTCTGAACGGAAATTACGGCGTACCGCAGGAGCCTCGGCGCGGCGGTCCGCGCATGATGCCTCCCGGACCCAATGGCGAGCTTGTCTACGATCGAAGAATGCCTCACTTTGGTGACGGCGGCTCAGGAAAAGATACCCCGCCCGGCAACCTGTATGTCCTCGAAGCGTTTGACGTAAAAATCGTCTATGACCGCGACTTACTGTAATATAGACAAAAACCAACTGGAGAACTGTTATGACAAATCAACTGGGGATTAATGAAAAACAATTTAAATGGCCATATAAAATTGATTACGATAAAGTAAATCACGTTTATGTGGATGTCCTTGTTGTGGGCGGCGGTCTGGCCGGCGCGTCTGCTGGTATTGCAGCCGCACGCAAGGGCGGCAAAGTCGCCGTGGCAGATAAGGCTCCCATCAAGCGCAGTGGCTGCGGCGGTGCCGGAATGGACCATTGGAACACACTGCTGTCCAATCCAGACAGTCCTGTTACCCCCGAAGAAAACATGAAAATGGGTAACACCATGGGCCGTCAGGGACACAGAGACTACATTGCCGTGAAAGGTACCTGGGATGCCTTGATGGAGCTGAAGAATCTAGGTATGCCATTGGTTGATGATGAGTTCGAATTTGAAGGCACTGCTACCAAGGATAAAAAGACCGGCATGTTGAAAGCCTACGATTACCGTGACTTCGTTTCCTGCAAACTTCGCGGCGGTCAGTACATCAAACCCCTGCTCTATGAAGGTCTGAAAAAGGAAGGCGTTCAACTTTTTGAACGTATCATGATTACCGGTCTTATGACCGAGGGCGGTAAGCAGCGGACCCGTGTTGTCGGTGCAACAGGATTTTCCATGGAGACCGGAGAATTCTATGTTTTCCACACCGGAAGCGTCATCCTATCCTGTGGTTACGCCTGTACCATCTGGACCTATAACATGGAAATTACCGGTAACAGCTGGCGCTGGGACCCCAACGATATCGGTGAAGGCCTTGCCATGACATGGAAAGCCGGCGCCGACGTGGTTGGCATGCACAAAAACGGCCATACAAAGGTACAACATCCCTTTGCTTGGCCCCGTTTCGGCGTGGGCAACCCCAGCAACACTTGGTTCCCCTGCACTATCGTCGATAACAAGGGCAAAGAAATCCCATGGGAAGACAAAAACGGTAACCTATTGACCGGTGTTGAAGCTCGCAATCTTCCCACCGAAGATCAGGCATATTGCGGCTCCCCCATCAGTGATGTTTGGAAGGGCTGTGCATTACCCAACCTGATCAAAGACCTGCCCGAGCGCATTCGCAACGGTGAATACGAGTTGCCCCTCTGGGCCGACCTGCCCTCCATGCCCGAGGAAGAACGCCGCAGCATTTGGGGCATGATGATCGGCAATGAGGGCAAAACCCGCTATACTATCTTTGACTTGTATACCCGCAGTGGATTCAACCCTGACAAAGACATGCTTATGGCCCCCATTCAAGCACCAGAGGGTTATCTGTCCGGCGGTTGGTTCCAAGGTGAACCAAACTATGTCAAGCCTTGGCGCAGTGAAAGTTTCGGCATGCAGGGAGAGCCCGGCATGGACTGGAATCTGATGACCACCTTGCCCGGTCTGTTCTGCGCCGGCGCAGCCGGCGGTTTGGAAGGCAGCAGTTTCGCGTGCTCCTCCGGTTTTTACGCCGGCGAACGCGCCATGGAATACGCGCAAAAAAACGAAGTCGGAGAAATCGACGAAGAACAGCTTGCTAAGGAACACGAGCGCGTTTATGCTCCCATCCGTCGTTGCGGACAGGATGGTGCTGACATTAGCTGGAAAGAACTATGGAGCGGCGAGACCCGTGTTATGCAGCAGTGCTGTGCCGACTTTATGACTGACTCAATTCTCGAGCAAGGTCTACGCTGGATGGAAAGCATTAAGAATGATGAAGCACAGCGCACCTATGCACGAAACCCGCATGAACTGGCCCGACTGATGGAGGTCGAAACTCGCATCACTGTGGGTGAAATGTTCCTGCACGCCTGCCGCATCAAGTTGAAAACTGACAAGATGGATCTCCCCAAGGGAACTTATGTATTCAACCATCTTGAGGGCAACGAGGTAAAAACCGTGTATCGCGAAAAAGAATACTGGCTCAAGGCTCCGTATGCTCCGACCTATTTAGAAAACTATGAAATCTGCACCGGAAAAGGAGGCGAGGAATAATGGCTGACACTTTTGTTTTTGCAAACCCCACCGGTCCAACTCTTGCCGTCACCATCGACGAAGCTTTGTGCGTCGGCTGTAATTCCTGCGCCAACATCTGCCGTACACAAACCATCCTGCCCAACGCCGAACCGGGTAAACCTCCCGTGTTGGCTTACCCCGACGAGTGTTGGTACTGCGCCAGCTGTGTGGAGGCCTGCCGCACCGGTGCCCTGCGCATGAACCTGCCCATCAATCAGCGCATTTTCTATAAACGGAAAGAAACCGGCGAAATTTTCCGGATTGGAGAAAAGAATTGCCCGCCCAAGAGTTATTTTGTGCCGCCGTATGGCTGGGTGGAGGACTGAAGCAATGAGTGAAAAATTGATTACTGCATTGCGCGAGGCAAACAGCACCTCCGTGGATATCTTGAAAAAAATCGCGCTTGAATTAAATTTGCCTATTTCCCAAGTCGCAGGTGTCGCTAGTTTTTATTCCGAATTCACAGGCGCATTTGATGGAACTGTGGAATCAGAGTTTGCACACAACGGAAAAGAAGGTGCTATGTTTGCCCCTGCAAATTTTGACCGCATCCTTGAAATTTGCAGCGAAAACAAAGATATCATCGGAACATTGCGCACTGCCGGCCTGGTTGGCCGCGGTGGAGCCGCATTCCCTATTGCCGATAAGTGGGCTCTAACAAAAAAATCAGAAGGCGAAAAGATAATCATCTGCAACGGCAGCGAGGGCGAGGGCGAAACCTTCAAGGACATGAAGCTGATGCTTCGTGCTCCCCATGCCATCATTCAGGGTATGATGCTCTGCGCCGCCGCCATTGGCTCTACCAAAGGTTACATTTATGTCCGTGCCGAATATCCTGACTGTGCCGAGAGTATGAAGCAGGCGGTCGCACAGGCCCCGTTGGGTGACTTCAGCATCGAGATTATTCTCGGTGCCGGCGCCTATGTGTGCGGTGAAGAAACAGCTCTCATCCGTTCCCTGCAGGGCCAGCGCGGTGAACCTACTCTGAAGCCTCCCTATCCCGGTGTCAAAGGTCTGAACGGTCAGCCCTCGGTTATCAACAATGCTGAGAGTTTTGCCGCCGCATCGGCCTACTTCCTAACTGGTAATGTCAGCAAGCTATTCACAATCAGCGGCTGCGTTGACGCTCCCGGCGTTTATGAGTTGCCATACGGCATGACAGTCAAGGAAGTTGCTGATCTGGCCGGAGCCAAGAATATCAAGGGCTTCCGTCTGGGTGGCGGCTGCACAGGCCGGATTTTCAATGCAAAATCTATGGATCTTGTACTTGACCCAAAAGCTGGACTTGGTACAGCAAGCCTGTTCTTCTTTGATGACAAAACCGATGTGCGTACTCTTTGCGCCGAAAGCGTTGGTTTCTTGGCCAAGCAATCTTGTGGCAAGTGCGTACCTTGCCGCTACGGCTCCGAGGAACTGGAAAAGTTGCTTCGTGAGCAGGGTGGTACAATCGATTTAGAAAAGCTCTGCAACTATCTGAAACTCAGTTCCCGCTGTGCCCTTGGCCAGGGCATTCCGAACACTGTAGAGAGCGCCATGGTAGCGTTCCCGGCAGAATTTACACGGTAAGGAGGCGGTAATCATGATTAACTTCAAAATCAACGGAATTCAAATTGCCGCCGAACCGGGCACGACGATTCTTGCCGCCGCCAGCGCCAATGGAATACATATCCCCACTCTTTGCTATTTGAAAGATACCTTTGCCGATAGTCTTTGCCGCGTCTGTGTAGTAGAAGTGACGGGCAGCAATAAGCTAATGCCCGCCTGCTCCACTCCCGTTCGTGAAGGCATGGAGGTCTTCACAAACAGCAAAACAGTTGTAGAAAGCCGAAAGATGACCTTGGATTTTATCTGCCGTCATCACCGTATGGACTGCGACTACTGTTCTCGTGCCTCCAATTGTGAGCTGCACGCCCTGCTGCGCGAGCACGGTATGGATGACCGCATCTATTCTTCGGTTTACCACGCGAAAGAAAAGGACATCTCCTCCCCCGCCATCATCCGCGACTACAGCAAATGCGTGCTTTGTCGGCGATGCGAACAAGCTTGTGCTAAACAGGGCATCTATGCAATCGGCGCACTGAATCGCGCCGCAAACACCCGTATCGGATCCGCAGTTCCCATGCCCGAAAGCGGCTGCATCGACTGCGGACAGTGCCTCGCTGCATGTCCCACCGGCGCACTAAGCATTAAAAACGAAAACAAGGCGCTGCGCATTGCTCTAAATCAGAAAAAACATGTACTGTTTGCCTTGTCCGAAACCGACCCAGAGACAGCAGGAAAACTGGTCCACATTCTTCATAACATGGGCGCAGAAAAGGTATTTTCTGCAGACGCCTTCAAGGCTGTGGCTGCAAAAGAAATTGCCGCACTGGTGGCAGACGGCAAAACGGGCATCTCGCCCCTCTGCCCTGCTGCAGCCAAGGTCAGCGATGCAGCTGTTATCGGCCGCCACCCCGAAGACATCTTCGACGCATGGTGCAAAGAAACCTATGCCACTGAGAACGGTTTGACCTCCGATGATATCTTTACCGTGTGGGTCTCCCCCTGTACGGCATTGAAAGCAACTCACCGGTGCGACTTGGCTATGACCGAAATCGAACTTGGCGAAGCCATCCGCCGCGTTTGTGTCAGCCGCTATACCATGCATCAGGTATGGAAGGATGCTGAAGTTGCTGAATTTGATGCAGCCCTTTCTTCCGAAGGCTTTTCCGGCAATAAGTTGGGCTGCCTGATCAAGAACGCTAGGGTTATTTCCGCGGAAGGCGTTCCCGCCATTCGTGTACAGGCTGGATATGATTTCGCAGATTTCTTTGCCTGCCCCGGTGGATGTCAGGGCGGCGGCGGACGGCACCACAAATAAGCATCGGTTTCCATCCATCCGCATCACAAGGAGGCATCTATGTCAATTGATTTGCGTTTTGATCCGACCCGATATGAAATTGGTTCCGTTGAAGTAAACGGAATTCAAATCGTCTTTCGGTTGTATCGAAATATTCCCTATGTTTCCAAGCCAAACGCACCTGAACTACAGGTCATGAACATTTATGTTCCGGAGTCACTGGTCGACAACCACAGTGCCCCCATCTATCTTCTCCAGCGAACAGGTGGTATGGCCGGAAGTGAAGCATATACCATTGAAAAAGAACAGGAAACTCTGGCCGCTGCACAGGAATTTGAAGCACGGCTGAACAAGGGTTCTCCTGTTCCGGTAGAAAAGAACCAAAGCTATCACAATGCCACAGCTGAGTGGCAGGACTCCACCCGCGGTTTTATTCCGCGCGCGCTTTATGAAGGATATATCTTTGTATCCCCCGGTGCACGCGGACGAGACACAGTGGTAAACGGTGTTTATGTTGGGCGTGGCGAACTTCCCATGACAATCGTCGATTTAAAAGCCGCTATCCGCTACCTGCATTATAACAAGGGTTTCATTCCCGGTGATCCCAACAAAATTATCGCAGATGGAACCAGCTCAGGTGGTGGAATGAGCGCCCTTTTGGGTGCAACCGGAAATAGCGCCCATTACGGAAAATACTTGGCTGATATCGGAGCTGCCCCCGCACGGGATGATATCTTCTGTAGTGTTGTAAATTCCCCCATAACAGATTTCAAACATATTGATATTGCATATGAATGGATGTTCAGCGCAGCAAGGGTCAAGGGTTTGTTTGCAGAGGACCCTGTATTTTTAGCAATGAATAAGACGATGGCCAACGAATTCGAGGAGTATGTTAATACACTTGAATTAAAGCATCCGGAGACCGGTGAACCCATCGGTTTCGGTACAAAAGACACTTATACCCCCTATCTGCTGGAACAAATGAGTCAGTCCGCTACTGTTTATCTGTCCTCTCTTTCCGAAGAAGAGAGGCAGCAGTGGTTCGCCGACGAACGCAACAAGAGCGTTGTTACCTGGGACGGAACACGTGCAACGGTTACGGACATTTCTGCCTTTGTAAACTGGAACAGCGGTCGTTGGATGCGCTACATTGGCTGCTATGATGGATTTGACACGCAGCCTTCCCGAGAAAATGATGCATTTGGTTCGGTCGATGGCAAGGACCTTGGCCACTTCAGTGAAGTTATGGGTGAAATCGTTTCCCGTTTTCAGGGGTATGAAGAAATCGGCGCAGATTGGATCTCACGTGCAAAGAAAAACAGTTGGGGCGAATATCTGACCAATCCCATGAACTTTATCGGAACAAACGAGAAAGCGGATATCGCGCCGATCTGGTATATGCGCTGTGGAGCACACCACGAGACTACCCTAAACCTGTTCCTGAATTTGGTACTTCGACTCAAAAACCACACCAATGCAAAAATTGACGCCAGATATTCATGGACAATGCGCCACACAACGATTTCCAACATTCAAAAGGATGAAACTTTTGCATTCATGAATAATCATTGCAGATAAACCCCAAAAATGATAAAATGATTGCATCACACACTGGGAGGTTGTTTCATGGGTTGGTTCGGAATGTTCCTGAAAGATGAGCTGATGAAAAACTACAAAGGCAGCCTCTTTCAGCCCAAAAAATGGAACAAAGGAAACGATATCTATGGTGTGAAGGGCCGAGGCCCCACCTATTATGATTTGGAAAACAAATCAGATATCTATGATAAAAATGTCGGCATCAACCGCAGCGGTTTTTATCACTCTTATTTCCGCGGTTGGACTGAAGTGCGCGTGGATCGCCCCGGAAAACCGTATACCATTGAGCGCGTATATACCGCACCTTGGATCCGTCAGGACCTTTCCACACGAAACTATGTTTTGATACGGATCCTCTACGGTCTTTTGATCGCATTGTCTATTGCATTGTTTGTTTTTTCCATGACTCGACGTGTTGGAAGCAATTCCTGTTGGTATGTAGCTCTCTTTGGATTACCAAGCACAATTCTTATGTTTGTTGTTGCCTGGATGTTTGTCGGTTATGCAAAAGCACCGCGTAAAATGACCCTTTATGAACATAAATCCACCTCCGTTTACCTAAAGCGAATTTGTCTGGTTTTTTTCATTGCACTATCCGCTACTGCCCTTTCTACAGTTCTTTACACAATTTTGAATCCTCAGGATGAGCCCATAAAACAATTACTGAATGCCCTGTTGGATCTTTTGGCTGCCGCTTGCTCGTTCACAGTGTTTATCATAGAAAGAAAAATGAAATATCAAGATATCCCCAACACCAATACTCCCCCAGCAGGCGGACACGAAATTCGCTAAAAAACGACCCAAATCTCATTACCGAGATTTGGGTCGTTTTTTATTGGTTCTATAATAAATGTTGGGGTCAGGCTAGTCTAGCCTGACCCCGTTGTCATTAAAAGAAGTTGAGCATAGAAACAAAATCCTTTAATCTTAAAGTACCCCTACCCAAAACGAAAGGAGAAGTTCTATGCTCGAACAAG
>JAZOBA010000149.1:0-3460 GCA_045595705.1 Oscillospiraceae bacterium
TTGCGGTGTGATACACGAAGGTGTTTTCTGGCAGCATAAGAAACCGTTCCTTGGAAAGCTGGGAAAGAAGAACCTCCTGATAGTTTGCCAGCGGATGGGATGCCGGTATAGCAGCGGCCAGCACGTCGTGGTTCAGTTCCAGCCGATCAAAATTCGGATGTAGAGCATGGTCGCTTTCTTCGCAAATGATGAAGTCAAATTCGCCCCGTTCCATTGCTTCCATCAGTGCTGCAGGCAGCAATTCCCGAAAGTGGGTGTTGATTTCCGGATGGTGACTGCGGAACAGATTCGTCTTCTCTACGAAATTGTACCGGGAAGCGGTGGGATAGAAACCCACAATCAAATCGTAAGTCTGCATGGTTTGCTGTCGGGAAATGGCGGTCAAGGCTTCGTTCTTCAGTTGTACGATTCGCTGGGCATGGGGACGCATAATTTTTCCGTACTCGCTTAACTCCAGCCTGCGGGTCGTGCGATCAAAAAGAGGGACACCCAAAGCAGTCTCCATCTGTTGGATTTTCTGGGTCAGAGCTGCCTGCGTAAAGGGAAGCTGCTGGGCGGCTTTGGAAAAGCTGCGATGCTCTGCAAGCGTCAGAAAATATTCATACAGTTCCGTTTTCATCTGCAAGCGCTCCTTTCACAAATTCCAGAAACAACGTGCCACCTTTGTCTAACATATCCGGGTTGTAGATGACTGCTGTTTTGATGCTGTGCAGGGGAAGAATCTCCCGGATGTACAGATCGGCACTATGGTGCATGGCGATCTGTATTGGCATGATGCCGACACAGAGATTCGCATGGATCATCTGCCCGGCCATGGCACCTACGGGATTAGCGGATACGGTTGAGAAGGGTGTAAAACCGGATTCGTGGAAAACCTTGCTGTACAGCTCATACATGATGGTAAAAGGAGGGGGGAGCAGCAGATTTTCATTACTTAACTTGGAAAGGTGAATGCTGTCACGGGAAGCCAGCGGGTGATCGGGAGAGAACACAGCGGCCAGAGAGTCCTCTGAATAATCAAGGGTCTGGAAGGAATTGCTCCGGGTTCCGTCATCTACAATAAAAGCAAAAGGCAGCTCACCGTTGGAAACCTTTTCCTTCAGCGTAAAGGAACTGAACTCTGAAATGCTGATTTGGTACTCGGGATGAAGTCCCTGAAATCTTGCGATTTGCTCCATGACACCATAGCTTGCCAGAATACCATCGCAGCCGATGCTGACAGAGACCCTGCTTTGGGACTGAGCCCGTTTGATTTTGGCGTGACAGGCATTTTCTTCTTCGATGATTTTGCGGGCGTATGGAATCAGGATAAATCCGGCTTCAGTCAGCTCAATGTGCCGCGGGTACCGAATGAACAGAGGTGTTCCGATCTCTTTTTCCAGTGCGATGATGTGCCTGGATAGGGTGGCTTCAGAGATGAATAGCGGTTCCGCCGCAGCGGCATAGTTGCCGATTTCGGCCAGCATCACAAATTCACGCAGCATCTGAATCGTCATAAAGAAACACTGCCTTTCGATTTATAAGTATTATGAATTAAATTTAAGCGAAAATAATTTGCTTGTCAAGTGACGTTTTTGTAAAATAATGCTAGAACAATTTCTTTGAATGGAGGAATTGTGGGTGAAATGCCCAAACCAATATAAAGGAGAGCGAAAAAATGAAACGGCTATTTGCAATTCTTATGGCAGTTGCAATGGTTCTGTCTCTGTGCGCCTGCACCGGCGAGCAGAGCGTTGAGGACACCAAGCCTCAGGAGACCCAGGCACCTGTTCCGGAAAGCTATGAAAACTACGATGTTCGCTCCTACGCATCTGAGTGGGTCTACCATGATGTATGCTATGTAGGCGCAGGCGAGGCAAAGTATGTGGATGTTCCCTACTACTCTCTGGAGAACATTACCTACTGCACCAATCCTGTGGATGAAGTGTATCAGACCTTCAACATTTATGTTCCTGCCTGCTACATGACCCAGAATGCCGATGGCAGCTGCCAGATCAATGAAAAGGGCATCTTCGGTGTTATGGGTGAAGACGATAGCACCATCATGTACGGCACTCAGGAAGCACCCATTGTTTATCTGAATACCATTTCCGGCTACGCAGCCGGTGTTGCACCCAAGATTTCCGACGGCCGTATGGGCAGCAATGCCGGTTACTGCTATCAGTTCATCGAGCAGGGCTTGATTCTGGTCACTGTCAGTGCCCGGGGCCGTACCAGCACCGATGCTGACGGCAACTGCAACGGCACCGCACCCAACGGTCTGGTTGATCTGAAGGCCGGTATCCGCTGGCTGACCTATAACGATGAGTTCCTGGCCGGCGACTCCAATAAGATCGTTACCGTGGGCGTTTCCGCCGGTGGCGGCATGTCCACCATGCTGGGTGCCAGCGGCAACAGCGAGCTGTATGACAGCTATCTGACCGAGATCGGTGCCCTGGATTCCTCCGATGCAGTTTGGGCAAGCGTTGCTTACTGCCCCATCACCGATCTGGAATTTGCAGACGGTGTCTACTGGTGGCAGATGGGCGCAAAGGAAGGCGACGGCTTTGAGGCCGCACTGGCCAATGCTCTGCGGGAAGAGTACATCGCTTACATGCAGTCCCTGGACTTTGACCTGGGCGACGACGGTGTCAGCGGCAGCTTCTATGAAGAATTTGTGACTGCCATTGAAGAAGCCTTCAATTACCATGCAGCTAACAAGCTGAAGAAGGAAGATAAGATCGCTGAGTATTTTGCAGGTCTGAACGAGAAAGAAGAATGGATCAGCTACAACGCTGAGACCGGCACCGAAATCGTCAGTCTGGAAGCATTCGTGAACAACTACTGGGGCGAAAAGCTCTTTGATAAGGGCGCAACCGTGTTTGATACCTTTGACTGCGGCTCTATGGAGGGCGAGGTCTTTGGCGGCAAGCACTTCAGCTGGATCGTTGTAAAGGCTCTGGAGAAGATTTCCGGCGATTACCCCGAGGCTGCTGATTATCTGGCTGCCTACAAGGCAGATGTGGACGGTGGTATGGGTGATATCGCAGCTTTGTACGATCCCATGACCTTTATCGGTCAGGACAACTCCGATGTGGCACCGCACTGGCGCTTCAATATCGGCACCGAGGATACCAATATTGCCCATGCACTGGCATGGACAGTCTATAACGCACTGAATGCCAAGGAAGAAGTGGATGCCAACTACGCAATCCTCCACGGCATCGGCCATCAGACCGTTGAGTATGATCCCTATGATCTGATCAGCTGGATCTACCAGACTGATCTGGGCGTTGCTCCCGCTTATGATAACATCAAGTCTATGCAGACCGTGGACAGCGGCGAAGCTTCCGGTGCTATCCAGTCCTATGACTCCGTGGCAGGCACCTACACCCTGACCGAAGTCAATGCTGTGGGTATGGAAGTTTCCTGGACTCTGGAACTGGGCCTGGACGGCAAGTACGTTCTGAGTGAGACCGGT
>JAZOBA010000150.1:0-14544 GCA_045595705.1 Oscillospiraceae bacterium
CAACGTGCAGGACGCCGGCTTCTACGGCTCCGTCCAGGGCGGCGAGAACGGCTGGGTCTTCACCGCTGAGGACATCGCTCCCCTGCTGTACAAGAACAATTCCAAGGTCACCATCGCTGACTACGAAGCTCTGTACACCGCCGTCACTCCCGCTGAGATTCAGGGACGTCATGCCGGCTAATTTCACCGCAACCTAAATACAGGTACTTATCTCACGCTAAACAGAAGCCTGGGCGGACAAACCGTCCGCCCAGGCTCTGAAAGAAGAGGTGCTCTATGAATCGACTGAAACGAATTTCTGTTAACACTCTTATCACCATTGCCCCGGCAGTTATTGTTTACCTGCTGTTTATGCTCGTAACCAATCTGTTCGGCGAGGCTGGCTTCGGCGTGGGTGGAGATTTTAAAATCATTCTTTACAATACGCTTTATTCTGGCTTTATTGCTTTAGCTCTGTCCTACAACTTAACCTCTGGACGTTTTGACTTTTCTGTTGGCTCCGTTTTGCTGCTGTCTGTCATCGGTGGCGGTAACCTCGCCAAGGAACTGGATCTGGGCCCCTTTGGTATGTTGCTTGTCTGTCTTGTGATTGGTATGATCTGCGGACTTATTTCCGGCATTGTTTACATCACTCTGAAACTCCCTCCCATGGTTTCCTCTCTGGGTGTTGCCATGGTCTTTGAAGCCATTGGCTTCATCATTAACAAGGGCAACGGCGTCCGCCTGATGACCCAATTCGATCTGCTCATCTGGAGCGAACCTCTGTATAGCATTCTGTTGACTGCAGTTGTGTTGGTTATCTTGATTTACTTGCTCAACTTCACTAAATTCGGCTATAACTGCCACTCCCTCAAAACCGGCCAGAAAAATGCCGTCGAGGTGGGTGTCAATGAAAATACTAACTCCGTAATCTGTTACATCATCGCAGGTGCCTTGATGGCCTGCGCCGGAGTTCTCTTTCTTTGCAAAAACGGCATGGTCGCCCCCAAAGCAGGCCTGTCCAGCTCGTCCTACATGATGAGCGCCTTCCTCCCCATGTTTGTCGGTCAGGCCCTCGCCAATCGTTCTGATCGCAACATCGGTACCATTGTCGGTGCTTTCTGTCAGGCATGTCTTACTTCCGGTTTGATCAAACTGGGCTGCGGCAGCTCCCTGAAAACTGTCATCGACGGCACGGTAGTCCTACTGTTCCTGGTTTACACCTCCAACAGTTACAAGGTCGGTCTGCACCGCGCCTGGAACGAAAAGAAAGCCCGCGCGCTATCCGCAAAATAAATTCGAATTTCATCGGCCGCATCATGCGCTGAGACAGAACCTCCGCAGCGCTGCTGCGGAGGTTCATGTATTATATCTATCTGAAAGGAGATATCACTATGCAGCCCAGTCTTACTGAAATTTTTGGCTCTTACATGAGTTGGAAAATCAATGAGGACACTTGGATCATCAACTTTATGAATGGTTCTCAGAACATGTACTTGCTGGAGGGCCATGAACGAGCCCTGCTCATCGACACCGGCTGGGGTGCCGGCAATCTGCGCGAACATGTTGAAAAACTGACTTCCATGCCTATTGTTGTCGCCAACACCCACGGTCATTTGGACCATACCGGCGGCAACGGTGAATGGGAGTCGGTTATGATGTTGCCCGGCGGCGAAGGTGACCTGTTTACCTGCCACCGCCTTCCTTTTGACGCTTCTAAACTTCCCTACCCCAACTATGAGCACAAGCTTGTCAAGGATGGCGATACCATTGACTTGGGCAATCGCGTGATCGAGCTGATCGATATCTCGTCTCATTCCAACGGCTCCCTCGCTTTCCTCGACCGCAAAAATGGCTTTCTCTTTGTTGGCGACGAAATGGAAAGCGCACAGGTCCTTATGTACGAAACCGAAGCCATCCCTGGCTATGATTTTATACTTGATCAGAAACTGCGTGCTCATCACGCTAATATGCTCCGCCTAAAATCTTTGAAAGGCGAATGGAACACCCTCTTCCCTACTCACAACGGCGCTCCCATTGCTCATTCTTATCTGGATGACTACATCGCATTGGTTGAACATATTTACCTTGGCGATGCCGTAATCGAGGATAAATTGAACCATAAGTATGCCGAGGCCGGTGATCCGGAAGGAAAGCTTTGCCGCGTCCGCTGGGGCGGTGCGTCTTTCTTCGTCGTCAAGTCCGACTTAATGGCTCTGTACGGCTCCAACTCTTTATAATCTGCAACAAGGAGAATTCCTCATGAAAGTTCAACTTTGGAATAACGGCTGGAAATTCTGGGACGACCTCAACCCGTTTTCTCTTGTTTGGGATATTCCCGAACAAGCCCGCGAACTCGATTTGCCCCATGACGCAATGCTGGAGCGCACTCCCCGCGCAGACAGTCCCAACTCCGGCAATACCGGTTACCGCGACGGTGGAAACTACATCTATGTCAAACAGTTCTATGCTCCCGAAGAATATAAGGATCAAATTGTTTCCCTGAAGTTTGACGGCATTTATATGAATTCACTGGTCTATTTAAACGGCCAGCTCGTTGGAAAACGTCCGTACGGTTACTCCCCCTTTGTTGTCAATCTGAATGATTTTCTGAATTATGGCGGCGAAAACGAATTGCGCGTTCTGGTCAAGAACAATGCCATGACAAACAGCCGCTGGTATTCCGGAAGCGGCATTTACCGCGATGTCTGGCTGTTGACTTCGGATCTCCTCCACATTCCGGACCACGGTGTGAAGATTCATACACAATATGTGAAAGACGATTATGCCATACTTTCAGTGTCCGTTTTGGCGGAAAACAATGGTTTCTGCCCTCGGTCTACCTCTGTTGTCACTGAAATTTATTCGCAGGACGGCTCACTTTGCGCCCGCACCTCCTTGCCCATTACTCTGCTCGGCAACACCAAGGAAGCTGTAGAACAGACAGTCGCGGTAAACAATCCGCAGCAGTGGAGCGATGAGACCCCCACCCTTTATCGCTGCGTTGTTCGTCTGGACGACACAGGCAGCGAGGTCGATCGCGCTGAAACAGAATTCGGTATTCGCACCTTACAGCTTGACACAAAACACGGACTGCAAGTCAACGGAAACACCGTCAACCTGCGAGGCGCCTGCATTCACCATGATAACGGCCTGCTCGGTGCCGTCAGTTGTGACGATGCCGAACTGCGCCGCATCCGTATCCTCAAGCAGGCTGGCTTCAACGCCATCCGTATGGCGCATCACCCCGCATCCCCTGCCCTTTTGCGCGCCTGTGACAAGTTAGGCATGTATGTCATGGACGAAGCCTTTGATATGTGGACTCGCCCCAAAAAAGACAACGACTACTCCCTGTTTATTGACAAGTGGTGGGAAGAAGATATAATCACCATGGTGGAGAATGACTTTAACCACCCAAGTGTTATTCTCTATTCTCTTGGAAACGAGATCCCCGAGGTTGGTACCGCACAGGGTTCTGCTTTTGGTCGCAAAATGGCTCGCCTAATTAAATCTCTTGACCCAACTCGCTACACATTAGTCTCTATAAACGGCGTTTTTGCAGCCGGAGACTATATGGGGCAAATTATGTCTGATGTTATCTCCGCTGCCGTTGAACGCGGCGAGAGCGATGGCAATGTCAATGACTTTATGACTGCCATGCATGCGCACATGGACGACATTGTTCAGCATCCGCTGATTTCCAAGCGCATCGACACCGCCTGTGCAGGTATGGATCTGGTCGGTTTTAACTACATGGCCGCACGCTACGAGCCGGACGCAGAAACCTATCCCTATCGCGTGGTGGTCGGCAGCGAAACTTATCCGCCCGACATTCCCCGCAATTGGGCGCTGGTCAAAAAGCTGCCCAGCGTTATTGGCGACTTCACTTGGACCGGTTGGGATTACATCGGTGAAGCAGGCGTTGGTATTCCCGCTTACCGCTTCGGAGAAGGCGGCTTTGGCGCAAAATTCCCCTGCCAGCTTGCTTATTGCGGCGATATCGATATCACCGGTTTCCGCCGCCCTGCATCCTATTTCCGTGAGATCGTATTCGGTCTTCGCAGCAACCCTTATATCAGCGTGCAGGATCCTGCTCACTATGGCGAAACGCTCATTAAAACTCCCTGGGTAATCAGCGACAGCCACTCCACCTGGAGCTGGGGCGGTTTCGAAGACAAACCCGTCATTGTCGAAATCTACTCTGCCGGCACCGAAGTGGAACTGTTCCAGGACAATGTCTCTCTGGGCAGAAAACTCGCCGGTGAAGCAGTTGGCTTTATCACCACATTCGAAACCACATACAAGGGCGGAAAGCTGATGGCAATCACCTATGACGGCGAGAAAGAAATCGGCCGTGCAGAACTTGTCTCTTCCGGCTTTGTCAACAGCATCGAACTGGATGTCGAAAATGACTGCGGTAACCTGATTTATGTGAACATTTCTCTCCTGGACAAGGACGGCCACACTGTCACCGATTCTGACACCGAACTCACCGCAGAGGTGACCGGTGGTATCCTTACGGGCTTTGGCAGCGGTGATCCAAAGCCGGCCCACAACTACATTGAATCAGTCACAGATACATTTCACGGCCGCGCTCTGGCTATCCTCAAGCGCACGGAAGATTCCATGACCCTTTCCGTTTCTACCAAGGACGGATTCAAGAAATCCATTACAATCTGATACAAGGGAGTATTCTCCTATGATTGATTACAAAGCCAAGCCGTTTTTCCTTTCTGATGAAGATATCGCATGGGTGAATAACACGCTTGCCTCCATGTCCATTGACGAAAAGATCGGACAGCTTTTCTGTTTGACCGACATGATCACTGATACCGAACAACTCAAGGACCTGATCCGCAAGTACAACCCCGGTGCCTTCATGTACCGTGCAGGTAACGGGGCCGAGATCCAGCAGGCTTACCACGCCATGTCGGAAGCCTCCAAGGTTCCCATGCTCTATCCGTGTAATCTGGAAAGCGGTGGCAACGGCATTTCAGCCGACGGAACCTTTTTCGCCCGCCCGCTTCAGGTAGCCGCCACAAATGACCCTGAGCAAGCTCGCCGACTGGGTTATGTCAGTGCTCAAGAAGGCACCTCTGTGGGCTGTAATCTGGCGTATGCCCCCATCATTGATATCGACTTCAACTGGCGCAATCCCATTACCAACGTGCGCACCTTTGGCTCGGATCCCAAGCGGGTTCTTGCCATGGCCGAAGCCTATATGGATGGAGTTGCTGAAGCGGATGCCCCTATGGCTGTTTGCATCAAGCATTTCCCCGGTGATGGCGTGGATGAGCGTGACCACCACTTGATGCCCACCGTGAACAGCCTGTCCGCCGACGAGTGGATGTCGACCTACGGCATGGTGTATAAAACACTGATTGATAAAGGTGCACAGACCGTCATGTGCGGTCACATCCTCCAGCCCGCATTGGAGCGTCTTATCAACCCAGAAATCAAGGATGAGGAGATGCTCCCCGCCTCCCAAAGCCGGGCATTACTCACCGGTATCCTGCGTGAGAAGTTCGGCTTTAACGGACTGATCACAACCGATGCCACGCCCATGGTCGGTTTCTCTGCCACGCAGACCCGCGCAGACGCCATTCGCTCCGCAATTATGGCCGGCGCAGACATGATCGTATTCTGCAAGAGTATTGAGGAAGATTACGCCTCCGTCCGTGACGGACTCAAATCCGGCGCTGTCACCATGACCCGCCTGGATGAAGCAGTTTGCCGTCAGTTAGCACTGAAGGCCTCCCTCGGCCTGCACCGAAGAGCCCTGCCCACCTCGGATGCCCTTGGCGCTTTGGGGTGTGAACAGCATGCGATCTGGGCCAGAGAATGTGCTGACAAAGCAATCACTCTGGTCAAAGACAACCAGAACCTTCTTCCCATTTCCCCGAAAAAAACACCCCGTATCCGTCTGACCGTACTGGGTGAAGGTCAGGGTGCCGGATTCGGAGAAAGCGATAATGTAACCCGCACCTTGAAGGACGCTCTTGAGCGCGCCGGATTCTCAGTTTCCCTTTACGATTATGCAACCATGGAGCGCGGCGAGATCTTCACCTCGGGCGTCGCCGATATGAAGGAAAAATTCGATCTGTCCATTGTCGCAGCCAATGTGGCCACCGGCTCCAATTACACCAGCCGACGTCTGGACTGGATCTCTCTGATGGCTGCCAACGAGCCTTGGTACATGAAGGACATTCCTACCATGTTTCTGAGTTTCTGCAATCCGTATCACATGGTCGACGTTCCCTTTATCAGCACATTTATCAATTGCTATTCCTCCAACCGTTTCTGTGTGGATGCAGCCGTTGAAAAGATGACCGGCAAGAGCTCTTTTATGGGCAGCAGCCCAGTTGATCCCTGGTGCAATGCCTGGGGCGCCAAATTTATGTAAGGAGAAAACACATGGAACTGAAAGGTTATATTTTTGATTTAGACGGTGTAATCTGCTTTACCGACGAATATCACTACCTGGCCTGGAAAGAAATGGCCGATGGTATGGGCGTATATTTTGACCGTGAGATCAATAATCGCCTGCGCGGTGTCTCTCGTATGGCAAGCCTGGAAATCATTCTGGAACGCTACTCCGGCCCAATCCTTTCTCAGGAAGAAAAAGAGGCTTTGGCAGCAAAGAAGAACGAAATTTATCGTAACCTTCTTGGACGAATGACCCCTGCAGATCTTCCGGTTGAAGTAAAAGAAACTTTGGACGCACTTCGTGCAAAGGGTCTAAAAATCGCCATTGGATCTTCCAGCAAGAATGCTCCTTTTATTTTGGAGCGAATCGGACTGGACGGATACTTTGATGCTATTTCTGATGGTAATAATATTACTCATTCCAAACCCGATCCTGAAGTCTTTCTGAAAGCAGCAGAGTTTCTTGGACTCCCTCCCTCCGCCTGTGTTGTGGTTGAAGATGCCGTAGCCGGTGCCGAGGCAGGACATGCCGGTGGGTTTACAGTCGCCTGTGTTGGTGATGCGTCTATCGAGAAGGCAGGCCATCACAACATGACCAGCATTAGACAACTGTTGGAGCTTGTCTAACCGAGAGGTGCTGTATGAACATTGAACGCATTCAGATTTGGCCTGACCGTGACGATGTTATTTTAACTGCATATATCACTCAACCCGATCCCAATTGGCCGTTTCCCACGTATCCTCGCCCGGCTATAATCATCTGTCCGGGCGGTGCATATCTAACCCTTTCTCCCACGGAAGGTGCCCCCATTGCCGCTCAGTTTTCAACTTACGGGTATCAAGCATTTGTTCTTGAGTACACGGTTGTCTCTCAAGCAGGCGAAGGTGTTGATACGCGTTATCCGGCCCAAATGATTGATCTTGCTAAGGCAATTTCAGTTGTGCGTAAAAATCATAAAAGATGGAACCTCGATCCGGACAAACTCGCAATTATGGGCTTTTCCGCCGGCGGGCATCTTTGTGCCAGCTATGCTGTACACTGGCATGAACCTTGGTTGGCTGATGCTATCGGCGTCTCTTCCTCTGATCTTCAACCGCATGCTGCTGTTCTTGGTTACCCCATCACAGATTATGTATTGCAGGAAAGCCGACCCTCACCTGCTTTACCCATGATGAAGGCATCCAACCAAGCCTTGTTTGGTACCGAAACCCCTTCCAGAGATCAACAGGAGAATTTAAGCCCCTGCATGCATGTCAACGAACACACTCCTCCAATCTATCTGGTCCATGCTTCGGATGACGGACTCGTCCCTGTTGCCAATAGTCTCCACATGGCTGATGCATTGGATCAAATGAACCGCCCTTTTGAATTACACATTTTCCAACAGGGCGAACACGGCTTTGCATCTGCTCAGCCCATGGATCGTCCCTGGGAAACTCACCGCGATCGAGCTTGTGCAGCCTGGCTACCCTTGGTTCGCACCTGGCTTTTGAAACAGTTTTCTCCCGAAACAATGGAGGCGCCGCTTCCCTCCCCGGAGGAGTTTTTCCGACACAAAGAAGAACAACAATCCACTCCATAATTTTTGCTCAACAGGAGGAACGGCACATGGCCATTACCAACATAAAATTGAATGGTATCCCCAGTCCGCTTGGTTATGAGCCCGGCCCTCTTCTGCTCTCCTGGCTGGTAGAAGATTCCTCCGGTTCCAAGCAAGTCCATACAAAAATAACTGTATACGAAGTCGCCTTTACAGGCTCTCCTATTTACGAGATTGAGGGTCTTTTAGATTGGGAAGGAACTCCGCTGAAATTCTCCCCGACTCCCAGAACCAGGTATTTTGTCGAAATATCGGTCACAGATAATCTTGGTGTGACTCACACCGGAAATACATGGTTTGAAACAGGAAAACTCAATGAAGTATGGACCGCAAAATGGATCGGTCCGAATACTGATTCAGACTATGCTCCAACATTGTCCAGGTCCTTTACTGCAGAGCATCCTCCCATTTCTGCCCGGCTATATATTACTGGTCTAGGATTATATTCTGCATCTCTCAACGGCCTTCCCATCACAAACGAGGTCCTTTCGCCTGGAGTATGGGATTATGAAACTGAGGTTCAATATCAAACCTACGATGTCACGCATCTGATTCTTGAAAATAACACCCTTGATGTCACCCTCGGCAACGGATGGTATGCAGGTCGATTTGGTATCGAAAATGCCAAGCCCTTTGGAAATCGATGTGCTCTTTTAGCTGAACTTCATATGACATATGTCGATGGCAGCCAAAAAGTAATTGTCACCGACAACCTTTGGACCTGGCGCGAAAGCGACATTCGATCTACAAACGGAATTTATGACGGCGAGATTATTGATCGACTGGCACATTCCGAAAACAATAATCCTGAACGCACCACGGCATATATCGATATACCTCTTCGCATCGTCGATCGAATCAGTCAACCGGTGATTGAAACAGAAATACTTTCTGTAGTCGATGTTCTTCTCACCCCGGCAGGAGAAACCATTCTTGACTTTGGTCAGAACCATTCCGGTTGGATCCGTTTCCGTTCTTCCCTTCCCTATGGAACCGAAGTACATTTTGAATTTGGCGAGGTCCTTCAGCACGGTAACTTCTACAACGACAACTACCGTTCTGCTATTGGAGGTTTCAGCTATCGCTCCGACGGTAGAAACGAGACTGTCTGCCCTACGTTTACCTTCTTTGGATTTCGGTTTGTTAAAGTAACCGGTTGGCCCGGTGACATCGTCGCCGAAGACTTTGAAAGTCCAGTACTACATTCGGACCTTGAACGCACAGGTTGGCTCTCCACCGGAAATCAGAAACTAAATCGTTTATACGAAAACACATTGTGGGGTCAACGCTCAAACTTCCTGTTCATTCCCACTGACTGTCCTCAACGAGACGAGCGACTGGGCTGGACCGGCGATGCACAAATTTTTGCCCCTACTGCATGCTATAACATGGATTGCCGGGCTTTTTACCACAGTTATCTTCGTTTTCTTCGCTCAGAACAGCAGCGACACGCAGGTTCAGTTCCCACCTATGTCCCCAGTATGGGTAACTTTTCCGCATGCGCACTTTGGTCTGATGCCGCAGCATTGCTGCCGGATACCTTGCTCCGTTTTAGCGGATCTCACGCCGAAGTTTCGGAGTACTATCCCCTTATGCGCGACTGGGTTGACTATGTCACCAACTTGAACCCCGGCCCTCTTTACACAGAAGGATTTCAACTAGGTGACTGGCTTGCTCAGGATGGAATTTCTCCCCAAAGTTTCAAAGGCGGTACCGACGACACCTTCCTTGCAAGTGTATACCGCATGGTCTCAACCTCTATCACTGCCAAACTCGCGCAGGAACTTGGCCTACAGGAAGACGCTGACAAGTACAGCGTTTTAGCCAGCAGTACCAGATCTGCTATCTTGGAAACATATTTTACCCCAGTTGGCCGCCTATCGGTGGATACCCAAGCAGCTTATGTAACTGCACTGCGTTTCGGTCTGTGGCGTGACAAAGATGTTCTCATGGAGCAATTTCGTCGTCGTTTGAAATATGATAACCACCAGATTCGATGCGGCTTTGCCGGCGCCCCCCTGATGTGTTCTGTTTTGGCCGAACATGGTATGAATGATTTGGCCTGCGATCTGCTGCTTAACCGCAATTTCCCCGGTTGGATGTATGCTATTGAACTGGGCGCTACGACTGTTTGGGAGCGATGGAACAGTATTCTTCCCGACGGATCCATATCCGGAACCGGCATGAACAGCCTGAACCATTACGCATACGGTTCTGTCGCGGAATACGTTTACGCATACCTCGCCGGTCTGCGTCCCAGAGAAAATGGGTTTCGTAATGCTATCATTGCTCCACGGCCCGATATTCGGCTGCAGCACCTGAATTGTTCTTGCCGCACGATTTCAGGACAATACAGTTGTAGCTGGCGAATTCTTGATGATGGTCAACTTAAGATCAACATAGCAGTCCCCTTTGGCTGCACTGCTCTCGTAACCCTTCCCTACAGCACCCTTGATCCATTTGCCGTTGCTACCGGAACCTACGAATATATCTATACTCCCACGAAAGATCTTCGGTTCCCTTACAGTCTTGATTCCCGTCTATCCTCCCTTGCAGAAGACCTGAAGGCTCAAGAGATTCTAAAGCAAGAGCTCCCACAGTTATTTGGAATTCTCAATGACAATAACCTTGAATTCACAACCCAAACATTCCGTGAATTAAGCCATGCTTTTTTTCTTGGTCTCACTCCGGACAATATTTCAAAACTTGTTTCAAGACTTGAGAAATTGCCACACCAGGTCACTTGATTCATCCTTGAATACAGATTCAAATATATTCACACTAAAGGCGCATCTCCCCGGATGCGCCTTCTTCAGAAATATGTATACCGTAACTGTCGGAGGAATACTTTATGAAGACTCAGGTTTTCAACCCATATCTGCCCCTAAATGAATATGTACCCGACGTTGAGCCTCGTGTTTTCGACGGGCGGGTATACATCTATGGCTCTCACGACGAGGCTGGAGGTACCGTTTATTGTCCCGGTAATTATGTTGGTTGGTCGGCACCTGTAGATGATCTTTCCGACTGGCAATACCACGGTGAGATTTATAAGCGCACTCAAGATCCATCGAACTCTGAGGATAAACTGCAACTTTGGGCACCCGACGTAGTGCAGGGCCCAGATGGCCGATACTTCCTGTACTATTGTTTCTCTTTCCATCCGGAAATCGGAGTTGCAGTCAGTAACTCACCAAGCGGACCCTTTGAATTTTATGGACATATCCACTACCCGGATGGGCAGATTCTATCGGATCTTTGTCCATTTGATCCCGCTGTTCTTGTGGACGACAACAATCGGATTTTCCTTTATTACGGCTTTGCTGCCCTACCCAACCCAGATTACCCCCACGTGCCTTTAAGTCCCGGTTGTTTAGTTGTTGAGCTGGAAACCGATATGATCACCGTTAAGGTTGAACCTAAAATTTGTGCTCCCGGACAACTCCATGCAGCGGGAACAAGCTTTGAAAACCACGCGTTCTATGAAGCAGCCTCTATCCGCAAAATTTACTCCACCTACTATCTGATTTATTCCAGCCAGAACAGCCACGAACTGTGCTACGCAACAAGCAATTTTCCGGATCATGATTTTATTTATCGTGGTACCATCATCTCCAATGGCGATATTGGATTGAACGGACGAAAAGATGCTATTTATGTAACCGGAAATAACCATGGCAGCATTGTTAAAATCAATGGTCAATGGTACATTTTCTATCACCGGCAAACCCATGCCACCGAGTCCTCCCGCCAGGGCTGTGCCGAAAAAATTATAATTCTTCCGGATGGCAGCATTCCACAGGTCGAAATCACCAGCTGTGGCTTAAACGATGGCGCACTCAAAGGTATCGGTGAATACAGCGCTGCGTATGCCTGCCACCTTGCTTGTAAAGAAGAATTTGGAATCATCGTATTTGGCCAGGATCGAAAACAACATCAACCATACATTTATCAGGAAGACGACCATATTCACTACATTGCAAATGTAAACGACGGCACAGTATTGGGATGGAAATACTTTGAATTCAATAAACTAAACCAGCTATCGCTTGTTATCCGAGGCATTGCCGAAGGGCGATTTGAAGTATTTAACGAGGAACCAGCGGATGGAACATCTTCTATATCCGAAGCTAATATAACGATCCGTAGCAACACAACCTGGACTGAGATTTCCTTTGCTCTGAATTCGAAATTAAGCGGCAACCACCCAATTTATATTCGTTACAATGGTAATGGAAAACTAGACATACAATCTATAATTTTCTGCTGACTATACTCAAACTCAAACAGAAAATCTCCCGACAATCTTATGTTTGTCGGGAGATTTTTATTGGCTAATTATAACGATGCTGTTTCCCAATCTTGTGCAAACAGACCACCGGCGCCTCCGGTATGGACAAAGAGTACGTTGTCCTCCGGCATGTAACGTCCGGCTCGTGCCTGCTGCACCAATCCGGCAAAAGCCTTTCCGGTATAACAAGTGTCAAGGACAATTCCTTCCCATCTCATCATCATTGAAATGGCTTCATTTCCTTCATCCGACGGGATGGAATATCCCGGACCGCACATATCGATCAGGTCAGGAACCGGAATCTCAATATCGATTCCCAGAAGATCTGCGGTCTTTTTCATCAACTGCGGTACGATGACATCAAAGGGATCGTCATCCACCATGGAACACATGACATGTGTGTCCGGCAGATACATTTTTGCACCGAGAATGGTACCAGCTGCCGTTCCGCCGGAACCGCAGGCACAAACGATATGATCAAAATGCTGCCCGCTTTGAGCAATTTCCTGCATGCAATCAATATAACCAAGACATCCCAGTGCATTGGATCCGCCGCAAGGGATCTTGTATACCTTACGTCCCATTTCCTTTGCGATGTGATCCATTTCTTCGTAGATCACATCATAGCTGTCCGTGTCTACATAGCGCACTTCAACACCCATCAGATGATTGAGCACCTGATTTCCCTTTCGGGCCGTTACGCCGCGCTTTTTCAGCACCAGAATGCAGCCTAGATTCATACGAAGAGCACATGCTGCAGTCAGCATGGCATGATTACTCTGCGCTTGTCCTGTTGTCATGACCAGGTCATATCCCTGCTTTTTTGCATCTGCAAGCAGATATTCCAGTTTCCTGACCTTATTGCCGCCCAAGGCAACACCACACAGGTCGTCGCGCTTGATCCATACATTTGTCCCAAGTTCACGGCTGATGTTAGGTAACCGATAAAGAGGTGTCGGAAACAAACCCAGTGATTCCTTGCTAAATTGATTCATAACAAATCCTCCTCACATGGAGTTTCTACGTAAAGTTTATCACATATATCGCTTTTTGCAAAGTATCTTCACCTGCACCCACGGAGTTTCCTGGAATCTCAACAATAATTGCAGTCAATAAGAAAACAACAAAATTATACACTAGTGCAGTTGTGATTTTTCCATACTTTTGATATACTGGACTCAAATGAACAAGGAGGTATCGACATGGTTGCCTTCGTCTTTATTCTTGTCAGCTTTTTCGCTTGTGTAGTCGGTTCCATATGCGGAATCGGGGGCGGTGTAATCATCAAACCTGTTCTGGATGCATTCGGCTTGTATTCTGTCAGCACCATCAGTTTTATGTCCGGATGCATTGTACTGGCGATGACGACATATTCCGTAGTGAAATCCAAATTGGCCAAGGAGTCGGTAATCGAAACAGGCGTAAGCACATGGCTGGGTATCGGTGCCGCCGTCGGCGGCCTTCTGGGCAAACAGCTCTTCGATGTAATCAAAGCATTGTTCGAAAACGCCGACACGGTTGGCTCTGTTCAGGCAGCAGCCCTCTTTGTTATCACACTGGGAACCGCTGTCTACACGGTCAACAAAGATCGAATTCGATCCATCCGGATCCGAAATCCCATCGGCTGCATTTTAATTGGTCTTGGACTTGGTCTGTTATCCTCCTTCCTTGGTATTGGCGGCGGACCAATCAATCTCATGGTTTTATTCTTCTTCTTCTCTATGGAAACCAAGACAGCTGCTCAGAACTCCCTGTACATCATTTTCTTCTCTCAGCTTGCCAGCCTTCTGTTCACACTCATCACCAGGAAGGTGCCTGACTTCCCTGTTATCCTGTTTGTGTGCATGGTGTGCTGCGGTATCCTCGGCGGTGTTGTGGGCAGAAAAATCAACAAGAAAATTGACAGCAGAACTGTCAGCAAGCTGTTCCTGATCCTCATGGTCGTCATTATGTGCATCTGCTGTTACAATTTCTTCCGTTACGTATAACGCAAACAAAACACCCCCGCAGCTCGTTGAGCTGCGGGGGTGAACTGCTTTATACGAGGATCAGCCGAGCAATTACTTGCCTGCGTTGATCATGTTGTCCAGCATGACATAATCAGCGACAGGCACTTCAGCGGGGACAGCGCCGGAAGCCAGGAAGTTGTTCTGCTGGGTCTTGTAGTAAGCTTCGACAGTGCCGTCAGCGGCGCCGGCAGCAACTTCCTTACCGGTCAGCCAGTCAGCGTCGCCGCGCTGAGCGTAG
>JAZOBA010000151.1:0-11979 GCA_045595705.1 Oscillospiraceae bacterium
GAACCCGCGCTCGGCGTAGAACTCCTGCTCACCAGCGGTGAACACGAACTCCTGACCACATTCTTTGCATACCAGAGTCTTGTCTTCGTACATTGCAAATACCCTCTCTTTGACTTCCCAGGTCCGGAAAAAACACAGACAATGCTGGGATAAAAATATTGCGTTCAGCTTTTGCTGAATTCGCCTGAAGTAATGTGCTGTGCCAATTTGCGCCGGATGCGCTGGACAGCATTGTCCACCGATTTCGGGGACCGATTGGTCTGAGCTGCGATTTCGTGATAAGAAAGACCGTCCAAATAAAAGCTCAGAACTTTTGCTTCGAAACCGGACAAACGACCTTTGGCAGTGTCCAGATGCTCTTGCAGCTCTTCCCTGCTGATCAACATGTCTTCAGGGTTGATCTGCGGCATACCAATGGCAGCGGCTGAGGAGAAATCGACAATTCCGTCAAAAGAGGGGGTTTCGAATGAGATATAACTGTTTAATGGAGAGTGTTTTCCGCTTGATGCGGTACGAACAGCCGAGATTAAACGGCTCTTAATACACACCTCGGCATAGGTTCGAAACGAAGCTGCTTTTTCTTCTTGGAACGAACGTATGGCTGACAGCAAACCGAGCATTCCTTCTTGGATCAAATCCTCGCTGTCTCCGCCCGCAAGAAAAAACGGTCGAGCACAAATGCGCACCAAACGGTTGTATCGCATTACAAGTACTTCCTCTGCAATACGATCGCCACAAGAAACTCTTTTGCAGAGTTCTTCGTCCGATTTTGTGTTGTTCTGTGACAAAAGATGCTCCATTTAGGAAACTCCTTTGGCTATTATAACTACAAAAACATATAATTGTCAATAGTCATTAAATTTATTTTACAAAAATCAGATGCTTTTTATGTAATCTGCTAGATTACTTGCACAAGTTTCAGCCAAGACGGGGTCTTTGCCTTCGACCATAACACGAATCAAGGCTTCGGTTCCGGAAGGACGAATCAAAACACGTCCTTCGCCCGCTAACTTAGCCTCTTCCCTGCTGATAACACTCGATAATTCAGGGTCAGACATAATCTTCTTTTTCATGTCGTTATCGGCGACGGGGACATTGATCAAATATTGAGGATATTTTTTGCATTGAGAAAATAATTCTGAGGCTTTCATACCGGATTTTTGCAGTACCTGAAGTACCTGCAAAGCAGTCAACTCTCCGTCGCCGGTAGTTGCATACTCGCGGAAAATCATGTGACCGGATTGTTCTCCTCCTAGAGTATAGCCACATTCTTCCATCTTTTCGAGGACGTAGCGATCGCCAACACTGGTTGCCAGAAATTCCATGCCATGTTCTTTCGCAAACAGTCGTAGTCCCAAATTCGACATAACGGTTGCAACAATTGCGTTGTCGGGCAAACGTCCTTCCTTCATCATATTCAGGCCGCATATAGCCATGATTTGATCGCCGTCAATTTCGTCGCCGTTTTCATCAACCGCAAGGCAACGATCGGCATCGCCATCAAATGCGATTCCTAAATCATACCCACCAGCCTTGACCATGGCCGCAAGAACATCTAGGTGCGTAGAGCCACAGTTTGTGTTGATATTTACGCCGTCTGGATCCGCATTGATCACGTCGGTTTGCAGCTTGGGAAATCGATCAAATAATCGTGCAGCGGTTGCCGATGCAGCACCATTTGCACAATCAACTAAAATACGGAATCCGGATATATCTCTGGAGATTGTAGAAGCGAGATGATCGATATAATCTTCGCTTGCCTTTGGAGCGACAAAACGCACCTGACCAATTTCGCCATGTGTTTTGCGAGGAAGATTGTTTGCGTCCGAGAGAATGACTGCTTCGATTTTATCTTCCAATTCATCGGATAACTTGAAACCTTGGCCATTGAAAATCTTGATTCCGTTGTGTTCAAAGGGGTTGTGGGATGCGGAAATTACAATGCCGGCATCAGCGCCGGAATTAACGGTGACCCATGCCACTCCGGGAGTTGGAATCGTTCCGAGATCAAGGACATCAGCGCCGGCTGTGCAAAGGCCGGCAATAAGAGCGCCCTTTAAAAGATCACAGGAAATACGAGTATCTTTGCCGATTGTAAACAGAGGTTTACCGTCGGTTTTCTCTTCGGCAAGAACTTTGGCAGCTGCAAGACCAACCTTGTAAGCCAGTTCCGCATCCAAGCCCTTGTTGACTACACCGCGAATTCCGTCGGTTCCAAATAATTTACCCATATTTAATACACCTCAATTGATTCATGCGGAATATACAGCGTTAAAAACTCAATTGATCCATTCCTGGATTGCCTGGTGCCTTCATTCCGAGATGTTCATAAGCTTTTCGAGTAACGCAACGACCACGTGGTGTGCGAGTCAAGAAACCCATTTGCATAAGGTAAGGTTCGTACACATCTTCCAGTGTGACAGATTCTTCATTGATGGTAGCAGCCAATGTATCCAGACCAACCGGACCTCCGCCATAGTTTTCAATGATGCTGGTCAGCATGCGGCGATCCACCGAATCCAAACCGAGATAGTCGACTTCCAATGCAGACAGTGCTTGATCGGCTACGTCTTTTGTGATAACACCGCCTGCCATAACCTGTGCAAAATCGCGCACACGGCGAAGCATTCGGTTAGCGATTCGCGGCGTGCCTCGAGAGCGACGAGCAATTTCCATTGCTCCGGAATCTTCAATCGGAACATTCAAAATACCGGCGCTGCGTTGAACAATTAAAGCCAATTCATCCGGCGTATACAGTTCCAAACGTAATGTTACACCAAAACGATCCCGCAAAGGTGCAGATAATTGACCAGCACGGGTTGTGGCGCCGATTAATGTAAACTTTGGTAAATCAAGTCGGATAGAATTTGCAGAAGGACCTTTTCCAATGATAATGTCAATAGCGTAATCCTCCATGGCGGGATACAAAATCTCTTCCACGGAACGGTTTAATCGATGAATTTCATCAACAAACAAAATATCATTCTCGTTTAGGTTGGTCAGAAGAGCTGCTAGGTCACCTGGTTTTTCAATGGCAGGGCCGGATGTAATACGAATGTTCACACCCATCTCATTTGCAATGATGCCGCTGAGTGTGGTTTTGCCCAAACCGGGAGGGCCATGAAGCAAAACATGGTCCAACGGTTCATTTCGCATTTTTGCGGCTTGAATAAAGACCTCGAGATTTCCCTTGGCCTTTTGTTGTCCAATGTATTCATTCAATGTTTTGGGACGCAAAGAACCTTCGTTCTCATCGTCTCTCGTAAGAGAAGTTGTGACAAGAGGATCTTCGTGTTCAAAGTCACTGTAATCAGAAAAATCAATGCTCATTTCGGCTCACTGCCTTTCGTTGCCAAAATTACTTGCACTTAACTCGTTTGGATGTATTGATATATATTAATCCAACCAAGACTATTGCTAACAATAAAACATGACCGATCCACGGCGGAATAATATCAATGAAAATTCCCAACGCAGAAACTATAAACGAAAATGCGATCGCAAACATCATGACGGCCATGCTGCGACACAAAGCTTTTTTATTGAATTTAGCACGCTCGGCAGAGCTTGCCGTGTTATACCCTGCAATCAGATAATCGCCTTTGCCGCACAAGAAAATGACTCCTAATATCATGAATAGGAGAAATAGAATGCCATAAACGATCCAAAGAATCAGATGTTCCATTACTTCACCATCTTTTTTAACGCCAACTTGATAATGGCCTCCAAAGAAAGTTCGTCAACGGGGATGCCTTTCAAAGCTTCGTTGATCTCGGCCGGACCATATCCAAGTACAGCTAATGCCGCACTGGCCTCGCTGGCCTTGTTTTCGGGGATGACAGTTACTCCGGTTCCGGCATAGCTCTCCCCTGCTATGCTGTTAAGTTGTCCTTTTGCAAGTTTATCTTTCAATTCAAGTATTACGCGTTGGGCAATTTTCTTGCCAACACCCGGAGCACCTGTCAAAGCTTTTTCATCACCTGTAATAATCGCAGTTGCAAGGCGCTCCGGTGAGACCGAGGAAAGAATGGCCAATGCCGCTTTAGGCCCAACACCGGAAACACCGATTAACATCTGAAAGCAATTTAATTCATTTTCCGAAGCAAAACCGTATAATTCAAAAATCTCCTCACGAACATGGAGATATGTATACAACTTTACCTTTTCGCCTCGCTTCAAAGATGAAAGAGTATTTACGGTGGTCTTACAGGCGTAGCCAACTCCACCGCAATCAACGACGGCTAGATTGGGTCCAACATGCGCAAGAGTTCCGTTCAAATAATAAAACATAATTAACCTCGGTTCAGTAATGATGTTGAGCTTCGAGCGTGACAAAGGGCAATTGCAACCGCGTCGGCTGCATCGTCTGGTTTTGGAACTGACTTTAAATTAAGAAGCCGTTTGGTCATATCCATAACCTGGTGTTTCTCAGCTTTTCCGTAGCCGACAACAGCGGATTTCACCTGAGATGGATCGTATTCATAAATCGGTACACCGTGCCGTTCGGCCGTCATCAGAATTACGCCGCGAGCTTGTGCGACGCCGATTCCGGTTGTAACGTTGTTTCCGAAATATAAGCGTTCTACTGCAATAGCATCCGGTTTAAACCGCCGGATCAATTCATCAAGGTCATCAGCAATCTGCAGAAGACGCTTGGAAAGTTGTAGGCCAGCCTGTGTATTAATCGCGCCACATGCCAGGAGGGACTGTTCGTTGCGATCACTTTGAAGCACGCCAAAGCCAACAATAGCATACCCAGGGTCTATACCCAGAATAACCAACTTCTCCCCCTCCTTTTCAACATTATATTTTACCACGGCAAAGGATTCTTAGCAACACCGCGGCTTGCATTTTTTGCGGCAAGTATTATAATTAATTTAAAAATGATAAAGGAGTTTGTCTAAATGAAAACTGTTATTTCCGCCGCTGGCGCACCTGCGGCAATCGGACCTTATTCCCATGCAATCGCTACCGGTAATTTTTTATTTACATCCGGTCAGATTGCCCTGGATCCTGCTACCGGAAAGTTGGCAGGTGACAGTATTGAAGTGCAAGCCGAACAGGTTCTGAAGAATCTGGAAGCAGTTCTGACAAGTAATGATATGACTTTTGCAAATGTGATTAAAACAACCGTGTTTTTGACTGATCTGGCTGACTTTGCAGTTGTCAATGGTATTTATGCCACTCGTTTCCCCGAAAATCCTCCTGCGCGCTCCTGCGTTCAGGTCGCCGGACTTCCTGGCGGTTCAAAAATTGAAATTGAATTGATTGCCTGCAAATAATCCGATTTAATAAAACCGCCTTTACAGATATTTCTACATCTGTAAAGGCGGTTTACTTTATGCTCTGGGATGTGCTTTTGCGTATACATCTTTTAGCTTTTGACCCACGATTTGGGTATAGATTTGTGTGGAAGATATGTCGGCGTGGCCAAGCATCTCTTGAATCGACCGTAAATCGGCACCGTTTTCGAGGAGATGCGCTGCAAATGAATGGCGCAGGGTATGCGGAGTAATCTCTTTTTGAATGCCGGCCTTATCTTGATAATATTTAATAATTTTCCAGAATCCTTGACGCGTCATTCTATGACCGTTCAGGTTAACAAATAAAGCCTGCTCGTCTTGTTGATCAATCATCTGAGGACGAACATGATTGATGTATTCAGACAGAGCGCGAACTGCGGAAGGATAAAGCGGAATCATACGCTCTTTTCCACGACTTTCACAGCGGATGAAGCTTGCAGAAAGATTAACATTGTATAGATTTAATTCAATCAACTCGGACACGCGAATCCCGGTTGCATAAAGTAATTCGAGCATGGCCTTGTCACGAAAACCTTTTGCATCATTGCACTTTGGCTGTTCCAAAAACAAGTCAACTTCTTTGCTTGTCAGTATCTGTGGGAGTTTACGCTCGTTTTTCACCGGTGCAATCTGCTTTGCGGGATTTATAGAAACAAAATGAGAGGATTGGAGATATGTATAAAATGATTTTAGCGAGGCAATAGCTCGGGTTACAGTGGAAACTGATTTTCCCTGTGCGCTCAAACTCTTGATGTACTGGTCAAATACTTTCTGATTTGCTTTTTCCGGTTTAACCTTGATTGAACTAAGGAAGGCAAGAAATTGACGAACATCGCGTAAATACGAGCTAAGTGTATTGGCTGAAGATTTCTTCTCTGTTACGAGCCAAGCTTCGTATCCCATCAGATGATCCATATTCACACCCTCCCTTCTTTACAATTAATGAATCAACGTTTCAGCTGCAGCTTTCAGAACAGCCGGACCGGTTGAATATTCAATAAAACAAAATATTAATAATATTATGACGCATAGGCAGAAACGAATCCATTCCGAATGCTTCAAGCTTGCAGTGCGTCTGTTTTCTCCCGTGATTCGACCGATAATCGTTCCTGCTCTTAAAAAACTTTGTATTCCGAATACAAATAAAATCGGGAGATAAATTAATCCGGTTGTTCCAAATAGAATAAAGCAAAATAATAAACCGTCTGGACCGGATACCTGGTAAAACGAAGCGATAGAAAATGAGAGCAGAAACGAGCGGATCAGAATCAGGATGGGAATACCAATTAATCCAATTGGTGTAAGTCCGAGAAATAAAACAAGCAAAGGCCATCGAATTGCTTTCCACAGAATGAAAACAAATTTTGGTTTAACCATTTCATTGGATGAAAGGATGTTTAAAAATCCATCCAAATATCTGCTTAAGGCTGCTTCGCCTTCACTGTTTGTATGACCAGCCAAAGAACATCCGGCCAAACTCCCGATCAAAAAAATAAGCGAAATGATAACAAGGGATGCGGTCACACCTGTTGACGGCAAGTCCCAAACCTTCATAATATTCTTTCTCATAGTGTTCACCTCTGAATATACTATGAGAAAAATAAATGTATTAGACGCCGAGAATTATTTTCCTAATTCTTTGGATCGTTGGGTGCATCGACTCATCGCATCAGAAATCAAACCTTCAAAATCGCGATCATCAAATGCTGTCAGAGCTGCCAGAGTCGTTCCACCGGGTGAACAAACCTGTTTTGTTAACTCATCTGCAGATTTTCCGGAAGAGAGTAACATTTCGGCCGAACCTTTCATAGCAGTGGCTGTCAGTTCGAGCGCAACATTGGGGTCCATCCCTTGTTCCCGTGCCCAATGAACCATTGCGTCCGCCATGCGGAAAAAGAATGCGGGCGAAGAGCCGCTAACCGGAATAACATCATCCATCTGCGATTCGGGAATAACAGCAACAGAACCAGCAGCGGAGAAAATGCTACAAACACATTGAAACAACTTATCTGAAACATCGGGAGCATCCGCGATTGCTGTCGCACCCAATCCGAGTTGAAGCGGCGTGTTTGGCATAACGCGAATCACGCAAGCACCTGGAATCCTTTCGCGAATCCAAGCGGTGGAAATACCGGCAGCGATGGAGACGATGCACTTGCCCTCGCATAAACTACAAATGCCACAAATGACTTCTTCGAATTTTTGAGGTTTAACCGCAAGGATAATAATGTCAGAATTGACAACAACCTCTTCGTTTGAATGGGTTACGCCAACGCCCAAGGACATCGGGTGTTCCAGCTTATCGGAGTGAGGATTGGAGATCATAATCTGATTTGCTTGAAATACGCACTTGGATACAACGCCGTCTAATATTGCTGTAGCCATATTTCCGGAACCGATAAAACCCAAACGAAGTTGATCCATTTACACACCCCCCTTTCCAAAAGCGAGTGAGTATACTATATCCCTTTCGGAAGACTTTGGCAAGCAAAATTGGCAAAAATCATCAAAATATTTTATTATGCAATAAAATTATGTAAACAGTATTATGTAAACACTTGAAACGAGAAACAGGACTTGGCGCTATACCAAGTCCTGTTTTTTGCGTATATTGTGGTTTGTCTCGTTTGGAGCTCCAATATATTGATGTTGCGCGATTACAGGCTGTAAATGCAACGATCGAATGCTTTACTCACCCATGCCGGCGGCGATTGCCTTCATTGCAATTGCACATTCAAGACGCTTTCGCTGCATCTCGCATCCAACAGCATTCGGTTTTTTTATGTCACCATTGACAAGCAGATTGGATGCACTGCATCCACCGCTGCAATAAAAGCGTGCCCAGCACTCTTTACACTCTTCCCTGGTGTATACGTTCAAACCTGCAAAACGACGGGCAATATCCATATCAAAGGTCCCATCATGAACGTTACCCATTTTATAATCAAGGTTTCCGACAAACTGATGGCAGGGATAAATGTATCCTTCCGGAGTGACCGCTACATATTCGCAGCCGGCTCCGCATCCGCGCAGTCTCTTGATCACGCAGGGTCCCTGTGCCAGATCAACATTAAAATGGAAGAAGTTCACATCGTCTCTGTCTTTCAGCTGTTCAGCCAGTTTTTCATACTCGGCTTTTACAACAGGAAGATCCTCTTCGCGAATGGCCCATTCACATCCAGATTCTCCAACTGCCGGCTCAACGGAAACACTGCGGAATCCTTGATCTGCCATATGAATTACATCAGCCGCAAAATCAAGGTTGCTGCGTGTAAAGGTACCGCGAAGATAAAAGTCCTTATCCCCTCTTCCCTCCACCAGTTTTTTGAATTTAGGCATAATGATATCGTAGCTTCCGGTTCCCTTGGGGGTAATACGCATATTGTCGTTTACCTCTGGACGTCCATCCAGAGAAAGAACGCAATTGGACATCTCACGATTGATGTATTCGATGTTCTCGTCGTTGAGCAACATTCCATTGGTGGTCATGGTGAATCGGAAACACTTGCCGTGCTCTTTTTCAATCGAGCGTGCATATTCAACCGTTGCCTTGACGGTGTCCATTGCCAGCAAGGGCTCACCGCCGAAGAAATCGACCTCAATGTTGCGGCGGTTTCCGGAGCGTGCAATCACGAAATCAATTGCTGCCTTTGCTGTTTCAACATCCATGTTGATTCGATGACCGGTTCCAAAGTCACCGGTGGATGCAAAACAATATTTGCAGCGCAAATTACAATCGTGGGAAACATGCAGACAAAGCGCTTTTACAGGTGCATCTTTCTGCATGGCTGCAGCTGCTGCAGGATCAATATAGTTGTCCTCGGTAAACAGAAGTCCTTCCTGCTGTAACTCCAACAGTTCAGACCATGCCTCTTCAACAACAGAACGGTCATAAGGTAATTTAGCAACGATTTCATTCGGACAGGATTCACCCAAGGGACTATCCAGAAGAGACAGCAAATCATAGGCAGGCTTGTCCAAAACATGAACTGCGCCGCTATTCACATCAACCGCGACGTGAACACCTAAAGATGTAAAAGTATGTACCATTCGGAAAACTCCTTCTGACATAGAAAAAGGGTGGGAGTTACCCACCCTCTCTCATAAAGTCTTACTTATTGTTCTCGCACTTCTGGTTTGCGACAGTGCAAGAGGTCTTGCAGGCAGACTGGCAGGAAGTCTGGCACTCACCGCAGCCACCGTGAGCAGCGCTCTTCTTCAGAGTGGCGCCGTTAAGAGTCTTAGTGTGCTTCATAGAAATTCCCTCCTATGTGGTTATTGCAAGTATTATACCATTCTATTTTCCATTTTGCAATTACTTTCGTCTTTTTTTCTTTGGTTTCCTGATCAGAAAACCGGCAAGTAACCCTCCTGCTATACAACCGACGGCAACTCCGGCTCCATGTCCCGATAAAGAAATGCTTGGAAACAATAAATAGCCAATTGACAAAATAAACAGTATCTGAATACATGATGTCAAAAAGCCGATGATCAGTGTTTTGTATCTCAAGCGTAGGACAGAAAATTCAGCGCCAAAGAATCCTCCAACCACGCATCCCCCGATTGTATATTGTATCATAGCACGATCGCTTAACCATCCGTTTGATACTCCAATCGAGCAAAGAAATAATATGATCAAACATATTCCAAGCGCTAGAATACCACCGAGCATAACAGTAGCCATGGTTTTAACTACTTTCGAAGTCTGATCATCCTCGTTTTTATGCATAAAACACCCTCCCTGCCTGGTTTTATTCAACCTATGCAGGGAGGGTAATTTTCATAACAAATGAATTACTTCTTCTGAGCAGAACCGTCGTTGGTTTGAGCACCAACAGTAGAAATTGCCCACTTAGTGAATTCGATGCGGACACGGTCGGCACCGGTTTCGATTACAATAGTCTCTTCTTTCACGGCGCAAATAGTGCCGATTACGCCACCAATGGTAGTGATCATGTCACCAACCTTCAGGTTAGCACGCATTTCAGCAGCCTGCTTCTTCTTCTTGTTCTCGGGACGGATCATGAAGAAGTAAAAGACGGCAATGATCAGAATCAGGGGAATCAGGGTAGTAATGCCTTGCATGGTATTAACCTCCAAAATTTCATTTGACTCATTATAGCTTGTATAAATCAAAAATACAAGTCTTTTATTGCATTAAATACGGCGTTCAAGCTTTTCGGAATACTCTGCTCTGAATTCCGCAAAGCGACCTTCATCCAGCGCAAGGCGAATACGCGCGGTTAATTCATTATAGAAATGCAGGTTGTGCAAAACGGCAAGTCTCATTGCGAGCATTTCCCCTGCAGTGAACAGATGACGAAGATAAGCTCGGGAGAAGGAACGACAAACGGGACAGGTACAGGTCGGATCGATCGGACGGTCGTCTGTCTTGTATTTTTCATTCTTGATGTTCAGCGCGCCTTCCCACGTGTAAAGCTTTCCGTGACGGGCATTTCTTGCGGGCATAACGCAGTCAAAGAAATCAATGCCGCGTGCAACACCTTCAATAATGTTGGAAGGAGTTCCAACACCCATCAGATAACGTGGCTTATCGACCGGCATATGCGGCTCAACCGCGTCAATGATGTCATACATGGTTTGTGTCTCTTCACCAACTGCAAGTCCGCCAATAGCGTATCCATCACAGTCGAGCGGTGCAATCTGCTTCATGTGCCATACACGCAGATCGGGATATACACCGCCTTGGTTAATACCAAACAGCATCTGCTGCGGGTTTACGGTATCAGGAAGAGCGTTCAGTCGATCGTGTTCCTCCTTGCAACGCACCAACCAACGCAGTGTGCGTTCACAAGAATCTTTGACATATTCATAAGGTGAAGGGTTCTCAACACATTCGTCAAAAGCCATTGCGATATCGCTGCCGAGATTGGATTGAATCTGCATGGATTCTTCCGGTCCCATGAAGATTCGCTTACCATCGATATGAGAAGCGAATGTAACGCCTTCTTCCTTGATTTTGCGCAAGCCAGAAAGAGAGAACACCTGAAATCCGCCCGAATCGGTCAAAATCGGACCATCCCAGGCCATAAACTTATGCAGTCCTCCCATTTGACGCACAACATCATCTCCGGGACGCAGGTGGAGATGATATGTGTTTGAGAGTTCTACCTGACAGCCAATTTCTTTTAAATCGTGTGCAGAAACCGCACCTTTGATAGCGCCAAGGGTGCCTACATTCATAAAAACCGGAGTTTGAACCGTGCCGTGAGCACAGGTGAATTCGCCGCGTCGGGCACGTCCTTCCGTTTTCAGCAATTGAAACATAATGATTCCCCTAAAGAACCTATACGGCATCAGATTCTTGTTAATATATATTCTGCTTGTTCTGTCTTTCCTTGAGCACACAAACGCATGAGATACCAGCAATCTTTTAATCCGAATGCGTGCTGAGGTATCATATCAGGTTGTACCCATTCAAAAAATAATATTTCAAGTGAATTAATATCAATTGATTGTTCAATCAATGTCGTTTGAAGGGCTTTGACCAGATTTTGGTCAATAAAAGACGCTCGACCAAATCCGCTCAAATCAATGTAAAAAGAATGAATGAGCACCCGCAATTGATCTTTGAAATACGAATTTTTACGAAACAGATCAGCCATTTCTTTTAAAGTGCTTGAATACATTGATATCTGACCGGAACGAATATAGT
>JAZOBA010000152.1:0-7225 GCA_045595705.1 Oscillospiraceae bacterium
CAGAATATTTGGCCAAGTTTGCTGTTGTGGAAGTGATGGCAAAGTGCTATGATGTAGCCGCATAAAATTGACTCAATCCCTGTGCCATGAATTGAGCCAAGCGGAAGGAAGAGAGTGTGTGGAGTTTTTAATTACCTTGGCCGTCGCCATGGTTGCCGGCCTCATGATGTCCCGTCTGGCAAAAAAGGTGTCCCTGCCTGCCGTGACTGCCTATCTGGTGGCCGGTCTGATTTTGGGTCCCTTTGTGATCGGACGTATCGGTCTTCCCGGTCTGGGATTTCCCTCGCTGGAAGGCATGGAGGCATACAGTCTGGTGACCCAGGCGGCCCTTGGATTCATCGCTTTTACTATCGGAAATGAATTCCGTGTTTCTCAACTGAAGAGTATGGGTAAGCAGGCCATCGTGATTGGTATTCTGCAGGCCGTGATCACCACGGTTGTAGTGGATATTGCCTTGGTTGCGCTGCATTTTGTTAAGCCCGATCTGAT
The DNA here is from genome assembly GCA_045595705.1 of Oscillospiraceae bacterium. Taxonomy (GTDB): domain Bacteria; phylum Bacillota; class Clostridia; order Oscillospirales; family Oscillospiraceae; genus JAJPXI01. The sequence goes on from JAZOBA010000152.1 coordinate 490, forward strand.
TTCCATCCCGGTTGCAATCACGCTGGGTGCGATCGCTTCTGCTACCGCCCCTGCGGCCACCCTTATGGTGGTGCGTCAGTATAAGGCAGACGGCCCGCTGACCAAGTTGCTTTTGTTGGTAGTCGCCATTGACGACGCCGTGGGCCTGGTGCTGTTTTCAGCCTCTTTCGGCATTGCCAAAGCCATGGAGCAGGGATCTGCCAGTATGGCCAGCATTGTGCTGGAGCCCATCATTGAAATCGTGTTGTCCTTGATTTTGGGTGCGCTGATGGGTGTTTTGCTCAATTGGGTGGAGCGCTTTTTCCACTCCCGCAGCAAGCGCCTGTCCATCTCGGTAGCTTTTGTTCTGCTGACCGTGGGACTTTCCATGATCAAATTCCAGATTGGCGGTATCCACTGTGGATTTTCTCTGCTGTTGGTGTGCATGATGACCGGAACCGTGTTCTGCAACATCTGCGATTTCTCGGAAGAGCTGATGGAGCGCGTGGAAAGCTGGTCGGTACCGTTGAATATTCTGTTTTTTGTCATTTCCGGCGCCGAATTGGATCTGAAGATTCTGGGTAAGCCGCTGATTTTGATGGTCGGTGTGATTTATATTCTGTTCCGCTCGCTGGGCAAATGTTCCGGTGCGTACCTCAGCTGCAGAATGACGAACTGCGGAGAGAAAATCACCAAGCATCTGGGCATTACCCTGCTGCCCCAGGCCGGTGTTGCTCTGGGCATGGCCCTGACGGCCGGTGAGCTGATGGGTGGCGATTTGGTACGCAATGTGGTGCTGTTTGCCGTTCTGGTCTATGAGTTGATCGGTCCCGTTATGACCAAGAATGCGCTGATCAAGGCCGGCGAAATTCAGCTTGATGCCCGGACCAGTGCCCGTACGCCCGAAGCCATGAACAAGCCCGGGAAAGAACATAAATTATAAATTTATATGGATGAAAAAACGGAGCTGCGAATGCAGCTCCGTTTTCGTTTACAGGGTCATGTTTTCCAGTTCAGAGACAATTTCCAACTGGCGCTCATAGAACAGCAGATCCTGATTGTGAGCGAAGTACTCCTCCGAGCCATAGCGGCTGATGAAACGGGAGGCATACTGGTTGATGGTCATTTCGGTGGCGAGGATGATCATTTCCTTGCTTTCACCGAATACACTGTCGCAGAAGGTGTACAGGTTGGTAATCTTCTGACGGGCATCCAGTGCCATTTTCTTCAACTCGGCCACACGGGTGTCAAAGTCGGACTTGATGACTGCAAAGGCCGCTTCTCCGGTGGTGGACTGGGTGCCGTCGAAGCGGGCAACGTTGTCCTTCAAGGCATCCAGAACACGGTTCAGGGTGTGCAGGCGATCCAGCGACAGGGTGGAGGCGCGCTTGCCGATTTCAATGGTAGTGTTGATCGTTTCAATTTGAGCGGTCAGTTCGGCTACGGCATCGGTAGTGGGGTTGACCAGTGCGGCGCGGACTGTTTTCAGAAGTGGGATCAGTTCAGTGATGACATCTTCGGCCATACAGACGTTCTTCAGCTTGGCCGAGATGGCATCCAAAAGCAGGCCCAGCAGACTCAGACGCTCGTCAAACTTGGCCTTCTTGGCGCGGGTACGGATGTCGATGTCATCCTCGCCGTCCAGGATCTTGTCCACCTGATAGTCGGAGCGGTACTTGTTGAACAGGTCGTAGTAAATGGCAAAGTCCTTGGCGATCTGTTTGTTCTGAATGTACTGGCCAACCAGACCTTCGGTGATGGGGAAGCCGCGGCGCTCATAAATGCGCATGGTGGCCGACAGATCGGTCCAGCCGCGGGCGGTGGCAAAGGTTTTGCCGTCCAGCGTGGACTCAATTTTGTAGAAGTCGGTTTTCTTGATGTCCAGATAGGTGGTGATGGCGGGATGGACACCTGCGTTGACGGCGTATTCTTTCCATGCGTCGTAATCAGGGTCAATGTCAATGCGCTTCAGGCGGTCCCATGTAACGATGTCGAACTCGCGCACCGAGTTGTTGTACTCGGGGGGGTTGCCGGCGGTGACCACGATCCAGCCATAAGGCACCTGGTGGCGGCCGAAGACCTTGTACTGCAGGAACTGCAGGATGGCAGGAGCCAGCGTTTCGGACACACAGTTGATCTCGTCCAGGAAGAGAATGCCCTCTTTCAGGCCGGTATCTTCGATCATGTCATAGACCGAGGCAATGATCTCGCTCATGGTGTACTCGGAGACACTGTATTCATTGCCGCCGTAGTTTTTCTTTACAATAAAGGGCAGACCCAATGCGCTCTGACGGGTGTGGTGGCTCATGGAATAGCTGACCAAACCTACGCCCAGTTCCTGAGCGATCTGCTCCATGACGGCGGTTTTACCGATGCCCGGAGGGCCCATCAGAAAGACAGGGCGCTGTTTTTCAATGGGGATCTCGTACTCGCCGTATTCATTCTTGGTAAAGTATGTATAGATCGCGTTGCGGATTTCTTCTTTTGCATCTTTAATATTCATATCGTTCCCTCATTTCTGACTCTGTATTACAGGGATAATGCGTCTTCAAACAGCTGCTCAAAGCGCAGGTCCATCAGCTCGTCCTGATTCTTGGTGGAGAAAGTTTTGTTCTGATAGTCCAGCAGGGCGGCCGAGGCGGCGGTGTGGCCGCCGTGAGCGGCCTTTTCCAGCAGACCCTCGATGTCCTGTTGACGGATCATATCGTGGTCGAACATCCACTGCAGGATTTCCACGTCGGTCAGCAGTTCCTTGTGGAACAGCTCCAGATTTTCACGGATGTAGGTGGTGTATCCTTCGGCAATCTGCGATTCCGGTTTCACACCGGCAATATCGGCCAGAATGAAGCCGATTCCGGCGTAGCGCCTGCCCAGATTGGAGATGATGTCCGACATGGGGCGGGTGGTGACAAAAGGCACCGTGGTGTGGTCGGCACTACGGCAGGTAGGGTCATGGGGGTTAACGAACCAGTGCAGGTCGAAGGAAACTGTAGAGGGGAGGGAGATCCATTTCAGCGCGGTGCACTTCTGGAAAGCGCCTGGCTCAATGGTGGTTACGCGATTGGGAATGACCAGAGTGGTCAGTGCGCTGCAGTAGGAGAATGCGGCTTCGCCGATGGTGGTCAGATTTTCGGGCAAATCAACGGTGGCCAACTTGGTGCTGCGGCTAAAGGCGGCGGGACCAATCTTTTGCAGGCTCCGGGGCAGATTGACTTGCTCCAACAGATCACCGTCAGCAAAGGCCTCCGTGCCGATTTCGGTGACACCTTCGGGAATGGTTACGGCAGGAAGACCGTTGGGACAGAAGATCAGGCAGGTGCCGTCTTTGCTGTACAGCATGCCGTCCATGTCGCGGTAATTCCGGTTGTTGGGGTCAGCATGGACGCGTACCAACGCATTGCACTGCAGGAAGGCACCTTTGTTGATGTTGGTAACGCCTTCGGGCAGGTAGACGTCGGTCAGATTGGCGCAACCAAAAAATACACCGCGTTCCAGTTTTTCCAGTCCGACCGGCAGGGTAACCTGGGTCAGATTGTGGCACTGGGAGAAGGCGCTTCGCTCCAGCCGCTTCAGACCGGCACCCTTTGGTAAATCGGTCAGGCCACAGTTGTGGAAGGCAAACTCGCCGATATCGGTCAGTGTGGCAGGCAGGGCCACGTTCTTCAACGCACGGCAGCCGGAAAAGGCGCTGCGCTCGATGCGCTCCAATCCTTCGGGAAGAACAAGTCGGCTCAGGGAGCGGCAGTTCAGGAAGGTGTTCACGGGGACCGAGGTCAGGTTTTGCGGAAGGATAACTTCGCTCAGACCGGAGCAGCCGGAGAATATATCTTCTCCCATGAGCTCCAAACTCTGTGGAAGCGTCAGTTCGGTCACGCCGCTGCAGCCGGAAAAGGCTTCGGTTTCGATTTCGTGCAATCCCTCGGGCAGGATCAAAGCAGTCAAGGCGGTGCAGCAGAAAAAAGCGCGGTGGCCGATGCGGTTCAGACTGTCAGGCAGGGTTATTTCTGCCAGCTCGGCACAGCGGAAGAAGGCGCGCTCCCTGATTTCGGTCACACTGTTCGGGAAAACGATTTCGGTGACCGGAGTGCGTTCAAAGGCGCGCTCGCCGATGGCAGTTACCCCGTCTGGGATGACAACCGGGCCGCCCGGTCCTTCATATTTGGATAAAACACCTTGCTCAATGATAAAATTATGTACGCTCATCCAACTCATCCTTTTGCAGAACCAACCGGATGGCCCAGGGGGGCACATCGGGGGTGCTGTAATTGTCATTTACAAATACGATAGCGGCATCGTGGGCCGGCTTGCTGGGCGGGAAGGGACCGCTGGAATCGGTAAAGTATAGAAGTCCCTTCAGATTGCGGAACCTGCCCCTGTGGAGCATGTCATCGGTCCAGAGAAACGCGGGGCGAAAGTCACACTGCTCACGGTAGTGAAGGCGCAGATCGCGGAGGAATTCTTCCAGTTCTTCCTCGGTGCTGACCGGTTTGTAGGCCAGCTCGGTTCCGCCGCAGGCCAGGAAATGGAGCTGCATCTTCAACCCGGAGCGCTCATTGCGCTTGAATACTTCAAAGGCCTTGCGCAGAAAGCGTTTTGCTTGGGCGGTGGAAATCAGTCCGCAGAGATCTACGGCCAGAACAAAGTCCCGGACTTTTTTGACGTCTTTGTATTCCACAGGTTCGATCAGAGGCATGTTGTCATACAGATTCATGCCGTAGGTATAGAAAATGTAGTCAAACTCCTCCGGATTGCTCTTCATGACTTCGCCGCGGGAGGCGAATTTCTGCAGGAAACCGGCATAGTCGTAACTTTCGCGGTTGACCTCCCGCAGGTTTTGCATCATGGCCAATGCTTTGTCGCCCTGCTTGCGGGCAAAGGTCTCCATGTCCACCTGCATCCGGCGGGATACATCCTTCCAGAAGGATTCGCACTCGTCCCGGTTAAGGCGATCTTCGTACCACAAGTCATGGCCGTCAGCGTGGAACAGGGATGGGATGTCCTCAAATTCATCCAGCCAGTAGGGTTTGCGTTCCAAATAGCGGTACACCTTCTCGGCGGTTAACATACCGATTTCACGCTGAATGCGGGAGGTGATGATCTGCTGTTTCTGTTCCCGTTCGGCGGTTACGGCCAGCAAGCCGAAACCGGTAACGGCATGCTCCACGGCGATGTCGCAGGCCAGATCCCAAAGTTCACGATTGATTCCCTGACGCGGGAAAATATGACGGAACACGCAATGGAGGAGCAGGTGTAGCTGATCACGGGCGGGCACGGTGTGTTCTGCTTTATAGGTGCGCAGAATGTGGACAGTGTCGTAGTACAAAGTCTGTCCGTCGGTGGCCAGCGTGGTTCCCGGGCGAAGAGTCGGTGTGAACTGGCTCAGGGCGGCATCCAGAAAACGCAGATTTACCAAAAGAGTATTACGTGCCAGAGTCAGCACGTCTTCGGCCAGCGCATCAGCTTTGTTTTGAGTTCGTTCTATTTCCAAGGTTCTCACTTCCTTGCAGGACAAAATGTTTTTTTTTATTATCCACCTTTTGGAAACCAAATGCAAGTTCAATGTTTAGGTAAATGAAAAGAGACAGTCGAAAGACTGCCTCTTTGGTGTGTACCGTGCGCGTTGCGGTTATTTGGAATATCCGATGACAGAAAAACCTTTGATGTATTTAAAATACCGGACATTTACAGAGTCCCGGGCTTTGCCGTAAGTTTCTTTTTTGTAGTCATATGCGTCCGGGTCGGCTAAGATTTGATTTACGGTGTCCAGTATGTCGGTCATCAAGTGGCTTTCCAGATTGTTCATGAAATGCTGGGGGAAAATGTAATCGTATTCATCCAATCGATTCACCAGATATTGCATGCGATCTCGGTAGTAAGTCAGCAATGTGCATTCGCAGTGAGGGCCGTTGGTTCGCGGTTTGCCTGCACCACCGCAGCCGGAGACATCGGAACAGATGTTGTCGCCGGTGAACAGGATCCGGTTGTGCCGGTCCAGATAGGCAGCGTGTCCTGCTGCGTGACCGCCGGTATGAATCAGTTCCACTTCATATCCATCGCCCAAATCCCAGACATGTCCGTCGGGCACACCGATGATTTCATAAGGACGGAAGACCGGAAGGTCTGCCCGGTCAAACTCCAACCAAATGTTCTCGCCCCAGTTGTCAAACAGGTAGTCCCACATGTGTGCATGCTGATTGCTCAGATAGGGAACCAGATATTCATGACAGTAGACCCGTTCGAACCGGCAGTTGCCGTAGGCGTGGTCGTAGTGATCGTGAGTGTTGACCACGATGACTTCTTTTCCGCCGGCCAATTCATCCACCAGACCCTTCAGGTCACCCAAGCCATATGCGGTGTCGATCAGCATGGCCTTTTCCGGGCCGATGATCAGGTACATCCATACATCACCCATGCCATCGCAGTTTTCGGCAAACAGGCCGAACAGATTTTCACGGAATCGGTAAACTTCTACATAAGGGTTCACGGCAAGAATTTGTTTGGTTTTATTGTTTTCGCGCAGTTCCTTCATATAGGTCCAGCTGATGGCATTTTGCGGAGTTTCGAATTTAATTCGCTTGGATTTCAGGCTGGACTGAATCGGATACATTTCTTTTTTCATGGTTGACCTCCTGCCCAAATCAGAAAACATGGTTCAAATTCCTTTTTGTATTGATAAATCAATAAACTGGTATGATTTTCCTAAATATATCATAAAAGGCGATGGAAAAAAAGAGGAAGAAAAAGAAAAACGGCATCC
>JAZOBA010000153.1:0-7590 GCA_045595705.1 Oscillospiraceae bacterium
ATGCCCATCTGCTGCTGCAGATCCATCAGCAGGTTCAGAACCTGTGCCTGAATGGAAACGTCCAACGCGGAAACCGGCTCATCACAGACGATGAAATCGGGGTTCAGAGCCAGAGCACGGGCAATGCCCACACGCTGGCGGCGGCCGCCGTCCAGCTCATGGGGATAGCTTTCCCACAGGCGCCGATCGATACCAACCAGCTCCATCAGCCGCCGGGTCTCATCCAGCAGTTCCTTCTTACTGTGGAAGCGCTTGGAGTACTTCAGCGGCTCCTTGATGGTGGCCTCGATGCTCATACGGGCATTCAGGGAACTGTAAGGGTCCTGGAAGATGATCTGGCACTTCTCATGGATATCCCGCAGCTGCTTGCCCTGGGCATGGGTGATGTCCACACCGTCCAGCAGCACCTGACCGTCGGTGGCTTCCAGCAGGCGGATGATGGTTCTGCCCAGGGTGGACTTACCACAGCCGGACTCGCCAACGACACCAAGGGTCTTGCCCCGCTCGATGGTGAAGGACACATCGTCCACCGCATGGTTCACACCGGCAGGAACATCAAAATACTTTTTCAGATTTTTTACTTCGATAATGGGTCTTTCCATAGCTTAACCCTCCTTGATGCAGCGGCAGAAATGCCCCGGAGTCAGTTCGCGGTAAGGGATGTCACCTTTGCAGCTTTCTGTTGCATAGGGGCATCTGGGGCAGAATCCACAGCCCTGGGGCAGATCAGTCGGATCTGGCGGCAGGCCGGGAATGGGCTTCAACCGCTCCGTATCCCGCTCCATATCCGGCAGGGAGTTGAACAGGCCCTCGGTGTAGGGATGGGAAGGATGGTCAAAGATATCCTCCTTGGTGCCGTACTCTACGATCTTGCCTGCGTAGACAACCGCAACCTTGTCACAGGTCTGGGCCACAACACCCAGATCATGGGTGATCAGCAGCATGGAGGTATCGTACTTTTTCTTCAGCTCGTTGATCAGGTTCAGAACCTGGGCCTGAATGGTCACATCCAGTGCGGTGGTAGGCTCGTCGGCCAGCAGCAGTTCCGGGTCACAGGCCAGAGCCATGGCGATGACCACGCGCTGCTTCATACCGCCTGAGAACTGGTGGGGATACTCAATGGCACGCTCCCGGGGAATGCCGACCATTTCCAGCATATCACCGGTTTTTTTCTCGGCTTCTGCTCTGGAGTAGTCATTGTGCAGCTGCAGCACTTCCACGATCTGGGAGCCTACGGACATAATGGGGTTCAGCGCGGTCATGGGATCCTGGAAGATCATGGCCACCTTCTTGCCCCGGACCTTCAGCATTTCATGCTCAGGCTTGGCCATCAAATCTTCGCCGTCCAGCAGAATCTGGCCACCCTTAAAGATAGCGGGAGGATCCGGCAGAACACGCAGGATGCTCTTGGCGATGGTGGTCTTGCCGGCACCGGTCTCACCCACCAGACCCAGGGTCTCACCCTTGTACATATCAAAAGACACGCCATTGACTGCATGGACGATCTTCTTATTCTGGGTATAAACGACTTCGATATCCTTTACCGAAAGAACAGGCGTTTGTTCCATATCTCTTGCCTCACTTTCTCAGTTTCGGGTCAATGGCATCCCGCAGGCCGTCGCCCATCAGGTTCACAGCCAGAACCGTGATCGCGATGAACAGGCCGGGGAACAGCATCATATGGGGGCAGGAATCGATAAAGCTCTTACCTGCAGTCAGCATGGCGCCCCATTCGGGAGAAGGCGGCTGCACGCCCAGACCGATGTAGCTCAGAGTAGCAGCCTGCATGATGGTGCCGCCGATGCCCATAGTGGTACCCACGATGGTGGGAGAAATAACGTTGGGCAGCAGATGCTTGAACATGATTGCGCTCTTCTTGCAGTTAATAACCTCCGCTGCTTCCAGATACTCCTTGGTGCGCTCCTGCAGAATCTGACCGCGGATCATACGGGCATTGTTGGGGATGATACCGATGGACAGAGCCAGAATCGTATTGCCAAAGCCGGGGCCAAGCGCGGTGGAAATGACAATGCACAGAAGCATGCCGGGAATAGCCGTCCAGATGTCGCAGAAGCGCATCAGCAGGTTATCCACATTGCCGCCGAAATAGCCGGCGATCAGGCCCAGCACCGCGCCGCCCACAGCGGCAGTAAGGGAACCGATCAGACCCAGAGCCAGAGAATACCGGCCGCCGTACAGAAGACGAGTCCAGATGTCACGGCCCATGGCATCACAGCCACAGATGTGTTTCCAGCTGGGACCGGCCTTGATGGACGTAATATCATACTGGAGAGGATCGTAAGGGGTAAACAGCGGTGCGAACACACACAGGATCACGATGGTCAGGAACAGAATGCCACCGATTTTGGAAGTAGGGCTTTCAAAAACACGCAGGAATGTCTGGACAAACATCGGCTGACGCTTTGCCAGCTTTTCCTGATTCTTTTCTTTCTTCAAACTGATCATTGGGTTACCTCCGCTTTCCGCTGGCGTACTGCGCCTTGATTCTCGGATCCACCATTGCATAGACCAGATCCATCAGCAGCACGGACAGGGCACTGAACAGGGACAGAACGATAACAGAGCCGCGAATGACGGGGAAATCCATGCTGTTGATGCCGTTGAGCATATACTGGCCGACACCGGGGATGGAGAAAATATTCTCGATAACTGCAGCGCCACCGACAATTCGGGTCAGACCGCCAACCACGATGGTGATGATGGGCATCATAGCATTGGGGAACATATGCCGCCAGATAACCTTCTTCTCCTCCTGACCCTTTGCACGGGCGGTGGTGATATAGTCCGCGCGGAACACTTCCAGCATGGCAGACCGGGCCTGCCGTGCATTCATGGCAATGCCGGAAATTGCGGTAGCAATAATGGGCATGATAAAGCAAAGCCAGCTGTCGATGCCGTAGGCAGGCAAGATTTCCAGATTGACACTAAACAGGACGATCAGCATCAGCGCCACCCAGAAGTCGGGCAGAGAGATCAACACCATGGAGATACCGATGGATGCGTAATCCTGCCATTTGCCCTGATGGGTAGCGGCATAGACGCCCAGAGGGATGCCCAGCAGGACCTGGATCACCATGGCACAACCGCCGATCAGCAGGGTCAGGGGCATACGATGGAAAAGCTCTTCCACAACAGGAACCTGATAGGTCCAGGAGATGCCAAAGTCAAGGTGGAAAATCAGATTGTAAAGATAGTCACCCAGCTGTGCAAGGTAGGATTTGTCCAGACCCAACTTTGCTCTCAGATTGGCAACGTCAGAGGCGGTGGCCAGACTGCCAAGCATGGTTCTGGCAGGGTCACCAGGGATAAAATAGGTGATGGTAAAGATCAGAATGGTCACGCAGAGCATGATGATCAGCGTCCATCCCAATCGTTTTAATACGTACTTCCACATAAAGAAGCCTCCATATTATGTCAGCAGGGGCAACCGCAACTGCCGGCGGTTGCCCCTTGATTTGACTATTTCTAATTCCTTATTCCCAAGTGTTGTCTGCATAGATGCAGCCGCCGGGGACGATGGCGTACTTGTAGCTGTTGCAAACCTGCAGGATATCAGAGGAGTAGATTGCGGACTCATATGCAGCAAACAGGCCACGGCTGTATGCGTGCTCCACAACGTAGTTGTGCAGGGCATCCAGGTTTTCCTGAGTGTTGCCGGCATCGGTCATGCAGGTGTCGATCAGAGTCTGCAGCTGAGGATCCTGAATGAAGTTCTTGGTGCCCTGACCCTCGTCGAAGTTGGAGGAACGGAACAGACGGGCATAGACAATAACCAGATAGTCATCGGATGCCATCATGTCAACGTACAGGTCCCATGCGGTGGGATCCACCACATCGGCGCTGGTGACGCTGAAGGATTCGGGCTTCAGCTCCACATTAATGCCAATCTCGCCCAGCAGAATCTGAATAGTCTCACAGACATTCTGCAGCAGGTTACCGGATGTAAACAGCAGAGTCAGGGTCTCGCCCTTGTAGTTGGACTTGGACAGGTACTCCTTGGCCAGTTCAATATTCCGGGCTGCGTAGAAGTCGTTCTGGTTTGCCCACTCATCATTGTAACCGGCGAACTTGCCGTTTGCCATATCGTAAACCACCTGTGCAGAAGCGGTGTCTGCAACTGCCAGAATGACCGTGGGATCAATGGCATACATGATAGCCTTACGCAGGTTTTCATCGCCGCAGAGGCTGCTACTGGAGCAGTTGGGCATCAAATAGTAGGTCAGGTTGGAGGGCCAGCTGTAGGTCTCCCAGCCTTCGGAGTACTCGCCGCCAGCCATAAACTTGGCCTTATCGGTGTCACTCAGATTGGTGGTGTAGTCGATGGTTTCAGTACGCAGAGCAACAGTGTTCTGGCTCTGCTCGGTGATGATCTGATATTCAATGGTCTGCACGTTTGCGCAGGAACGGCTATTCTGGTGGTCGGTGCCCTCTGCCCAGTACTTATCGCTGGCTTCCAGAATCAGCTTATCGCCGGAACGGAAGTAAGTGCAGATGTAGGGACCGGTGCCGCAGGGATCGGTTGCGAAGTTATGATCCTGCATTGCCTTTTCGCTCCAGACGTAAATAACGCCAAAGATGTTTGCGTAGTCACCCAGCTCGTTCAGAGGAGCGTTAGTGTGGATGCGCAGGGTATAGTCATTCACAGCTTCGATATGGTCGAACTTACCGAAGTTCTGTGCATAGCCGGAGTCCACCAGATAATTGGTGCAGAACACAACGTCGGATGCGGTGATATGGTTGCCGTCGGAGTCGTAAATGTTGTCGTAGATTTCAAACTCAAAGACGTTAGTCTCGACTTCCACGGGGATCTCCTTGGCCAGAATGCCGTACAGAGGGCCACCGAAACCGTCGATGTTGTAAAGACGCTCGAAGATGCTGTCCAGAACTTCCTTACCGCCCACATTGACATTGACAGGAACCAGGTCCTGGGGGTCAGCATTCAGAGCGATAACCACCTTCTCGTGTTTGACAGTTGCGGAGTTTGCATTGCCATAGGTTACTTCATTGCCGGAAATGTCGAGGTTTGCTTCGCCCTGGTTGCCCTGAGGCTGAGTGCTTTCCTGGCCGCCCTGGTTGCCTCCACAGGCACACAGAGACAGTACCATCACCAGGCACAGCAGCATGGAAATGATCCGTTTTGCCATTTTAAATTCCTCCTATTGTATTCGTTATTGGTTAGGGAGCAACGTACTTGCCCAGTGCTTCATGGATGCAGGTGCCATCCTCGGGGTTGACAGACCATACGGAGATATAGCCATCGCCGAATGCCTCGCCACGGGGGCCATCTGCCTCGTTGATGGGACCGCAGGATACGATGGTGCCATCGTTGGTATAAACACCGGTGTAAGACTTCTCAACCACGCCGGTCTCGCTCAGAACGTAGGTCTTATCGGCCCGCAGCTCCAGCGTCCAAGTGATTTCCATGCCCACGGCGTTGACCTCGGTCAGATCATAAATACCAACAACGTCAACGCCCTTTTCTGCTGCTGCGCCGGCAGCGGCAGGAGCAGTATAATTGCCCAGATCTACATATGCACAGGTACCGCTTGCTGCATCGACAGTCCAGACGGAGATAAATCCATCGCCAAAGGCTTCGCCACGGGGGCCGTCTGCCTCATTGATGGGACCGCAGGAAACGAAGCCGTTTGCGTAACCGTAATTGCCGGTATAGGTCTTGTCTACAACACCAGTCTCGGACAGGGCATAGGTACCGTCGGGATTCAGAAGCAGAGTCCAGGTGATTTCCATACCCACAGCGTTGACTTCTTCCAGCGTATACTCGCCGGAAACGTCCACTGCAGCGCCGGCGGCAGCACCGGGCTCCTGATACTTGCTCACATCGGTATAGGCACAGGTACCGTTTGCAGGATCAACAGTCCAGACGGAGATGAAACCATCGCCGAAGGCCTCGCCTCTGGGACCATCCTCTTCATTGATGGGACCGCAGGAAACCAGACCATCTGCATAGCCGTAGTTACCGGTATAGGTCTTATCCACAACACCGGTCTCAGACAGCGCATAGGTGCCGTCGGGATTCAGAATCAGAGTCCAGGTGATCTCCATACCCACAGCATTGACTTCTTCCAGCGTGTAGGTACCGGAAACATCCACAGCGCCGCCGGGAGTACCGGCAGTTGCAGGATCGGTGTACTTGCTCAGATCCGCATGGGCACAGGTGCCGGCACCGCTGTTCACAGTCCAGACGGAGACGTAGCCGTCGCCAAAGGCTTCGCCACGGGGGCCTTCTTCCTCATTGATGGGACCGCAGGAGATATAGCCATCGATGGCAACATAGCTGCCGGTGTAAGACTTTTCAACAACACCGGTCTCACTCAGAACGTACTTGCCGTCCAGGCCCAGTTCCAGAGTCCAGGAAACTTCCATACCCACAGCATTGACTTCGGTCAGGGTGTAGGTGCCTGCCACGGAGTCATAGGACTGGACAGCACCGGAAGCTTCGCCGCTATCCACGGTCTGCATAGACTTGATGTTATCATAAGCGGGAGCAACACCCAGATCAGTCTGGTAGATCCAGCTGATCAGATCATAGGGGTCATACTCAACGGTCTGATGGCCGATGCCGTGGAGGATTCCGTAGTTGGCATCCACTTCTTCCTTGGCATTCAGTGCGTTATAGACTGTCCACGCCAGTGCATGGGCAATATTGGTATCCTCGGTGCCGATGTTGAAGCGCCAGTGCGGTGCCACATCGGAGTTGTCCTGACCGATAAAGGTCATGGGATCGTACAGGGCTGCGATATCGCCCATACCGCCGTCCACATCTGCCTTGTAGGCAGCCAGATAATCAGCAGCCTCGGGGTAATCGCCGGAAATCTTCTCCAGAGCCTTCACTACAATCCAGCTGAAGTGCTTGCCGCCAAAGACCTCGCCCTCCATGGAGCCGCAGTCAAACGTATCAAACACGGTTGCACCCTTGTCAAAGAGCTTCTCGCCCCAGTAGTTATTTACGAATGCTTCCAGGCTGACGATCTCGGTGCCGGTTTCAGCATTGTAGCTGATCCATTCTTCCTTCTCGTTCAGACCTGCAAAATACTCAGCGATCTTGTCTTCCTTCTTCAGCTTGTTGGTTGCATGGTAATTAAAGGCATCTTCAATGGCGTTCAGGAAGTCTTCATAGAAGCTGCCGCTGATGCCGTCGTCGCCCAAATCAAAGCCCAGGGACTGCATATATGCGATGTACTCTTCCCGCAGAGCATTGGCCAGTGCGGCCTCAAAGCCGTCGCCTTCCTTTGCGCCCATCTGCCACCAGTAGACACCGTCTGCAAATTCCAGATCGGTGATGGGGCAGTAAGCAACGCTTGCCCAAACGGCATCGGAGGAATCCAGTGCGCCGATCTCGGTCAGATAACTGTCGAACAGATCGCTGTTGCCGCTGGCACCCAGCATGGTGGACATACCGCCACCGGCAGAAACGCCCACGGTAACGATCTTATTGGAGTCGCCGGCCAGGAACTCATCGTTATAGGTCAGCCAGCGGATACCGGCCTTCAGATCAACCAGACCGTTGGGTGCGGTGCCGTTGCAGTTGCCGTCAGCATCGGTGCTGGT
>JAZOBA010000154.1:0-3016 GCA_045595705.1 Oscillospiraceae bacterium
GAGGCGGCGAGGAAAGCGCTCCGGGAAGCCACGAAGATACAGGAAAACGGCGATGAGAATGCCATCATCTATATAGAAGAGACGGTGGCGCAGCATATAATGGCAGAGATAAGCCGTTTTCAGGAAAAACCCAGCCCTGCCATAATCCTAATTCCCGGCAGAGACGGTCCCATAGGACTGGGATTGAGCGCCCTGAAGGAAGCGGTAGAAAAGGCAGTCGGCAGCGACATACTGGGTTAGCCTGAGCTGTATAATCCAAACCCGTTTCTGAAATCATATCCGTCGGCATTGCCGCGTTATCGGCTTTTGAAGAACGCAAAGCCCATCTGCAAGCCTCTGCCTTGCACTGCCTTAGTATATGAATTCAGAAATCTGCGACTCCACGGGAATGGATTTTTGTGTCAGGCAAAATTGAATGATGCAGGTGGGCTTTCACCCACCAAAGAGTGAAATGCGGCATGACGCTAAAATCCGTCCCGTGGAGCGGGTTCGGATTATATAGCTCAGGCTAAAGGAGGAAATCTAATGAGCGGAAAAGTAATAAAGGTAGCGGGTCCGCTGGTAGTGGCCGAGGGACTTTCCGATGCCAACGTGAGCGACGTTGTGCGTGTAGGCCCTCAGCACCTTATAGGCGAGATACTGAATATGACCGGGGACCGTGCGTCCATACAGGTGTATGAGGAGACCACCGGTCTGGGTCCCGGCGCAGAAGTTGTAAGCACCGGCGTACCCCTGAGCGTGGAGCTTGGACCCGGAATGCTGGAAGGCATCTATGACGGCATCCAGCGCCCCCTTACAGAGATAAGAGAGCTGACGGGCCATACCATCGCCCGAGGCATCAGCGTTCCTGCCCTTAACAGAAGTAAGAAGTGGGACTTCGTACCCGTGGTAAAGGCGGGCGACGAAGTGGTAGCCGGCGATGTGATCGGCACCGTGCAGGAAACCAGCGCAATACTCCATAAGATACTGGTACCCGCAGGTAAGGGCGGCATAGTAAAGAGCGTAGAGGAAGGCTCCTTCACCGTAGAGGACACTGTGTGCGTAGTGGAGAATAAGGGCAGGGAAATCCCCCTCACCATGATGCAGAAGTGGCCTGTGCGAGTAGGCAGACCCTACGCCAGAAAGTTCGTTCCGGATAAGCCCCTGCAGAGCGGACAGAGAATAGTGGATACCATGTTCCCCGTAGCCAAGGGCGGCACAGCGGCGATCCCCGGCCCCTTCGGCAGCGGCAAGACCGTTATGCAGCACGCATTGGCAAAGTGGTCGGATGTGGACATCGTGGTCTACATCGGCTGCGGCGAGCGCGGCAACGAGATGACCGACGTTCTGCGTGAATTCCCCGAACTGGTAGACCCCCGCACCGGCGAGTCCCTGATGAAGCGCACTGTGCTCATCGCCAACACCTCGGACATGCCCGTGGCAGCCCGCGAGGCTTCCATTTACACCGGCATCACCATCGCCGAGTACTTCCGTGACATGGGCTACGACGTGGCCGTCATTGCCGACTCCACCTCCCGCTGGGCCGAGGCCCTGCGTGAGATGTCCGGCCGTCTGGAAGAGATGCCCGGCGAAGAAGGTTATCCCGCCTATCTGTCCTCCCGCCTGGCTCAGTTCTACGAGCGCGCCGGTATGGTGGAATGCCTGACCTCGCAGGGCGAGCGCCGCGGTTCCCTGACCGCCGTGGGCGCCGTTTCCCCTCCGGGCGGTGACCTTTCCGAACCGGTCTCCCAAGCCACCATGCGTATCGTCAAGGTGTTCTGGGCTCTGGACGCATCTCTGGCATACAAGCGCCACTTCCCCGCCATTAACTGGCTGAACTCCTACTCCCTGTATTTGGACTCCCTGAAGAGCTGGTACGACGAGAATCTGGGCCCCCAGTTCATGCAGTCCCGCGACAAGGCCATGGCCATCCTGCAGGAAGAGGCCGAGCTGAACGAAATCGTGCAGTTGGTGGGTAAGGACTCCCTGTCCCCCGCAGACCAGCTGACTCTGGAAACCGCCAAGATGATCCGCGAGGACTTCCTTCAGCAGAACGGCTTTGTGGAAGTGGACTGGTACTCCAGCTATGACCGTCAGGACAAGATGCTGGGCATGATTCTGGATTACGACAGTAACTGCCGCTCCGCCATCGCTCAGGGCGCCGAGGTCGCCGACCTGTTTGCCATCCCCTTCCGGGAGCGCATTGGCCGCGCCAAGACGGTTCCCGATGCAGAATACCCCGCCGCCTTTGCCGACATGGCAAAGGAAATGGTGGAACAGATCGATGCCATCGCCGCTGAAGGAGGTGCCGACGAATGATCAAGGAATACCGCACAATTCAGGAGATCAACGGCCCTCTGATGGTCGTCAAGCAGGTTTCGGGC
The DNA here is from genome assembly GCA_045595705.1 of Oscillospiraceae bacterium. Lineage (GTDB taxonomy): Bacteria > Bacillota > Clostridia > Oscillospirales > Oscillospiraceae > JAJPXI01. The sequence continues at coordinate 2,364 of JAZOBA010000154.1, forward strand.
GTCACCTACGACGAACTGGCTGAAATCGAGCTACCCGACGGCACCGTCCGTCGCTGCAAGGTGCTGGAAGTCAATGGCGATACCGCCGTGGTTCAGCTGTTTGAGGCCTCCGCCGGCATCAACCTGGCCGACTCCAAGGTCCGTTTCCTGGGCCATCCCCTGCAGCTGGGTGTGTCCGGCGACATGCTGGGGCGCGTGTTCAACGGCATGGGTCAGCCCATCGACGGCGGCCCCGACATTCTGGCCGACGAATACCGCGACATCAACGGTCTGCCCATGAATCCGGCCGCCCGTGACTACCCCAACGAATTTATCCAGACCGGCATTTCTTCCATCGACGGTCTCAACACTCTGGTCCGTGGCCAGAAGCTGCCCATCTTCTCGGGCTCCGGTCTGCCCCACAACAATCTGGCCGCTCAGATCGCCCGTCAGGCCAAGGTGCTGGGTGATGAGGGCGCGAACTTCGCCGTGGTCTTCGCCGCCATCGGCATCACCTTCGAAGAATCCAACTTCTTCGTGGAAGAGTTCACCCGTACCGGCGCTATCGACCGCACCGTACTGTTCACCAATCTGGCCAATGACCCCGCTGTTGAGCGTATCGCCACCCCCCGTATGGCGCTGACCGCCGCCGAGTATCTGGCTTTTGAGAAGGA
>JAZOBA010000155.1:0-10386 GCA_045595705.1 Oscillospiraceae bacterium
TGTTCGGGCGGTGTTGCGTCCAGTTTACGACTGCGCAGCTGGCTAAATGACGCTGTTTTTGCTCAGCCGCAGTTCTCTACAGATAATGCAATGGGGACAGCGATCCTTGCTCATCGTATGTGGATGGAGGAGCACACATGAATGTGTATTCCGTGACTCAGGTCAATAATTATCTGAAAGACCTGATGGACCGGGACCGCAATCTTGCGGCTATTTTTGTACGAGGGGAAATATCGAATTACAAAGCCTACCCATCCGGACACCACTATTTTTCGCTGAAGGATGAAGGTGGGGCAATTCGCTGTGTCATGTTTCGGCGTGAAGCTGATTCCTTGCGCTTTCGTCCGCAAAATGGTATGAAGGTCATTGCGTTTGGCCGTGTTGCTGTTTTTCCGAGAGATGGGCAGTATCAGCTGTACTGCACACAATTAACTGCGGATGGAATTGGTGATCTGCATATGGCGTTTGAGCAGTTAAAGGAAAAACTGCTCAAAGAAGGACTGTTTGCACAGGAACATAAAAAAGAACTGCCTGCATACCCGAATAAGATTCTTTTGGTTACTTCTCCAGCGGGAGCGGCCGTGCGCGATATGCTTCGCATTTTGGAAGCTCGCTGGCCGCTTGCGCAGGTTGCTATTCTTCCGGTTCGGGTTCAAGGAGCTGAAGCTCCCGAAGAAATTGCAAGGGCAATCTACTGGGCAAATGCCAATGTTGAGGCTGATTTGATTATTACAGGCCGCGGTGGTGGCTCAATTGAAGATCTTTGGGCATTTAATGAAGAGATCGTAGCACGTGCCATTTATGAATCGGAGATACCTGTTATTTCTGCAGTCGGACATGAACCGGATGTGACGATTTCGGATTTTGTTGCCGATCTTCGTGCTGCGACTCCGTCCAATGCAGCGGAGCTTGCTGTTCCGGATCAGAATGACTTGTATGCACGCCTGGATCAGTTGCGTGCTCGTATGAAGAATGCTGCGGAACGGAATATCCGGCAACATCGTGCTGTGTTGGATCGTTTCGCATCCAGTCGTGCATTGACTTCGCCGGATAATTATATTCAGGACAGACGCATGCTTCTGGATTATAATCAAAGACGCTTGGTGAATGGGTTGAACAGTGTCCTTTCGCATTCGCAGCGCCGAATAACCGGTCTTGCGGCTTCATTGGATGCTCTTAGTCCGCTGAAAGTTCTGGGACGTGGATATTCGATTGCTCAAACGAATGACGGCACAATCTTGTCAAGCGTCAGACAATTGAAACCGGATACACGGTTCCGCCTTCGGCTGTCTGACGGAGAGGTGCCATGTCGAATTGAGAGAGAGGAAGAACACAATGGCTGAGAAGAAGATGAGCTTTGAACAGGCCATGAAACGCCTGGAAGAGATTGTTTCTGCCTTGGAAAAGGGTGAGGCGCCGCTGGAGGAGTCTTTGGAACTGTTTGAAGAGGGCAGTAAGCTTTTGCGGCAGTGCACTGTTATGCTGGATAAGGCAGAACAGAAGGTTACAAAACTGACTGCATCCGGAGAAGTTCCGTTCGATAAGCCGGAGGAATGAAAATGGGCTATCAGCAGGAATATAATGCTTGTCGATCCTTGATTGAGGAGCGATTGAAAGAATATTTTACTGAATGCTGCCCCCAGCAAGAACTGCTTGAAGCAATGCGTTATAGTTTGCTGGCAGGAGGGAAGCGGATTCGCCCTGTCTTAACGATGAAGTTTTGTCAGGCTGCCGGTGGAGCGATAAAAGACGCACTGGAGTTTGCCTGTGCTGTGGAAATGCTTCACACTTATTCGCTGATCCATGACGACCTTCCTTGCATGGATAATGACGATTTGCGCAGAGGAAAACCAACATGTCACAAGGTTTACGGTGAGACAGTGGCCACTCTTGCGGGTGATGCACTTCAGGCTGCAGCATTCCGTACTATTCTTGCAGCAGAAGGTCCGTGGGACAATTCTTTGGTTTCCGGACCATGGGCTGCGGCGCGTTATCTTGCTGAGGCTGCATCGGAACAGGGAATGTGCGGTGGACAGTTTCTTGACACAATGGATGAGGATCAACCGCGTACTGTTGAGCAATTGAAGTCAATTCATGCCGGAAAAACCGGTGCGCTGCTTCGTGCAGCTTGCTTGATGGGTGTTTGTGCTGCTGCTGGAAAAAAGGATGTTGATCCGGGAATGTTTGGTGCCGCACGAGAATATGCAGAGCACCTTGGAATGGCATTTCAGATTCAGGATGATATTCTCGATGTGACAGCCACAACGCAATCCCTTGGTAAGCCTGTTGGCTCGGATGAGACGAACAAAAAAACAACTTTTGTCACTCTGCTTGGAGTGGATGCTTGTAAAGAACTTGTTCTGGAACATACGTTGTTTGCCAAGCGTGCGTTGGGTAATGTGTTTCCTGACAGTGGTTTTCTCTGCTGGTTGGCAGACCTGCTTGTAAATCGAGAAAACTAACGGTTTATTGACGATTTTCGGTGAAAGGAGGCCGTCGTTATGATAAATTATGAGGATTTGGATCTGCATTCGATTTCTGATATTGAGGCAGAAGAGCTTTGCGCTCGTATCCGAGCAGATTTAATTGAAAGTGTTTCTAAAACCGGCGGTCACCTCGGCTCAAATCTGGGCATTGTTGAGCTGACAGTAGCCATTCACCGGGTGTTTGATACGGGGAAAGATCGTCTTGTTTTTGATGTTGGTCACCAGTGTTATTGTCATAAGATGTTGACCGGGCGAAAGAGTGCGATGGATACGTTGCGCTCTTTTGGAGGAATGTCAGGATTTCCAAAGCCCAGGGAGAGTGAGCATGATGCATTTATTGCAGGACATGCTTCCAATTCTGTTTCCGTGGCATTGGGTATGGCTCGCGCACGAACGATCCTGAAGGAAGACTACAGTGTCCTTGCCCTTTTGGGAGATGGTGCCCTTTCCGGCGGACTTGCCTATGAAGGACTTTCGGACGCCGGAGAAAGCAGAGAACCGCTTATTGTTATCTTGAATGACAATGGTATGTCTATTACCAAAAGTGTGGGTGGCGTTGCCCAGCATTTAGCACATCAGCGTTTAAAGCCTCAGTACTTGAGCTTAAAAAAGGCATATAGGAAGGCAATGGGATTCTTGCCTTTTGGTAAGCGGATTTATAGATTTACCCATCGTGTCAAGAGAGCGGTGAAAGATGTCCTGCTTTCCTGCAGTATGTTTGAAGATATGGGGTTTGCCTATCTTGGACCTGTTGACGGACATGATGTTCGCCAATTGACCAGCCTTCTCCAGTATGCAAAGGAAATGAAGACCCCGGTGCTGCTGCATGTAAGGACTACAAAAGGGAAAGGATACGAACCTGCAGAGCAAAACCCAGATGCATTTCATGGGGTATCGCCGTTTCATATTGAAGACGGATGTCCTGTCAATGCCTCAAAACCCGGATTTTCTTCCGTGTTTGGAGACACAATTTGTGAATTGGCGAGTAAAGATACCCGTATTTGTGCAATTACTGCGGCTATGCAGTCCGGAACCGGTTTGGATCGCTTTTCGCAGGAATATCCGGATCGCTTTTTTGATGTAGGAATTGCCGAAGGACATGCAGTGACCATGGCGGCTGGAATGGCAAAACAGGGTTTGGTGCCTGTTTTTGCGGTTTACTCCACCTTTTTTCAGCGTGCGTATGATATGCTGCTGCATGATGTAGCAATTCAGGGCCTTCATGTTGTTTTTGCGGTAGATCGTGCAGGCCTTGTTGGCGAAGATGGGGAGACACATCACGGTGTGTTTGATCCTGCATTTCTTGATACGATTCCCGGCATGACTGTTCTTTGCCCTGCCAGTTTCCGTGAATTGAGATCCATGCTGTACCGTGCTGTTTACGAGATTTCGGGTCCTGTTGTTGTACGATATCCTCGTGGCGGTGAGAGTACATGGACTGAGGACTATGCTTCGCTTGATTCTGTTTGTCTTCGCGAAGGAAATGACGTAACTTTGGTTGGATACGGCACCTTGATTGAAACAATTCTGGAGACTGCGGATTGCTTGATTGAGAAGGGAATTCAAGCCGAGGTTGTTAAGCTTAATTCTATTACACCGATTGACATGCAGACTATTTGCAGCTCTGTGGCGAAAACTGGACGCCTTGTTGTTGCAGAAGACTGCGTAGATATGGGCTGTGTGGGCAAGCGAATTGTTTCTGCACTATCGGATGCGGGAATCAGGCCAAATACTGTTTTACTGCAGAACCTTGGAACCGGATTTGCTCCCCATGGAAGTGTTGCTCAATTGAGAAAACTATATTCTCTCGATGCGGAATCTCTCGTTTCCAAGGTGGAGGAGGTGTGCGCCCGTGGCTAAAAAACGTCTTGATGTTATGATGGTAGAGCAAGGCTTGGCTGAAAGCCGTCAGAAGGCTCAGGCAACTATCATGTCCGGCTTGGTTTATGTGAACGGACAAAAAGTTGATAAAGCGGGTAACCCTACTGCAGAGGACGCTCAAATCGAAGTGCGTGGAAAAGCCTTGAAGTATGTTAGCCGCGGTGGTCTGAAGCTTGAAAAGGCCATGGCTTCGTTTCCGATTACATTAACCGATAAAATTGCTGCAGATATCGGAGCATCAACGGGAGGTTTTACCGACTGTATGCTTCAGAATGGTGCAAGCAAGGTGTACGCAGTGGATGTTGGCTACGGTCAGCTTGCCTGGAGTTTGCGCAATGATCCGCGGGTTGTTTGCCTTGAGCGAACCAATGCGCGTTATCTGACCACGGAACAGATTCCAGAACCCCTTGATTTTGCATCGATTGATGTTTCATTTATTTCGCTTAATCTGATTCTGCCGACGCTTCGTACGTTGATGGCAGACGGAGGGCAGATTGCCTGTCTGATAAAACCTCAGTTTGAGGCCGGCCGTGAAAAGGTAGGCAAGAAGGGTGTTGTTCGTGACCCGGCTGTTCACCTGGAAGTGTTGGAGCATTTTCTGGAGCATGCCGCACGTGCACAGTTCTATGTTGCCGGTCTGACGTATTCTCCCATTCGTGGTCCGGAGGGCAATATTGAGTACCTTGGATTTTTGACAACGAATCCCGCACCGGATTTGGAGATGGATTTGAAAGGCCTTGTAGCGGCCTCCCACGGAGAACTGGAGGGGAAATAACCATGCGTATTGTTCTTAGCCCGAACCCTTATCGGGACAGAGGATTGAAAGCTGCGCAAACTGCACAGAAAATTTTGAATCAGGATGGAATTGAAACTTCGATCTGTCTGCCTTTTGATCTGGATGCAGGAAGCAAGGTTGAATTGCCCAAGCATCTGAATTATGAGAAGATGGAGGATGCACTTCCGGGTGCTGATATGCTGATTTGCTTTGGCGGTGATGGCACGATTCTCCATGCAGCAAAAGATGCAGATGCATATGGTGTTCCCATTTTGGGCGTTAATATGGGCAGCGTCGGATTTATGGCTGAACTGGAATATGGGGAGCTTTCTCTGCTGAGCAAACTGGCGGAAGGCAAGTTTGAGACTGAGTCTCGCATGATGCTGGATGTTTCGGTTTATCGTGAAGGTCAGCAGGTATTTCATGAAGAAGCATTGAATGATGCTGCGTTGACAAAGGGTGCTGTTGCCCGTGTTGTTGATCTGAGAATTTCCTGTGATAACATGCCTATGTCGGAATTCTCGGCAGATGGCGTTGTGGTATCGACGCCTACCGGTTCAACCGGATATTCCATGTCGGCCGGTGGACCGATCGTTGAACCAACCGCAGAAAACCTAATTATTACTCCTATTTGTGCGCATGCAATGGATGCAAAGTCCTTTGTGTTGAGCAGTGAGCGTGTCGTTTCCATTCGACTTGGTCGTCTTATTCGTAAAACTGCGTATCTTTCTGCCGACGGTGGACGCGCATTCCGTCTCCAGGACGGAGATGTAGTGGAAATCAAAAAGTCGGATAATGTGACGAAACTTGTTCGAATATCCGGTCGCACTTTCTATGAGATCCTGGCGAAAAAATTCGGGAGGACGTGAAAGAAATGAAGGGGACAAGACAAGCTGAGATTTTGCGTATCATTTCCGAAACGGAAGTTGAAACTCAGGAACAGCTTTTGGATGAACTTGCAAAACGCGGTATCTTCGCAACACAGGCAACCATTTCCCGTGACATCAAGCAGTTACATCTGATTAAGGAGCTGACGAAGCAGGGAGCCTACAAATATGTTGTTTCCGACCAAAAGACCAGCTTAAATTATGCAGAGAAACTACGCACTATTTTCCGCGAGTGTGTTACATCCTTTGATATTGCACAAAACATTGTCGTGATCAATACAATGCCCGGGCTTGCTTCTGCTGCGGCTGCTGCACTGGATGGTTTGGAACATTCCAGCATTGTGGGCAGTCTGGCCGGCGATGATACTGCAATTCTGATTATGCGCACCAACGAATCTGCCGAGGAATTCTGCGAAAAAATCCGCGAAATGCTTAAATGAGGTGAGATGCGTGCTCTCCTTGCTTCATATTGAAAATATTGCTGTTATCGAACAGGCAGAAATCCAATTTGATGATGGCTTTAATGTCCTGACGGGTGAGACCGGCGCAGGTAAATCCATCGTTATCGACGCAATTGGTGCTGTTTTGGGTGAGCGCACAAGTCGTGATTTAATTCGTACCGGTGCGCATTCTGCCAGGGTGGAGGCTGTTTTCTGCAATTTGCCTGATTTGCTTTGGTTTGAAGAAAACGGAATTGGGCCGGATGAAAACGGAGAGTTGCTGCTTCAAAGAGAACTTCATCCAGACGGTAAAAATGTTTGTCGCGTGGGTGGAAGGCTTTTGACGGTCTCTCAATTGCGTACCCTTGGACAACAACTTTTGGACATTCATGGTCAGCATGAAGGACAGCTTTTACTGGACGAGGATCGCCATTTGGAGTACTTGGATCGTTTTGGCGCCCTTGAAAATGATCGTTCCGATTACCAGATCAGTTTTGGCGCAGTTTCTGAATTGCGAAAAGAAATTGCATCACTTCAAATGAATGAAGCGGAGAGAGAACGCCGCATTGACAGTTTGAATTATCAAATCACTGAATTGGAGCGTGCCGAATTGAAGGCAGGGGAGGAGGAGACTCTTCTTGCTCGCCGTGATTTGCTGCGCAACGCAGAAAAATTGACTGATGCTGTTCAGTGTGCATATTTTGCGTTATTTGGTAACGAAGATGCCGAAGGTGCAGTTTCTCTGATCGGAGATGCCGAATATGCACTGAGCAGTGTTCGCCGTGTTAACGAAGAACTGAATGAGTTGACTGAATCGTTAACTCAGCTTCGCTACAGTGCCGATGATTTGGCAGAGCAGGTTCGTGACCTTCGGGATTCTTTTGACTTTTCACCCGGTGAGTTGGATCAGGTTGAAAGTCGATTGGATGTTATTTTCCGGCTTCGTAAGAAATATGGGAATACTGTGGAAGAAATGCTGGAATATTTGGAAGCGTGCCGCAAGGAACTGGAGCATATTCAGGATTCGGATGATGCTTTGATTCGTTTGGAGCAGAAACTTGTGAAAGCAAAGGCGGAAGCAGTAAGAAAAGGCGAGCATCTTTCCCAGCGTCGTAAGGAAGCGGCAACTTTACTGCAGGAGCGAATTCAGCTTGAATTGTCTCAGTTGGATATGCCGAAAGTGCGTTTTTGTGCGCAGTTTGCTCCGAAGGAATGTCAGGATGGTCTTGACATGACAGGTATGGATCAGGTCCGTTTTCTAATGTCTGCCAACGTGGGTGAGGACCTGAAACCGATTGCCCGCATTGCGTCCGGTGGTGAGCTGGCACGTGTTATGCTTGCACTGAAGAGTGTGCTTGCGGAGAATGATGATATTGGAACGCTGATTTTTGACGAGGTCGATACCGGCGTCTCCGGCCGTGCTGCGCGAAAAGTTGCCGAAAAGATGGCCGACATTGCGTGCTCCAAACAGGTTTTGTGTGTGACCCACCTGCCGCAAATCGCAGCCATGGCTGATACCCATTTCTCGGTTGAGAAAGGGGAGCACTCCGGACGTACCTTCACTCATGTGGAGCGGCTGAGCATTGGCCGCAGAAAAGAAGAATTGGCTCGGTTGACCGGTGGAGCTACTGTAACAGAAATTCAGCTGGAAAGTGCCGGGCAGCTTTTAGAAGAGGCGCGTGTGTATCGCACGAAGCATTGCAGTTGAGAGAGGCGGAGAAGGCTTGGAAAAACGCTTGAAAATCAATGAGGTTGCACGCCTTCTGTGTACGACCCCGGATGCCATTCGTCTTTATGAACGCAAAAATATTATTCAGCCCAGCCGTGATAAGGAGAATCAGTACCGGGGATTTACACAGGAAGATATTACTCGTCTGTATGACTGTAAACATCTTCAGAATGTCGGTTTCTCATTATCTGAAATTGCGAATATTATTTCCAACGTCAGCCCGGATGAATTTGATTGTCTGATGGAGGAAAAAGAAAAAGAACTGGAACAGAAGATTTTGCGTTATACACGTGTGTTGGATCAAATGCACCGTCTTCAGGCCGCAAAACATCTGCTGGACTATTACGAAGGTCATTTTTATATTCGAGACAGTCCGCATGTTCTTGTATGCTGTTACGCAAATGCCGGCGAGTTAAATCGCCGCAGTTTGGAGTGCCCTTTTTATCAACATGTGATTGAATACCATAATATGTTCCGCCGCTGTATTGTTGTTCCGCAGGCTAACGCGTTTTCCGATGTTGTTGGTATGAATGCAATGCCCGGCTATTCGATTGAAATTGAAAAGGCTACAGAATTGGGATTGAGCGTTGATGACGTGGTTTCTGAGTGGAAGCCGCGCCGTAGTGTTTATACAGTAATTCAGGTCGAAGACCTTCTGCGAAAAGAAGATCTTCAGCCGGCCTATGATTGGATCAGCGAACATAATTTCAAGCTTTCGGGTGATATTCTGGCGTGGGTCATCAAAATTGTTTTTGACCACGGCAAGACATCCCGTCTTTATGCTGTTTGGCTTCCAATTGATTAATATTTTTTTAAACACGAGGGTAGTAATCGGCCCTCGTGTTTTTTGTAAAAAGTATGGAACAGGTCCAAGGTTTATATGCATGATTTTCTGTTTAAACACGTACTTTTTTACGATAAAAAGAATGTCGAAAAGGGTATGAATTATCAGAATATCGATCAGATTTTCTTAAAAATGTCGAAGAATGATTGAAAAATCTTTCAAAATGACTTGTTTCTTAAAATTAAGTTCATTATTCAGAAAATTTAATACGCATCTTGACTTTGGACTTGGTCAATGGTAGAAAATAACTATAACCCTTATTATAAGCAATTGCTTTTCTGAAGGGCTTTTGCGAATCATGGCATTATGAAAGCCGTGAGAAAAAAGAAAGTGAGGAGGAGTCACGAAAATGAAGAAATTTGGTATGCTCATTGATGTCCAGTATTGTACCGGCTGCCATACATGCGAGGTCGCTTGTGCTCAGGAAAACGGTCTGGCTGCTGATCAGTTTGGCATCAAGGTAACCGAGCATGTTCTGAACCAGAAAAAGGGTCTCATGATCGACTATGTGCCTTACATTACTGACATGTGCAACTTCTGTATGGCTCGCGTTGCCGAAGGTCGCAAGCCTTCCTGCGTGAAGCATTGTCTGGCACAGTGCATGAGCTTTGGCCCCATCGATGAGGTTGTCGAAGAGGCAAAGAACGCTAAGAAGCCCATGCTGTACTTCAAGTAATTCGAAGTATCTTTCTGCTTTTATTCAAAAATCAGTTGTACAGGATGCGTTTCTTGTACACATAATTATTTAAAGTAAGGAGATAATTATGGCTTGCAATTGCAATAACGGCGACATGAGAGTCGTAAAGACCGGCGCTTGGTCCGGTGGCCCTGGCTGTCACGGCGGCTGCGGCGTAGAGCTGTACATCAAGGACGGCAAGCTTCAGAAGGTTGAGGGTGACGAGAATCATCCCTTCCTGCAGGGACGTCTGTGCCCCCGCGCTCTGGCTATGCCTCAGTATACTTATCATCCCAATCGTCTGCAGTACCCCCTGCGCCGTGTCGGCGCCCGTGGTGAGGGCAAGTGGGCTCGCATTTCTTGGGACGAGGCTCTGGATGAGATCGAGTACAAGTTTAAGAAGATCCGTCAGGAAGACGGCGCTGAGTCCATGGTCTTTGGTCAGGGCACCGGCCGTGACGCCGGCGGCTCTCTGATTTTCCTGGCTTACGCATACGGCAGCCCCAACTGGACTCTGTTCGGTCTGTCCGGCATCGCCTGCTTCACTGCTCGTCTAGCTGCCATGAACATGGTTGCCGGCGATATTCAGTTCGAGGATGCTGCTCAGCTGTCTCCCGAGCGTTACAACGATCCCGAGTTCGTGCCCCCCGAGGTCATGATCATCTGGG
>JAZOBA010000156.1:0-4835 GCA_045595705.1 Oscillospiraceae bacterium
CAGTGGATGACCGACGGCACTCTGGAAGTCTGGCTGATCCCCCAGGGCTCTCTGGCTGAGATGATCCGCGCCGGCGGCGGCGGTCTGGGCGGCGTGATCACTCCCACCGGTCTGGGCACCATGGTCGAGGAGTCTCCCCTGGTTCACTCCAAGATCGAGATCGACGGCAAGGAGTATCTGGTCATGAAGCCCGTCCGCGCTGACGTGGCTCTGATCTGCGGCCACACCGTGGATAAGGCTGGCAACGTCTGGTACAAGGGCACCAGCCGTAACTACAGCGTTGTCGCTGCTACCGCCGCTGACGTTGTCATCTGCGAGGCTGACAATGTTGTTGAGATCGGCGAGATCGAGCCCGAGAACGTCATGACTCAGGGCATCTTTGTGGACTACATCGTGGACGGAGGTAAGCTGTAATGGATAAGAATCAGATCAAGGCAACCATTGCTGCTCGTGTTGCAAAGGAACTGAAGGACGGCGACGTCGTCAACCTGGGTATCGGTATCCCCACTCTGGTTCCCAACTATCTGCCTGAGGGCGTTAAGCTGACCCTGCACGCCGAGCTGGGCTGCGTGGGCGCAGGCCCCAAGCCTGCCGAGGGTGAAGAGGATTACTACGTTGTCGACGCCGGCGGCGCTCCCTCTTCCTGCATTGTTGGCGGCGCTTTCATCGACTCCTCCACCTCTTTCTGCATCATCCGCGGCGGCCACGTGGACGCTACCATTCTGGGCTGCCTGGAGTGCGACGAGGAAGGCAATATGTCCAACTGGATCATCCCCGGCAAGAAGTGCCCCGGCATGGGCGGTGCTATGGACCTGGTTGTCGGTGCCAAGAAGGTTATCGTGGCCATGGAGCACACCGCTAAGGGCGCTCACAAGATCCTGAAGAAGTGCAAGCTGCCTCTGACCGCTCAGAAGGTCGTCAGCATGATCATCACCGAGATGGGCGTCATCGAGGTCACTCCCAACGGCCTGGTCCTGAAGGAGATCCACCCCGAGTTCACCGTCGAGCAGGTTCAGGAAGCCACCGAGGCTACTCTGACTATTAGCCCCGACCTGAAGCCCATGTGCTAATATTGCGGATCTTTTCCGCCATAAATGCGTTGCGGCTTCTTGAAATACTCCAAGTATTCCTGCGAAGCCACGCCTTTTCTGACGGAAAATCTTTCGCAATGAATAAGCAAATAAGGTCTTAGAGACGGCATCCGATTGGATGCGGTCTCTTTTTGCGTTCTAAAGGAATAATTGGGAAGCGACGGGGTATTCTACCTACATTATATATAATGTAAGGAAGGAGGGGTTTTTTGGGCTTTTTTGGAGCAAAGCAACCTTATATACCGCCCCACCCGCGGCAGGAGCCGCGCATTAACCTGCCACTGACACTGGAGTCTCTGCGGGAGACCTTTCGGGGGTGTGTGGATTTCTACACGCAGACGCTGGAATTGCGGGGAGATCCGGAACGCAGCATAACCCTCTGTTTTGTGGCTGGTATGATGCGCATGGAGCGGGCGGCCGACTATGTACTCAAGCCGCTGGTGCACAATCCGGTCTTTGACGACTGCTCGCTGGACGAGGTGTATGACCGAATGCGCCGGGGAGGAGTGTATGACCTGATTGTTGCTGAGCGCAAGATGATGGATGAGGCGGTGGCAACCCTGATTAACGGCGATCTTCTGTTGCTGTTTGGAGAGGGGAAGGCGTTAGCCTTTTTTACTGCCACTGAGGAAAAACGCGCAGTAGGCCCTTCGGAAAACGAGCCGGCCATCAAGGGGGCCAGGGATTCCTTTGTGGAGAGTATCCGGACCAACACCAGTTTGGTGCGCCGCCGTCTGCGAACACCCGAGCTGAAGATCAAGGAACAGGTGGTGGGGAGGCAGTCCCTGACGCCGGTGGATATCTTATATATAAAAGGTATCACAAATCCGGATCTGGTGGCCGAGGTGGAGCGGCGTATCCAACGGATCGACATTGACGCTCTGCTGATGGCCGGAGGACTGGAAGAATATATTGTGGACGAAGTGGATACCGCCTTTCCGCTGATTTCCTACACCGAGCGGCCCGACCGCTTTTGTTCGGGCCTTGTGGAGGGGCGGGTAGGAGTTTTGATTGATGGGATTCCGTTGGGCTATCTTCTGCCCGGAACCTTGGGTCAGTTCTTTAAAACCGGACAGGACAAATCGGAGAACTGGGTGGTAGCGTCCTCGCTGTCGGTATTGCGTTATCTGTGTATGCTGATTACCCTGTTTCTGCCCGGATTGTATATTGCGGCGGTGACCTTTCACTCGGAAATGATTCCGCTGAAGCTGGCCCTGTCCATTAATGCGGCCAAAGAAAACGTGCCGTTCACAACTGTGTTTGAAGTGCTGATCATGCTGCTGGCCTTTGAGGTGGTGCAGGAGGCGGGGCTCCGTCTGCCTTCGGCCATCGGACAGACTGTGTCCATTCTGGGAGGTCTTGTGGTGGGTTCGGCAGCGGTGGAGGCCAAAATCGTGTCGCCCGCCGTGTTGATTGTGGTGGCGGCGGCAGGAATTGCGGGCTACACCATGCCCTCGCAGGATTTTGCCGGTGCGCTGCGAATTTGGCGTTTCCTGCTGGCGGTTTCTGCAAGCATTGCAGGGGCGGCGGGGTTGGTTTTGGCGGGCGCAGGTTTAGTCTACCGGTTGGCTGTTATTGAGAGTTTTGGTGTGGCTTATCTGACTCCGTTTGCTTCGAATGCCGGAGAACAGGTGGAGGGACACGCTGTGCTGCGTCAGCCATTGCCGCGGGTCAAATTGAGGGAGAAGGCCCTGCGCACCAAAAACAGGAGGAATCAAGGGTGAAGCAAGCGCTGTTGTGTCTGATGATGTGCCTGTTTCTGACTGGCTGCGAGAGTTTGCCTTTTGCCCGGGAGTTGGAGTCCACCATGCTGGTTCAGGTGTTGGGAGTAGACTGGACTGGGGACGGTGTGGTTTTGACGGCGGCGAGTGATCCGGGAGCAGGCGGCGGCGCGGCGGTGTTGTCTGCGCGGGGACGGGATCTGAAGGAGGCGAAGGCAGCTCTTGTGAGTGCGGGAGAGACGTACGTTTCTCTGACCCATGTGACCCAGATTGTACTGGGCGCGGAGAGCGACCCTTGGGTGGTGCTGGAGGCTGCGCTGGAGGAGCCGGCATTGGGACAGGGTGCTACGGTGTGGCTGACGGCGAAAGGAACGGCACACGATATGATGATGGAGGTCGATGGGGGAGCCAAACGGCTGTCCTCTATTGAACTGAACTCCGGTGTAAAGGCGGTTACGGTGCTGCAGAGCCTGATGCGGCTGGAAGAGACCGGTGGTGTGTGCCTTCCGGTTTTGGAGGCCAACGAGAGCACGCTTGTATGGAAGGGGACGGAAATGGTGGGAGCGGAGAATTATGGGACGTGACGTTTTGTCGTTCAGGCAAATGGCGGTGCTGTTGTTGGTAGCGCTGCTTACTCCGGTGACTGACCTTCTTCCGTCGGTAGCGGCCCAACATGTGGGGCGCGGTGGTTGGTTGATTGCACCGCTGGTGTTGCCTGTACTCCTGCTTGCTATGTGGCTTTGCAGCAAGGTGTTTTGCGGCTGCGGTCTTGGTGAACGGGTCGGAAAGGCGATGGAGTATACCATTACAATTATATATACGGCTTGGATTCTTTTTCTGCTGGCGCTGGTGTTTCGCTCGGTTGCCGCAAGAATGGAATTGATTCACAACAGGGTGCCGGCAATCTGTTTTTCGGCAGGAGTTGCAGTGTTGGGTATCTGGGCGGGGCGGGGAAAGACGGCTGCCCTGGCCCGTGCGGCCGAAGTGTTTTACCTCGTGCTGACTGTGGTGCTGGCGGGAGTTCTGCTGATGGCACTGTTCCATGTGGAGTGGAGCAATCTGCATCCGGTGGAGTGGGCTCGAATTCCCGGCGGAAGCATCTTGGTGGCGGGTATATTATTAAATGTAGCGCCGATTGCGGTGCTGGGTGCCCGAGTGCCCAGGGACCTGCAGAACAAGGGTCGTGGCTGGGGTTGGGCAGTGGCCTTTTGCGCAGAGGTTACTTTGGTACTGATTGCCGTTTATGGGAGTGTGGGCAGTCGGCTGAGCGCACGGCTGGATGCGCCGTATTTTATTATGGTGCAGGGACTGGGGGTGAAGGGTGCCTTTCAACGTCTGGAGGCACCGGTGGCAGCCTTGTGGCTGCTGTCAGATCTGATTCTGGTCGGAGCGCTGCTCCGGGCAGGAAATGACTATGTGACGGAGATGACTTCCAAACGGTGGGGCAGGCGGAGCGTGCCGATCATGGTGTTTGTGGCGCTGGGAGTGGGATGGATGCTGCTTCCGGAGGATGCAGAGCTTTGTGGGTTTTGCGTGGATGTGCTGCCGGCGGCCGGTATGATATTGGGCCTTGTAATTCCGTTTTTTCTGTGGGTTATTTCGTGCGCAAGGCAAAAGAAGCAAGTGTAAAAAAGCTCATTTTGTGGTTGTATATGAAATGAAAACAGCAGATGTTGTGGTGGAAAGAAAAAATCAAAAAAAGTTCAAAAAAATTAAAAAAAGTGTTGACAATCTGCTGCCTATTTGGTATATTAATTGAGCGCCTGTTTGACGGGATTGAAAAAATCCGGCGAAAACAAGCGTGGACAAGCTCAAGAATGATAAAAATGTTTGCACAAACATAAAAAAGTTCTTGACAGAAGGTTTACCGCGTGGTAAACTAAAAGTCCAGCCGCGACTGCGGCGTGCACCTTGTAAATTAAACAACGTAAAAGAAACACGAAGCACCAGAAGGATAGACATCCTTCAACAAGCAACAGCTTGGAGAAGGGTTTTCATTAATTTCTTTGAAGCTATGATTTTA
>JAZOBA010000157.1:0-10368 GCA_045595705.1 Oscillospiraceae bacterium
GCATACAGCGCGGTGGACAGGTACCGATCACCCGAATCGGGCAGCAGTACCACGATGTTCTTTCCCTTGTTTTCGCGCCGCTTCGCCAGCTGGATGGCCGCCCATAGAGCCGCACCCGACGAAATGCCCACCAACACACCCTCCTGATAACCCATCTGCCGGGCGGTCTCCAAGGCATCGGCGTCAGCAACCGGAATCACTTCATCGTACACAGCAGTATTCAGCACATCGGGCACAAATCCGGCACCAATGCCCTGCAGACCGTGGGGTCCGGCTTTGCCTGCGCTCAACACAGCCGAAGCAGCGGGCTCTACCGCCACAATGTTCACATTGGGGTTGCATTCTTTCAGATAGCGACCCGTGCCGGTAATGGTGCCGCCGGTACCGGCGCCCGCCACAAAAATGTCTACCTTGCCGTCGGTATCAGCCCAAATCTCGGGACCGGTGGTGCCGTAATGGGCCTGCGCATTGGCCGGATTGATAAACTGACCGGGAATAAAACTGCCGGGAATCTCCTTTGCCAGCTGCTCGGCTTTTTCAATGGCGCCCGCCATACCTTTGGCTCCTTCTGTCAGCACCAGCCGGGCACCGTAAGCCTTCATCAAGGTGCGTCGCTCCACACTCATGGTGTCGGGCATGACGATGATAACCTGATAGCCGCGCACGGCAGCCACCGAACACAAACCGATACCGGTATTGCCCGAGGTGGGTTCAATAATGGTAGCGCCCGGTTTCAAGACACCCCGGGCCTCGGCATCATCGAGCATGCTTTTTGCCGCTCGGTCCTTAACCGATCCGGCGGGATTAAAATATTCCAGTTTGGCCAGAATTTTTGCTTCCAGACCAAGATTTTGTTCCAGATGAGTTAGCTCCAATAGCGGCGTATTACCGATGAGCTGCTCAGCGCAGGTATAAATCCGTGCCATAAGGGCACCTGCCTTTCCGGGTAGGATTATTCTGAGTATATTCTTTCGCACTTCCCTTTGTCAACCGGAGTTTGTCTGACCTTTTTCATCGGCATTGAAACACCGCGGGAAATGTGGTACGATATGCAAAACCATTTCCCGGGAGGTGTGTATCCATGACATGGGAAAAATCCTGCGGCGCCGTTGTCTATACTACCGCAGACGGCCAGATTCAATATCTTCTGGCACAAAGTTTAGAGGGTGTTTACGGCTTTCCCAAGGGACATATGGAGCAAGGCGAATCCGAGGTCGAGACCGCCCTGCGGGAAGTCTTCGAGGAAACTAATATTCACGTGTCCCTTCTGGACGATTTTCGTGCTGTCAGCGAATATCCACTTCCAAGGAAACCCGGCACCATGAAACAGGTGGTTTATTTTCTGGGTGAATATCACAATCAGCAGATCATTCACCAAAAAGAAGAACTGCGCGGTGCCCGCCTTGCATCCTACGAGGAGGCAATGCAGTTGCTTCGTTTCGAAGACGCCAAACAAATTCTGACCGACGCGAATACGGTTCTGCGCAAGCGCATTTGCGAGGGAATCAAATGAAACGTTTGCTTTGTTCTGCTTTGATTGTATTCCTGCTCCTGTCCGGCTGCAGCGCCAAGCCAGTACATCAGCAGTTTTTTGCCATGGACACCGTCATGTCAATCACTGCCTATGGCGAGAGTTCCCAAGATGCCGTTGCCGCCGCAGTGGCCAAAGTAAATGAACTGGAAAGCCACCTTTCCCGCACACGCACCGGAAGCGAGATAACCGCCCTGTATCTGGCGGCACCCGAAGCAGTCAGCCTTTCGGAGGACACCCTGCGCATTCTCCGGCTTGCACAGGAATGGCATCAAAAAACCGATGGTGCCTTTGACGTAACCATTGCCCCCGTGGTGGCTGCATGGGGTTTTGGCGGCAGCGGAACCCATCAGGTGCCTACCCCTGAGAAGTTGGAAGAACTGCTGACCGTGGTGGACGGCTCTTCCGTCCTCCTGGCCGACACAACCGCCGCTCTGCCCCAAAAAGGTATGGAAATCGATCTGGGCGGCATTGCCAAGGGGTACGCCGGCGCAAAGGCAGAACAGATCCTGCGCAATCACGGTATTACCTCCGCACTGCTGGATCTGGGGCGCAACATCACGGTCATCGGAGTGAAACCGGATGGCAAACCATGGCGCATCGCGGTGCAGGATCCGACCGATCCCAACTGCGCTGTGGGTATCCTCTCCCTACAGGACTGCTCGGCAGTCACTTCGGGGGGATATCAGCGATACTTTGAGCAGAACGGCATTGTCTATCACCACATCATCGACCCCCGTACCGGTTATCCGGCAAATTCCGGCCTGCTTTCTGCCACAGTAGTGTGCGCCGACAGTACCCTGGCCGACCTGTTGTCCACAGCCGTATTCGTACTGGGAGAGCAGGCCGCTCTGGACCTATGGCGAGCCGAGGGCGGATTCGAACTGGTGCTGGTCACCGAAGACGGACGCACTGTGGTCACAGCCGGTCTGTCCGACTGTTTTGAGCCAAACCAATCAGTCTCAAACGTTACGGAATATGTCACCTGAACAAAACAAGCACCGCCCGGAGAATCTCCGGGCGGTGTTATTGTTTCTGTATGGTAACAAACGGTCACTTTTCTTCTTTGTCGTCGGTCTGCTCCAGTTTGGAAACCATCGCCCACTCCACGCGGCGATCGGACAGTTCGATCACCTTCACATGAAGGCCGCAGACGTCCACTTCCACCTGGCTGCCATCATCGGGAATGACCGACAGCTGGGAGAAAACCAGACCGCCCAAGGTGTCATACTCCTCGTCTTCCGAGAATTCGAGCTCCAGTTCTTCCGCCAACAGTTCCAGTTCGGCCGAACCGGCCACCTTCCAGAGGTTGTCCTCCAGCTTGGTGATTTCACGCTCGTCTTGAGGGTCAAATTCATCATAAATGTTACCCACGATCTCTTCCAGCAGGTCCTCCAAGGTCACCAAACCGGACGTACCGCCGTACTCGTCCACCACGATGGCCATATGTACCTTCTTGCTCTGCATATCGCGGAAGAGCACGTCGGTGCGAACCGATTCAGGTACAAAATAGGCGGGACGCAGCAGATCCCGGATGGCCTTGGGCTGCTCACGGTGGGTGTTCAGCAGAAATTCACGGGTGCTGAGCGTACCCACAATGTCATCGGCATTCTCATCATAGACCGGGAAACGGGACAGACCCGACTCCTCGATGGTCTTAAGGATCTCCTCGGCAGGATCATCCACCCAGAGCATAACCATATCGGTACGGTGAATCATGACATCTTCGGCCGTGTTGTTATTAAACTCGAAGATGTTTTCGATCATTTCACGCTCGTTGGTCTCAATGGCACCGGTTTCTTCGCCGATATCCACCATCATGCGGATTTCGTCCTCCGAAACTTCCTCCTCCACTTCCTTGGGATCGATGCCCAGCAGACGCAGAACACCGTTGGTGGACTTGGACAGCAGCCAGATCAGCGGACGGAACAGGGCCGACAGAGCGCTGACCACACCGCAGGTGGCGCGGGCCACACCCTCGGTCTTTTTCATGGCCAGACGTTTGGGAACCAACTCGCCGAGCACCAAAGTGAAGTAAGAAAGGATCAGAGTGATCACAATCACGCAGATCGCATTCAATGTCTTTTCGGGTACGGGAACACCGCAGACGACGGCAAGCCAGAACGCCAACCGCTCAGCAAAACTGTCGGCCGCAAAGGCGGATGCCAGAAAGCCGGCCAAAGTGATGCCAATCTGGATGGTAGACAGGAAACTCCCCGGCTCCTGAATCAGCTTGAGCAATTTGGCTGCCTTTTTATCGCCGTCCTCGGCCAATTTTCGCATCTTTCCCTCGGACAGGGATACGAGCGCCATTTCGGACGCGGCAAAAAAAGCATTCAACAAAATCAGAATAATTAGAACTAAAATCTGGGGCAACAACGGGTCCTCCGTCAAGGTAAATTCCTCCTTTTAAGTACATACACAGGTAGTATAACACATACATAGAAAAAAATCATCAAAAATTTTCACGAATACTGTCATAATACAAAAAATTTGATATAATGTGGTTTAAAGTACTTTATCCACAGGAAGGATGACTAGCATGCCACCCCGTTCCGAATGGAAAAACCGCCTGCTGCACAAGGCGGAAGACCCCATCGTGTTCCTGCGCTGGCTTTTGTTTTCCGCTGTCATCGGTCTGGTCGCCGGTACCGTCAGCACTGCCTTTTATTATTCCTTTCACTGGGTCACCGAAACTCGTACCGCCCATCCCTGGCTGCTCTGGCTGCTTCCTGTGGGTGGAATCGTCATCGTTCTGCTGTACCGGCTGTGCGGCATGGAGATCGACCGAGGCATCAATCTGGTGCTGACCAATGTGCGTGAAAACTCCTCTCTGCCCCTGCGCACCGCTCCATTGGTGTTCATTTCCACCATCATCACCCATCTGGTGGGCGGCTCCTCCGGACGCGAGGGCGCCATTCTCCAAATTGGCGGCTCCATTTCCGCTTTCATCGGACGGCTCATGCATTTGGACGAGAAAGACAGCCGGGTGATCACCATGTGCGGCATGTCGGCCGCCTTTGCCGCCCTGTTCGGAACTCCCCTGACCGCCGCTATCTTCGCCATGGAAGTGATTAGTGTTGGTGTCATGTACTACGCCGCCATTGTTCCCTGCGTTCTCTCAGCCATCATTGGGCTTTCGGTGGCCAAATTCTTCGGCGTACCTGTCACCGCCTTTGATCTGGAAGGCATCCCCCAGCTCAATCTGACCACACTGGCGCAAGCGCTGATTATGGGTGTTCTGCTGGCATTGCTGTCCATTCTGTTCTGCAAGACCATGTTTCTGGTCTCCCGTCAGTACAAAAAAACCTTCCCGAATTCCTTTGTCCGCATTCTGGTCGGTTCCGTCCTGGTTTTGACCGTGACGTATGTTGTTTGGATTTGGAACCCCGGCACCTATGACTATGTTGGCGCAGGCGAGGCCGTCATCCACGCTGCTATCGCAGGGCATGCGCGCCCTGAGGCCTTTCTTCTGAAAATTCTGCTGACCGCTCTGACGCTGGGTGCCGGTTTCAAGGGGGGCGAGATCGTTCCCGTCTTTTTCACCGGCGCCACCTTCGGCTGTGTGACCGCCCCCTTGATTGGTCTGCACCCCTCTTTCGGTGCCGGACTGGGCATGGTGGGGCTGTTCTGCGGCGTAACCAACTGCCCGCTGTCCTCTCTGCTTCTTGCGCTGGAACTGTTCGCCAGCAGCAGTTACGGCATGTTCTCCGGCCAGAGCTTGTGTCTGTTCGCCGTAGTCATCGCGGTATCCTATATGCTGTCGGGCTATTACAGCCTGTACACCGAACAGAAAATCCTGTACAGCAAACTTCGCCCCGAGTTCCTCAACCGCAAGGCAGGCAAAAAATAACCCATCTTCCCTTTACCGGAGGAAAAAATTATGAACATTTTTGACATTATGGGTCCCGTAATGGTGGGTCCGTCTTCTTCTCACACTGCAGGAGCAGTACGCATCGGTCTGATCTCCCGGCGGCTGCTTGGTTCCCAACCGGTGAGTGCCACCTTGATGCTCCACGGCTCCTTTGCCGCCACCGGAACCGGACACGGCACCGACAAGGCCCTGGTAGCCGGTCTGCTGGGTATGCAGCCCGATGACCCCAACATCCCCCGCGCCTTCCTTCTGGCCGAGCAGGCCGGAATGAACCTGACCATCGGCACGGTATCCCTGCGGGGTGCCCATCCAAACACCGTCATCCTGACTCTGACCAACGCCGAAGGCCGCACACTGGAAATCAATGCCTCCAGTCTGGGTGGCGGGCGAGTGCGCGTCAATTCGCTGGATGGACTGGACGCCAGTTTTACCGGTGATTACCCAACCTTGATCATCCGCAACGAGGACCGTCCCGGTCTGGTGGCCGACGTGGCCACGCTGCTCAGTGAGCGAAATGTCAACATCGCCACTATGCAGTTATACCGCGACCGGCGAGGTGGTCTTGCCGTTATGGTCATCGAAAGTGACCAACCAATTTATCCCGCCACCGCAGAACTTCTACGCTCCCACCCCGGCATTGTCCGGGTGGTTTATCTGGATTTAGAGGAGGGTTGCTGATATGGCCTTTCATTCGATTGAAACCCTGTTGAACGCTGCTGCAGACAAGCCCCTCTGGCAGGCCGTGCAGGAAGATGACTGCCGCGACCGCGGCGTGGAACAAACTGACAGTCAGGGGCGTATGGAAACCCTCTGGCGCGCCATGGTAAACTCCGTGGCACAGTATGACTGCGAGCGGCGTTCTGCCTCCGGATTGGTGGGCGGTGCCGGTGGGCAGATGGAGGGCATGGACGACACCCTCTGCGGCCCGTTTATTCAGCAGGTCATCTCCACCGCCCTGAAAACCGGCGAATGCAATGCCTGCATGGGCTGCATCGTGGCCGCTCCCACGGCGGGCGCATCGGGTGTTATGCCTGCAGTATTGATCCCTACCCAACAGAAATTCAGCCTGTCCGAAGACGCAATGGTTCAGGCCCTGTTCGTAGCCGCCGGTTTTGGTCAGGTCATTGCCACCCGTGCCTCCATCTCGGGCGCCGAGGGCGGATGTCAGGCCGAGATCGGCTCGGCCAGCGCCATGGCCGCCGCCGCTCTGGTTCACCTGCGTGGTGGCTCTCCCCAACAGATGGCCGCTGCCTGCGCCATGGCCATCAAAAACCTGCTGGGTCTGGTCTGCGATCCCGTGGCCGGTCTGGTGGAAGTCCCCTGCGTCAAACGCAACGTCATCGGCGCTATGAATGCCCTGTCCTGTGCCGATATGGCACTGGCCGGTATCACATCGGCCATCCCCTGTGATGAAGTCATCGATGCTATGCGCTCGGTGGGCGACAGTCTGCCCGCCGCACTGCGAGAAACCGGCATGGGCGGTCTGGCCATCACTCCCACCGGACAAAAGGTAGCAGAGGGATTCCTCAAGTAAAACAACACACAAGGGCGTGCCACAATATGCGGCACGCCCTTGATTTACAGTTTTTCCAGTTCGTTGACAGTATCCCGAAGGACTGCTTCGGGTACGTAAGGACCAAGAAATGCTGTCAGCTGCTCCAGTGTCACGGTTCGTGCCGCACCGGTCATGGGTTTTTTCATGACCAGCGGAAACCGTTTGGTCAGCAGCGCTTTGGCCCTTGGATGGTCCAGCAGTTCACCCACCGTGATTTTATTGTTTTTTAAATCCATTTTCTTCACCTCGCACCAGTTTATGCGTCGCAAAGAAAAAATGACTGCCTAAAAGCAGAATAAACCTCCTTTGATTCTCCCATACTATAACCGAACTCAAAAAGGAGGACTGTTTTATGGATAACAAGAATGCCAATCCCAGCATCGAATGCAGCGTAACCAGCTGTGCCTACCACTGCTGCGACAAGCAGTACTGCTCTCTGAACACCATCAAGGTCGGTCACCAGGACGCCAACGTTGCCACCCGCGGCGGCACCGAGTGTGCCTCCTTCCAGCTGGGCGACCACGGCACCAACTGCTGCAAGTAAGCAAAAAGAGACGCCTCGTGAAAACGAGACGTCTCTTTTCATTCATACATTAGTCAGTGACGTAGGGCAGCAGAGCGATGTGACGGGCACGCTTGATAGCCTCGGTCAGCTGACGCTGATGCATAGCGCAGGTGCCGGTGGTACGGCGGGGCAGGATCTTGGAGCGCTCAGACATGAAGCGCTTCAGCTTGGCGACATCCTTGTAGTCGATGTGCTCAACCTTGTCCACGCAGAAAGCACAAACCTTACGGCGCTTACGGCCGCGGGGGCGCTGTTCTCTGTTCTCAGCCATGGTACTAACCTCCTTCTGGTCGGATCAACGGGAGAAGTCCCGGATCAAAGTAAATTAAATTGAGAAACGCAGTTTCTCAGAAGGGCAGCTCGCCGTCGTCCTCGCTCAGTTCGGCGAAGTGATCGCCTGCGGGGGCGGGAGTGCCGTAGCTGGGCGCGGCATTGTAGGCAGGGGCGGAATAAGAGAAACCGCCGCCGGACTCGCCGTCGCGCCGGGAGTCACCGAAGTAGATGTTGTCAGCCACGACCTCAGCAGCCGTACGCTTGTTGCCATCACGGTCGGTGTAGTTACGCATCTGAAGACGGCCTTCCACCAGGATCATGCGACCCTTCTGGAAGTAAGTGGACAGAAACTTCGCAGTATTGCGCCAGGCAACGATAGTCACCCAGTCGGTCTGCCGCTCACCATTGGCGTCCTTGCGGTCACGGTCAACAGCGATGTTGACGGTAGCCACTTCCACTCCGGCGGGAGTGGTGCGCAGTTCGGGGTCAGAGCCCAGACGGCCCTGCAAAATGACTTTGTTCAGCATTTTGTTTTGCCCCTTTCTCAGTCTTCCTTGCAGATGATCATAGAACGCATCACGTTGTCGTTGATACGCATCTGACGATCCAGCTCTGCAGGCAGAGTGGGCTCAGCGGTGAAGGTCATCAGCACGTAGTAGCCCTCGGTGATATCGTCGATGGGATAAGCCAGGTGACGCTTGCCCCACTCGTCGATCTCAGCGACGGTGCCGTGCTGCTCAACCAGAGTCTTGAACTTCTCCACCAGAGCGGCGGTGGCCTCCTCGCCCAGGTCGGGCTTCAGGATGATAACGGCCTCGTAGTTAGCATTGATCTTTGCCATTGTTTTTTGCACCTCCTTATGGACATATGGCCTCCGATCTTGCCGAAGGCAAGGATGATGCCTGCCCACAGGACAGGCCATATAATTTTATCAGAAAATCATCGTTTGTCAAGTGTTTCTTACTATATTTACTTTACAAAAACAAATCTCCGTGTTAGAATTTCTTCGACTGGTTTCCACACCCGGTCCAAGCACGGTCTTTCCCGTGTTCGTTCAGCGTTTGCCTGTGGCACGCTGTTCTCTAAATACCAAAATGGAGTTGTCTTATATGCGCAAATTTACCACCCGTGACCTGACCCTGTCCGCCATCGTGGCCGCCGTTTACGCCGCCCTGACCATGTTGCTGCCCGGCCCTTCTTTTGGCTATACCCAGCTGCGTGTGGCCGAGGCTCTGACCGTGTTGCCCTTCCTGTTCCCGGCCACCGCCCCCGGTCTGGCCATCGGCTGTCTGATCGCCAATCTACTTTCCCCTTACGGTCCTGTCGACATCATCTGCGGCACTTTTGCTTCCGCGCTGGCCGCATTCCTGACCGTGAAAATGCCCAACAAGTGGCTGGCCCCCCTGCCTCCCGTGCTCTGCAACGGTATCATCGTAGGCGGCATGCTGGCTTGGTACGAGGCCGGATTCGGCCCCAACTTCTGGCCCATGTTCGCCATCTCCGGTCCCGGTGTGGCGCTGGGCGAACTGGTCGCCTGCTATGTTCTGGGTCTTCTTCTTCTGAACGTTCTTCCCAAAATCAGCTATTTCGACCGCTTGTCGGCACGCAAATAAATTTTCTGTAAGGCAGGTAGCATCCATGTCCTGTTCTGTCATGCGAAAAAATTACATACTTCGCTTTGTGGGACGTGTTGCCGTACTGCTGGCCGCCATTGCGGTGTACATCCTGCACCCCCAATCCTTTTCCATTCTGGAAGGAATGAATTTCTTCCGGGAGTTCTCCATTCTCCACCTGCTTTGGGCGCTTCTGATGCTGGACATGATACTGCAGCTGATCCCCTCCCGCCGGTTTATCGCGCTGGGCTCGCAGAAACAGTTCGGCAAGCATTTCCAGTCCGCTCCCCACGCACCCAGCAAGGAGGCCATGCGCGGCTTCATCAAAACCAGCAACCGCAGCGCCGGCATTATTCTGGCCATCTGGATCCTTCTGGTGCTTGTACTGGGCGGATTGTACCTGCTGGGTATTCTGGATCGGGGTATCATGGTTCTTGTCTCCACCGCCTTCTATGTCTGCGACCTGATCTGCGTGCTGTTCTGGTGTCCCTTCCGGGTGCTCTTCATGAAAAATCGCTGCTGCACCACCTGCCGCATCTTTAACTGGGACCATCTGATGATGTTCCTTCATCTACTGTTCGTTCCCAGCTTCTTCACCCTGTCTCTGGGAATTCTTTCGGTCTTCAATTTCCTGTTGTGGGAACTCATGTTCTTCCGTCATCCCGAGCGGTTTTGGGACCGCTCCAATCGTGCGCTGCGCTGTGTCTCCTGTACCGATCATCTGTGCAACCGGCGTCTGAGCACTCCGGACAAAGAAACCTGATTTCACCGGATTCTTGCACCACCAACCTTCCGTAAATACAAAACGAGTCCTGACACAAATCAGGACTCGTTTTTTCTCTTTATTCTGCCAAATTTTCCCTTTGCGCAAATTCTTTAATTTTTTCAAATGTCTCGGCGCTCAGATCGTGCTCCACCTTGCAGGCATCAGAGGCAGCCACCTCAGGGTTCACTCCC
>JAZOBA010000158.1:0-14920 GCA_045595705.1 Oscillospiraceae bacterium
GACCGAGATGATGGATGAAGATTTCCTGTGCGCTCTGGAGTACGGTATGCCTCCCACGGGTGGCATGGGTATGGGCATCGACCGTATCGTCATGATGCTGACCAATCAGGACACCATCCGCGAAGTTATTCTGTTCCCCACCATGAAGCCTCTGGGTCTGGAAGAGGGTGCCAAGAAGGAAGCTCCTAATGCTGCCCCTGTCGCCGCTCCTGTTGAGACTGCAGCCGCAGTCGAACCCATTGATTTCTCCAAGGTAAAGATCGAGCCCCTGTTTGAAGAAGCTGTTGATTTTGAGACCTTCAGTAAGTCTGATTTCCGTGCCGTCAAGATCAAGGACTGTGTGGCCGTGCCCAAGAGCAAGAAGCTGCTGCAGTTCACTTTGGACGATGGCACTGGCACCGATCGCACCATCCTCAGCGGCATCCACGAGTACTATGAGCCCGAGGAGCTGATCGGCAAGACCTGCATCGCCATTGTCAACCTGCCTCCCAGAAAGATGATGGGCATTGATTCCTGCGGCATGCTGATTTCCGCTATCCACGAGGATGACGGAAAGGAAGGTCTGAACCTGCTGATGGTCAGCGACCGTATCCCTGCCGGCGCAAAGCTGTATTAAGCTGTCATAAAGAGAAAGGCCTCGATTGAAAAATCGGGGCCTTTTTATGCAAACGGCAGGAATTTGGATTCGTGCAGGACAAAACAAAAAGACTATGGCACGGATGCCATAGTCTTTTTTGCTTATTCGAGACCGCCGTTTCGGATGTAGTCAGCCAGCAGGTCGCGGGCGTATACTCCGGGGTCATATCGCTCAATCTCGGTCAGACCGTTGGGCGCATAGGTAGAGGTGTAACTGTCTACCAGAATGTAATAGGTGCCGTTGGGATCCAGATTATTTTTGATGCTTCTGCCGTAGTCGCCGTAGCTGATGTAGTAGGCATAGTGGTCCGACTCGAAGAATTTCTCCCGCAGTTTTTTGCCGCTGACCGAGCAAAGGACCAGCTGATTGTCAAAAGGAAACAGATTTTGCAGCATACCGTAGGTCACGGAGCCTTCGGCCAGATAGCCGGGGGCACGCACGGAGATGAAGCCACCGCCCAAGACGATGTCATATTCGTCGCCCCAGTGCTCCACACCGAAATCATAATACAGATCGGCTACCAGCTGGCGCATATCGTTGCCGGAACGGTTGCGGCGGTTCTGGCCGACGATGTTGGAGGAGATGGAGATGACATCGGCGTACTTTTCCATCAGCTGATCGATCAGAGGGTCTTCTTCCAGCATGGTATAAGTGTTGGTGGTGATGGTTTCGGCTGTGTTGACGGTGTACTTGCCGTTGGCATAGTTGAGTTGCACTTCAGCATGGGTGATGCCGCGGTTGTCGCCGCCGCCCTGAATGTGGTAAACACCCTGTTGATCGTGCAGAACATAGCGCTGGTGGGTGTGACCCTCAAAAACCAGATCCACATAGCCCTTGGACAGGTTGACATCATAGTAGGAACGCATGCTGGAGGCTGAAATCGAGCCGTCGCGGCTGGAGCCGAATCCGTCATGGAGCATGTATACAATCAGATCGGCGCCCTGTTCGCGCAGTCGATCGGATTCCGCCTTCACAAGAGCGGTCAGATCGGCGCCGGTTTTGAAGTAGATACCCTTTGTCTGGTCGGGGGAGATGGAGGAGTAGCAATCGCCCATGGCACCGATAATGCCGATTTGTGCGCCGCCGCATTCCACCAGGACCGAACTATCACAGTAGGCCACTCGCTGGTTGGTGCTGCGGTCGTATATGTTGATGGCGAGGAAGGGGAATTCGGCCAGTTCCGCATTTTCGCGAATGGGATCTTCGCCCCAGTCGAATTCGTGGTTGCCGAGCGCCATGGCGGCAAAATCCAGTTCGTTCATCCAGTCGGTGATCATGTTGCCCTCGGTCAGATTTGACTCGGAGGTGCCCTGCCACATATCGCCTACCGACAGCAGAATCACATGGTCGTTGGTTTGCCGCTGGTTTTTCAGATAGGTGGTCAGCTCATCAGCTCCGGGGTGGTTGTCGCCATCGGGCAGTTTGCCGTGCAAATCGTTGATGCCGAAAAAGTCTACCACGACAAGAACATCGGCACTGCATACATCGCACTGCCCGTTGTCATCCAGATCGGCATGGGAGGGACAGCCATTGCTGTCATCCGGAACGGATGGGGTTGGTGTATCAGAGGGAGTGACCGGAGGCGGCGTGGGAGTGGCTGTCGGGGTTGGCGCAGGAGTGGCTGTCGGAGTTGGTGTGGGAGTGACCGCCGGCGTGGGTGCAGGAGTGACTGCCGGAGTTGGTGTGGGAGTAGTCGCCGGAGTCGGTATCGGTGTTGCCGATGGGGTTGCCGATGGGGTGGCAGTGGGTTTGCTGTTTTCTGTAGAGGGGGCACTGCAGGCACTGAGCAGGATCAGGATAGCCAACAGAAGTGCAGCGAATTTCTTATTCACGGGTCCATCTCCTATGTATATTGTTTAAGGTATCGTACACGATTTTTCGGCATAGTGCAACAGTATTTTTTGGAAGGGAAACGCCGCCACTGCAGGCAGTTTTGTCGGTGTGAATTGTGGGGGGACCAAAATAATCTTGTCATTTTATGCGGAATTGTGTATAATAACCTCGTGTTTGTTTGCAAAAGAAAAAATGATTTCGAAGGAGAGGATATAGTGTTTGGAAAACGACCCGACGGCCGTAAACTGAAAACTCTGGCCCCCATGGAAAAAATCATTCCTTTCATCATGAAGGATCGCAACGATTCCATGAACATGTATGAGGAATATTTTGATTGCGGCCCTATGGATGCCTACATCAAGGAAAAGAAAGAACAGGGCATCAGAATTACATATATGCACATTTTGATTGCCGCCACGGTTCGTTTGATGGCGCTGCGGCCGGCACTCAACCGCTTTGTTATGAACGGTGCCATTTATACCCGCCCCAAGATCTGGGTTAGCTTTACCCTGCATCATACGCTGCGGGACGGCGATGTAGAGTCTACCATCAAGGTCTGCTTCGAGGGCACCGAGACCATTCTGGAAGTGGCGCAGAAGATGGACGAAGCCATTGCCAAGGAAACCACCGAGTGGAAGGGTTCGCAGGAGACCGAAAACGGCACTGACAAGCTGATCAAGATGCTCAATTATCTGCCCGATGGCATATTCCGTTTTGTCGTCAGTGTGCTGATGTGGATGGATAAGCACAATATCATGCCTAAGGCTATCATTGAGCTGAGTCCCTTCCATACGTCTTTCTTTATTACCAACCTGAAATCTTTGGGCATCAATCACATTTTCCATCACACCTACAATTTTGGCACCACCGGTATTTTCCTGGCCATGGGAAAGGAACGGGTGGTCCCTGTCTATGAGGGCGACCAAGTAGTCAAACAGAAGCAGATGGGCTTCGGTCTGGTGTCCGACGAGCGTTTCTGCGATGGCCTGTATTTCTCCCGCAGCCTTCGTATGATGAGAAAGTTTATGAAAAATCCTGTGTCTCTGGAAGAGCCTCTGGAGAGCAAAGTCGAAGATATCGATTGAGTTCGGACAGCCGATGTGTGCATTGCACACATCGGCTGTTTGTATGTCTGCAGAAAAAGATATTGCTTGACAATATGGCGGGTATACATATAATATAACAATGCATTAATTTGGGGGCGTATGTGTAAAAATACGCAAGCTTTTACCAAGGCGCTTTTTCCCCGCTTTTTTGTTTGAGAAGGTCGGAACGGTGATAGTATGGAATGTGTAACCAGCCGTCAGAACAGTGCGGTTCAGCACGTGAAGAAACTGGCGTCCAATCGAAAATACCGACGCGAGACCGGTGAGTTCCTTTGCGAAGGTCCTAAAATGTGGGCCGAGGCCATGGAACACGGCTGGGTGGTGTCCGTTCTGCTGACGTCGGAGGCTGACCTGCTGCGGCAGTGTGAGGGAATAGCTGCTCGCTGTGTGCTGGTTACCCCGGAATTGCTGTCCTATGCCGCTGATACCGAAACTCCGCAGAAGATGATATTTACCTGCCGTATGCCTGAGCAGACTGCCGAACTTGCCGGCAACCGTTTTTTGGTGCTGGATGGGGTACAGGACCCCGGCAATGTGGGTACCATTTGGCGCACGGCAGACGCCTTCGGTGCTGACGGACTGATTTTGCTGCCCGGCTGCGCCGACCCCTGGTCGCCTAAGGTGATTCGCTCCACAATGGGTGCCTGTTTCCGACTGCCGGTTCTGACCTGTACATTGGAGGATTTGTGTTCGGTGCTGACCGCCCGGAACATCCCGCTGTATGCCACTGCTTTGCGGGAGGACACGCAGGACATCCGGGATGCCGATTTGAAGCGTGCCGCTGTGGTCATCGGCAGCGAAGGGCGCGGTGTGTCGGATGATGTGCTGCAGCGCTGTGAGCAGACGGTTAAAATCCCTATGCGTGAGCGCTGCGAATCGCTGAATGCCGCCATGGCCGCCGGCATCGTGCTTTGGGAGAGTTTTCGGTAACTTGATTTGATATCATGTTGAGAGGAGGGCGGATATGGCGACATTGAAATATTGGCTCTGGCTGACCGAGCGCAGCGGCATGTCCGCTCTGCGGCTCCGCCGTCTGCTGGAGCAATACGGCTCGCCCGAGCGCCTCTATTTTGCCGACGGCGGTGAATTTGAACTGTGGGAGGACCTCCCTGCAGGACTTCGCAAGTCGCTGCAAGACAAATCGCTGGTGCGTGCCGATGAGATTCTGGCTCAGTGTGACCGGCTGGGGATTTCTCTGCTGACGATTCAGGACGCCGGTTATCCCGACTGTCTGAAGCATATTTCCGACCCGCCTGCGGTACTGTATTACAAAGGCAAGCTGCCTGACTTTGACCGGGAGCTGACCATTGGCATGGTAGGTGCCCGTCAGTGCAGTCAGTATGGCGAGACCATGGCGGCCCGTTTGGGGCTGGATCTGGCCCGGGCCGGTGCGGTTATCGTGTCGGGCATGGCACAGGGTATCGACAGCCATGCCATCAAAGGCGCTCTTGCCGGTGGCGGGACGGTTGTTTCGGTTCTGGCCGGCGGCATTGACATTAAATACCCCTATCAAAGCCGTTTTCTATACGACGATGTGGCGGCGGCCGGTGCGCTGATTTCGGAATATCCGCCGGGAACCGCCCACAAAGGAACCCACTTTCCGGTGCGCAACCGTATCATAAGCGGTCTGTCCGACGGCGTTATCGCCGTGGAAGCCCGGGAGAAAAGCGGCACGATGATCACCATGGATCTGGCGCTGGAGCAAAACCGCGATACCTTTGCGGTGCCCGGACCGGCCGACGCGCCCATGAGCGGCGGAACCAATCATCTGATCCGAATGGGGTGGGCGAAACTGGTTACTTCGGCGGCCGATGTTCTGGTGGAATATGAGGGAATCCGCCCCATATCCCGTCCACTGCCTATGGAACCGGAAGAACTGGAACAGCGCTTGGAGACCGCTTGCATGCAGCCGCGTAAATCGACTCAGGCAGAGCCGGTTTCTGAGAAGAAAGTGGTTGACAAGCAAGACAACAGGGCATATATTGACTGGAAGAGTGCCCGGGAACTGTTTACCGACGACGAACGCGACATCCTGCTGGCACTGGAAACCAAGGATTGTCTGGCTGATGAGATCATCGAGGTCACCCAGATCCCGGCCCGTCGCGTATTGTCCGCATTGACCATCCTGCAGGTGCGCGGTTATGTGGAAGAGGGTCCGGGAAAGCGCTTTTCCGCACTTGCATTGCTGAAACATGAAGAATAACACCTGTCCGACAGGTGCCCTTGGAGGCATATATGGCAACGAAAAACAATCTGGTCATCGTGGAATCTCCCGCTAAGGCAAAGACCATTGGCAAGTATCTGGGTCCCGGCTACGTGGTGAAAGCATCCATGGGCCATGTGCGCGATTTGCCCAAAAGCAAAATCGGCGTGGATATTGAGCAGGACTTTACCCCCAATTACCAGCCCATCAAGGGTAAGGAAGAAATTATCGGCGAACTGAAGGCGGCAGCCAAGGCCAGCGAGAAAGTGTATCTCGCAACCGACCCTGACCGCGAAGGTGAAGCTATTTCCTGGCATTTGAAGGAACTGCTGGAACTGCCTGATGAAAAGGCTTGCCGCGTGACCTTTAACGAGATTACCAAGCGAGTGGTCAGCCAGTCCATCGCAGCGCCCCGTTCCATCGACATGGATCTGGTGGATGCGCAGCAGGCTCGCCGTCTGCTGGATCGCATCGTGGGTTACCAGCTGTCCCCGCTGCTGTGGAAAAAGATTCGCCGCGGTCTGTCTGCCGGCCGTGTTCAGTCGGTGGCAACCCGTCTGGTCTGTGACCGTGAGGAAGAAATCAATTCCTTCCGGCCCGAGGAATACTGGACGCTGGATGTGGATCTGGAGCGCATTGCCCCTAATCTGGGCGGCTTTACCGCCCAGTTCTACGGTCGTGACAAGAAGATGGATCTGCACAGTGAGGATGAGGTCAATACCGTCCTCCGTGCCGTGGAGAACAGCCCCTTTACAGTGAGCGACGTCAAGCGTCAGGACAAGAGCCGCAACCCGGCTCCGCCCTTTATTACTTCTACTCTGCAGCAGGAGGCCAGCCGCAAGCTGAATATGACCCCCCGCCGCACCATGTCCATTGCGCAGCAACTGTACGAAGGTGTGGATATTGCCGGTGAGGGTACCGTGGGTCTGATCACCTATATGCGTACCGACTCTCTGCGCCTGTCCAACGATGCGCTGGATGCCGCAAAGCAGTTCATCCACAGTCGCTACGGCGCCGAGTACTATCCCGAAAAGACCCGTGTGTTCAAGACCAAATCGGGAGCACAGGATGCCCACGAAGCTATTCGTCCCTCCGATGTGAATCTGACCCCCGAATCCATCCGCAAGGATCTGACCGGTGAGCAGTATCGCCTGTATAAGCTGATCTGGAGCCGTTTCCTGGCCTGCCAGATGGCTGCCGCTGTGTACGACAGTGTGTCCATCGAGGTGGAGTCGGCAGGATATACCTTCCACGCCAGCCATTCCTCCATCAAGTTCTCCGGTTTTACAGCCGTTTATGAGGAAGGTCGCGACGACGACGGGGAGGAGAATCAGTCTCCTCTGCCCGATTTGGCACAGGGGGAGATGCTCGACTGCAAGCAGCTCAAGCCTGAGCAGCACTTTACCCAGCCCCCCATGCGCTACACCGAGGCAACCCTCATTAAGGCGCTGGAGGAGAAGGGCATTGGTCGCCCCTCCACCTATGCACCCACCATTTCTACCATTCTCGACCGGGAATATGTGGTCAAGGACGGAAAGTATCTGCGCACCACTCCGCTGGGCGAAGTAGTCACCACCCTGATGAAGGATAAGTTCAATGACATTGTGGATTTCTCCTTTACCGCCAACATGGAAGAACAGTTGGATAAGGTGGAAAGCGGCGATGTGAACTGGAAGCAGCTGCTGAAGGATTTCTACAACGGTTTCTCTGCCGAACTGGCACAGGCCGAGCAGGAATTGGATGGAGAACGCATTAAGGTGCCCGACGAAGTTTCTGAGGAAGTCTGTGACATCTGCGGCCGGAACATGGTAGTCAAATCGGGCCGCTTCGGTCGTTTTCTGGCTTGTCCCGGTTATCCCGAGTGTACGTTCACCAAACCTCTGGTGGTGGAAATGCCCGGCAAGTGCCCCACCTGCGGCGGCCGCATTCTGAAGAAGACCAGCCGCAACGGTTACACCTATTATGGCTGTGAGTTTAATGCCAGCAAGGATGAGGCCAAAAAGTGCACCTTTATGACCTGGGATGTGCCCGTCAAGGACAATTGTCCCGTGTGTGGATGGACTATGTTCAAAAAGTCCGGCCGTGGCGCCAAGAAGCCCTTCTGTATTAACGAGTCCTGCTCTGCCTTTGTCCCCGAAGAGAAGCGCGGCGGCTATAAGAAAAAGACCGCCGAAGGGGAAGAAAAGGAAGGCAAGAAGACGACGGCTAAAAAGAGCACCAAAACGACAGCGAAGAAAGGCACGGCCAAAAAGACTGCCGCAAAGAAAACCACTGCGAAAAAGACCGCCACCCCAAAGGCGGCGGAGGAGAAGTAATGGAGCCCGTCATTGTAATCGGTGCCGGTCTGGCCGGCTGTGAAGCAGCCTGGCAGCTGGCAAAGCGGGGAATCCCCGTGGTACTGCACGAGATGAAGCCGGAAAAAATGACTCCGGCCCATCACAGCAACACCTTTGCCGAGTTGGTCTGCTCCAACTCTCTGCGTTCCGATCAGTTGGAAAATGCGGTTGGTCTTCTGAAGGAAGAATTGCGCCGCTGCGGCTCGCTGATTCTGGAATGCGCCGATGCCACTCGGGTGGAGGCAGGCGGTGCACTGGCGGTGGACCGTCAAGGGTTTTCTGATTTGGTTACCGAGAAAATCCGCAATCATCCCCTGATCACCGTGGTGGAGGGGGAGGTTACGTCCATTCCCGCCCAAGGACAGGTCATTGTTGCTTCGGGTCCGCTGACTTCGGACACGCTGGCTGATGCCATTGCCGGGATGTTCCCCGAGAACAAGTATCTCAATTTCTTTGATGCTGCCGCACCGCTAGTCACCTTTGAAAGTGTGGATATGGACAAGGCGTGGTTTGCTTCCCGCTACGATAAGGGAACCGCTGACTATATCAACTGCGCTATGGACGAGGAGGAGTACAAGGCCTTCTGGTCCGAGCTGATTAACGCCCAGGAAGCCGAGGTTCACGGCTTTGAAGATAAAAACGTCTTTGAGGGCTGCATGCCGGTGGAAGTCATGGCGCGCCGCGGCGAAGACACCCTGCGCTACGGTCCTCTGAAGCCCAAGGGATTGCCCGACCCCAAGACCGGCCGGGAGCCCTACGCCGTGGTGCAGCTGCGTCGTGACAACAAAGACGGCAGCATTTACAATCTGGTGGGTTTCCAGACTCACCTGCGCTGGCCCGAGCAGAAGCGTGTGTTTACTATGATCCCCGCCCTGCGCGACGCTCAGTTTATTCGCTACGGTGTCATGCACCGCAACACCTATCTGGATTCCCCCCGACTGCTGGACCGATACTACCGTGTGAAGAAGGATCCGCGTATCTGCTTCGCCGGTCAGATCACCGGCGTGGAGGGCTATGTGGAATCCACCGCATCCGGCTTTGTGGCGGCAGTTGAGTTGGCCCGCCGTCTGGAAGAAAAGCCTCCCGTAGATTTTCCCCAGGAGACCGCCATGGGTGCACTGGCCCTGTATATCAGCAATGAAAGCGTTGTGGACTTCCAGCCCATGAATATCAACTTTGGTATCATTCCGGCTCTTGGCTACAAAGTCAAAGGAAAACGAAACAAGAATGCAGAGCTGTCCAAGCGTGCGTTGGACATTCTGGAGACCATCGAACTGTAACACCACACCGAAATTTCGGTGGACTCTGACAGAAATATAGAGGAGAGAAATTATATGAAGATCATCGTTGACGCCATGGGCGGCGACAACGCGCCCCATAGTAACGTACGGGGTGCTCTGGCTGCTGCCAAGGAGTATAAAGCGGAGATCGTTCTGGTTGGCAAAGGTGAAGAGATCCTGAAGGTTCTGGCCGAGGACGGAATCGGTGAACTGCCCAAGGGAATCGAAATCGCCCATGCTGATCAGGTGGTGACCATGGAGGATAACCCCGCCACCGCGTTTAAGGAGAAGAAGGATTCTTCGCTGACCGTGGGCCTGACCATGCTGCGTGACGGCAAGGGTGATGCCTTTGTGTCGGCCGGAAGTACCGGTGCACTGCTGGCAGCTGCCACTCTGATTACCAAGCGCATCAAGGGCATCCGCCGTGCTGCCATGGCCCCCTTGCTGCCCCCTTATAACACCGTACTTATTGATTGCGGCGCCACCGCCGAGTGTACCCCCGAGTATCTGCTGCAATATGCTTACATGGGCTCCTATTATGCCGAACATTTCCTGAGCAAGCCGGAACCTAAGGTGGGTTTGCTGAACATTGGCGCCGAACCCTCCAAGGGTACCGCCCTGCAGGTGGAAACCTACCAACTGCTGCAAAAGGAAGGGGAGGCCGGCCGCATCAACTTCGTAGGCAATGTGGAGGCCCGCGAAGCCATTGAGGGCGCCGTGGATGTTATTGTGGCCGACGGCTACGCCGGTAACATTCTGCTCAAGACCATGGAAGGTACTGCTAAGGTGCTGGTTGGCGAGCTGAAAAAGGTTTTCCTGAAGGATCTGGTGACTAAGATTGCCGCCTTGCTGATCAAGGACGGTATCAAGGGTCTGAAAAAGATGATGGATTCCAACGAAGTGGGCGGCACAGCTCTGTTGGGTATCTCCAAGCCGGTGGTGAAAGCGCACGGCTCTTCCAACGACTATGCCATCAAAAATGCCATCCGTCAGGCCATCCAGTTTGCCGGCTCCGGCATTATTGAAAATATCGAGGAAAATATTTCTTTTATGCGCCTGCCTCCCAAGAACGCTGTTGCAGAGCGAGGGGAAGACTGAGGGCAGACAGAAAAATTTCCCAAAAGACTATTGACACATCGCCGTTCAAATCCTATTATAGTATGGAAAAACGGCAATGTTCCGCAATGAGTTAAAAGGAGTGTCTTACATGATTTTTGATAAGCTGAAGGCTATTATCGCTCAGCAGTTTGGCGTGGATGAAGACGGCATTACTGTTGAGATGTCCTTTGAGGACGATCTGGGTGCCGATTCCGTCGATATCGTGGAGCTGTCTATGGCTCTGGAAGAAGAGTTCGACGTGGAAGAGATGGGCGAGGACGATGTGGCCGGTATCCACACTGTTGGTGATCTGCTGAAGTTCCTGCAGGAGCGTCTGGAAGAAAATTGAGTAAGCTAAAAAAGCCCTGCTGATGCGGGGCTTTTTCGCATGGAGGCATAAGATGAAAACGCTGGAAGAACGCCTGGGGTATCAGTTTCAGAACCGAACTCTGTTGGAGAATGCTCTGACCCACAGTTCCTATGCAAATGAACATCGTGATGCCGGTATGCCCAGCAATGAGCGTCTGGAATTTCTGGGTGACTCGGTTTTGGGTATGGTAGTGGCTGACCATCTGTATCGGGAGCACCCCCAAATGCCAGAAGGGGAACTGACCCGCACCCGTGCCGCCATGGTGTGTGAAGATAGTCTGGTGGAAGTGGCACGCACGTTGGATCTGGGCCGCTATCTGCGCCTCGGCAAGGGTGAGGATGCCGGAGGAGGTCGTGAGCGGCCTTCCATTCTGGCCGATGCCACAGAAGCTGTCATTGCTGCTATTTACCTGGACGGCGGCATTGCACAGGCCAGAAGGACCATCCGCACGCTGATTCTCGGCAACGAAGAGGAACTGAGCGCCAGCCGGGACTATAAGACCGCCCTGCAGGAGCTGATCCAGAAGGAGAGCGGCAGCAAGCTGACCTACCGTTTGGTGGCTGAAAAAGGACCTGACCACGCCAAGTGCTTTACCATGGAAGTGGAGCTGAACGGCACGACCGTGGGCTCCGGCGAAGGACGCACCAAAAAGGCCGCCGAGCAGGCCGCCGCCAAGGCCGCTATTGCCGCACTGAAAAAGTAAATGAGGAAAGGGACCGTGGCTCAAAACACGGTTCCTTTTGTTATTTTTGAAGGGTTTCTGTGTGGAAAAGAATTGCAATTCTGACCATTGGTTGGTATAATAAAGTGTTATAATGCGCCGAGTATGGGGTAAAGAGTCCTGTATTCGGTATAGTATGCTGTCAAGCAAGAAATGCGGGGTGCATCCATTGTACTTAAAAGCATTGGAAATCCAGGGATTTAAATCCTTCCCGGACAAAACGGTGCTGTCCTTTGGTGAGGATATTACCGCCATCGTCGGTCCCAACGGATCGGGCAAATCCAATATTTCGGATGCCATTCGATGGGTTATGGGCGAGCAGTCCACCAAGGCGCTGCGCGGTGCCAAAATGGAGGACGTTATTTTCGATGGCACACAGAAACGCAAGGGCCTGGGCTTTGCCGAGGTCAGTCTTGTCATCGACAATACCGAGCATCTGTTTGACCTGGATGAAAGTGAAGTTATGGTTACCCGGCGGTATTACCGTTCCGGTGAAAGCGAATACTACATTAACCGCCGCTCGGTCCGTTTGAAGGACGTGAACGAACTGTTCATGGACACCGGTCTGGGTCGCGAGGGTTACTCCATCATCGGTCAGGGTAAAATCGACGAGATCCTGTCGGTCAAGTCGGCCGACCGCCGTGAGATTTTTGAAGAGGCCGCCGGTATCTCCCGTTTCCGTCACCGCAAGGAGGAGGCCGAGCGCAAGCTGAACCGTACCGACGAGAATCTGGTTCGCATCAACGACAAAATCGACGAACTGGAGCTGCAAGTGGAACCCCTGCGTGTGCAGTCGGAAAAGGCCAAAAAGTATCTGATCCTCCGCGACGAGCTGCGTGGATTGGAAGTGTCTGTGTGGATGGAGCAGTTGGAACGGCTGCGCACGACCTCCATCAAGGTCATGGCCGACTACGAAAATGCTGTGCGACAGAAGGAAGAGGCACAGCTGGCTTTGGATCGCCTGTATGCCGCCGCCGAGGCCTATGCCGAACAAATGCACGGCAAGGACATGGAGATTGATGTCATCCGTGCCGAAATCGCTCAGGTGGAGACCGATGCCAATGAGTGCGAGAATGCCATCAATCTGATTCGCAACAACATCCAGAATAATCTGGAAAATGCCGATCGCATCCGTCAGGAGATGGAAGCCCAGGAAGGCCGTGCCGGATCGATCTCCGCACAGATCGGCCAGCGCCGGGAACGCCTGGACAGCATCACGGCTGAAATGGAAACCATCCGTGCCGAAATGGCCCGACAGGCCGCCGCCGCTGAAGAACTCAGTCGGAATGCCGGCAATCTGGCTGACGAGCTGGAGCAGTTGCGTCAGAAGGCCGATCTGGAGAACTCTTCTGCCGCTGAGGCGCGGGCACTGTTGTCCGCTCTGGCTGCCGCCGCCCAGGAGTTGATGGATCGCGAACAGGCCGTCAATCAGGAACTGATTGCGCTGGAAGAGCGCATCAAAGAGGCATCTGAAGGCGTCAAGACGGTTACCAAAGAGCTGGAGAACGCCAAGGAAGAGCGCGACGGACTGAGCAATATTATTTCCGGTTATGAGATGCGCCTGCAGGGCCGCCAGAAGAAGGCTGCCGATGCTGAACAGAAGCAGGTCAATCTGAAGATGCAGGAAAACAACCTGAACTCCCGCATCCATATGCTCTCCGAAATGGAGAAGATGTACGAAGGTTACAGCAAGTCGGTCAAGGTGGTCATGTCGGATGCTGAGCGGGGAACCCTTCACGGCGTTCACGGTCCGGTGGCCGGACTGCTCCATGTGCCCGACAAGTATGCCGTGGCTATTGAGACCGCTCTGGGTGGTGCCATGCAGCATATTGTGGTGGACACCGAGGAAAACGGTAAGGCGGCCATTCAGCACCTGAAACGCCGCGATGCCGGCCGCGCCACCTTCCTGCCTCTGTCTGCCATTCGTCCTGCCGATTTCCGTGACGGCAAGGTGGTGGACGAGAAGGGTATCGTGGGTATTGCCGACGAGCTGATTCAGTTCGACGGCAAGTATGAGAAGATTTTCTCCAATTTGCTGGGCCGTGTGGTCATTGCCGAAGATCTGGACGTGGCTATCGCCACTGCCCGCAAGTACGGTCACCGGTTCAAACTGGTGACGTTGGACGGACAGGTGCTCAATCCCGGTGGTTCCATGACGGGCGGTTCGACCAGCAAGAATGCCGGTATTTTGTCCCGCGCCAATGAACTGGAGCGCTTGCAGCAGCAGAAGACCGGGCTGGCCGAAGATCTGAAGGCGGCCGAGCGTGCCTTGGAAGAGGCCCGCCGTGAATTGACTGCTGCCAATTATGAGATGGAAACTGCCGTGGCCCAGCGCCGTGAGCATGAGGATGCCGTTCTGAAGTTGGAAGAGCGTGTTGCTGCAGCCAAGGAACAGGCTGATGAGCTGGAGCAGCGCCGTGAGACTCTGCGCGGCGATTTGGAGCAGATTCGTACCCGTGCCGAGCGCACCGAGGCCGACACTGAGCAGGCCAAGCAGCGCATTACCGAACTGGAGGGTGCCGCTGCTGCCTTGCGTGCCGAGGCCGAGGGTAAGGCTAAAGGTCAGACCGACCTGCAGGATAAGATGAGTGCCATCAGCAGCGATCTGGCTGCCGCTGCCGCACGTATCGCTGCGCTGGAAGGTGAGAAAGCGGCTTCCGAAAACGCCTTGGCCGAACTGGAGAGTCTGCGTCAGGACATTGAGGGTGACCGTGAGGCCCGGGCAGATATGGTGGCCCGCTTCCAGACCAGCAATGAGACGCTGGAAGCTGAAATGCTGGACAAGCAGCAGATGCTGCAGGCTCTGCGCGCTCAGAATCAGGCCAAGAATGATGCCATTCGCCGTCTGAATGAGGAAAAGTTGAATCTGGAGGCCGAGCGCAACAAAGCTGACAAGAGCAGTCGCGATAAGAACGCCGAACTGCTGACCATGGAGCGCGAAGTGTCGGTGCTGGAGCAGAAGAAACTCCATGCCGATCTGGAAGAAAAGCAGATTCTGGACAAGCTGTGGGATACTTACGAACTGTCCCACGAAGCCGCCCGTCAGCAGCGCATGGAGCTGGAGAGTGTGCCCAAAGCACAGCGCCGGATCAGCGAACTTAAGCGCACCATTTCCGGTCTGGGCAACATCAATTTGGACTCCATTGAAGAGTACCAGCGCGTCAACGAGCGTTATACCTATCTGACCGAGCAGCGGGATGACGTGGAAAAGGCCAAGGCCGAACTGGAGAGCATCATTGCAAAGATCACTGAGGAGATGAAGGTCATCTTTACGGTGCAGTTCAAGGCCATTCAGGAATCCTTCTCCCAGACCTTCCTGGAACTCTTCGGAGGCGG
>JAZOBA010000159.1:0-3463 GCA_045595705.1 Oscillospiraceae bacterium
AAATCCACCTTGCCCACACCGGCCTCGGCCTCGTGAATGGCAGAGCCGGCCAAACCGGGGCCGAGCAGAGCAAGAATATTAGCTGCAAAACAGAGGATCAGCAGCAGAACCACCACGGCACGGTAACGTCCAATATAAGCCAGCAGGCGGCGCAGGGCGCTTTTGGTGTTCTGCGGCTTGTTCAGGATGGTCTGTCGATTCATTGCCATGATCAGTCCACCACCCTTCCTTCGCCCATCTGGGCCTCATAAATGTCACGGTAGCGGGGACAGGTATCCAACAACTCAGCGTGAGTACCCCGAGCCAAAATACCGCCCGCATCCAACATCAGAATTTCGTCACAGTCCTGAATGGCGCTGATGCGCTGGGCCACCGTGATCGTGGTGGTGTCAGCATAATGCCGGGCAAGATTGGCGCGCAGCGCGGCATCCGTGCGGTAATCCAACGCACTGGAGGAATCATCCAGCACCAGAACCTCCGGACTTCCCGCCAAGGCGCGGGCAATAAGCAGACGCTGCTTCTGACCACCGCTGAGATCGGTGCCGTGGGCGGCCACAAGGTGATCGTAGGCCCCTTCACAGCCCTCGATAAACTCTGCAGCCATGGCGTGTTCAGCAGCCTGTTTAATGGCTTGCTCGCTCAAATCACGGCCAAAGGAGATGTTTTCCGCAATGGTGTCGGCAAAGATGGTGTCATTCTGGAACACCACACCGAATTTACGGCGCAGAGCATCTTTTTGACAAGTACGTATATCCTGCCCATCCACAAAAATCGCCCCTTGAGCAGGGTCATAAAAGCGCAGAAGCAGGTTGACGATGGTACTCTTACCGCTGCCCGTTGGGCCGATAATACCCAGACTGCCGCCTTTCTTCACGGCAAAAGAGATGTCGCGCAGGCAAAGCTCGCCTCCCTCGCCATAGCGGAAGGAAACCTTGTCAAAGACCACGTGACCTTCAACAGGAGCACACTCCCCCCTCTCCAGCACGGGCAGAACTTCTTCCTGACGCAAAACAGCATCGATGCGATTGGCGGATGCATTGGCTTTGGACAGAATCAAGAAAACCCGATTCAAACCCATAACACCCATCAGAATCATATTAAAATAGGTCAGAAAAGCCAGAATCGCACCCGGGCGGGTCAATCCACCGTTCACCCGGAAGGCACCCAGCAGCACAATTCCCACCAAACCCACGTTCAGGAACAGGGTGGACAGGGGGCCGGGCAGAGACATGATGTCTCCCGCCTTCTGCTCGCTGCCCTTCAGGGCCTCGTTAGCCTTTTCAAAGCGGTGCAGTTCGTGCTCCTGCTTGGACAAGGCGCGCACAGGACGCACACCGGTGATATTCTCGCGCAGCACCCGGGTGGCCTCGTCGCTTTTGCTTTGCACAGCGCCGAACAGGGGGATGCCCTTGGCCGACACCACGGCCACTGCGGCAATCATAATGGGCGCCAGAATGCACAGCACCAAAGCCAGTCCGGGGTCCATAATCAGACTCAGCAGCAAGCTGCCCAGCACCAGCGTGGGAGCACGCACCGCAAAGGTCAGCAGATTCTGGTACAGGTTCTGAACGTTGTACACATCGGCAGTCAGCCGGGCAGTCAGAGACGGCAACCCAAACCGGTCTGCCTGAGCACCCGACAGATCCATGGATCTGGCAAACAGGTCTGCACGCAGGGCGCGAGTTCCCTCACGGGCCACCACGGTACTCATGCGGCTGGATTTCAGATTCATCCACCGCTCCAGCACGGCCAGCAGCACCATAACCACGCCCCAGCCCAGCACAGCCCACAGATTTTTGGTGGGCACCACGTTGTCCACCACGTGTTCCAGCACGAAGGGAATCAGCAGCAACACGATGGTGGAGACAAATTTCACCGCCACCGTAGCCAGTGACAGAGCCTGGTGGGGTTTCATATATTTTATAATGCGTTTCATAGAGGGCCCTCTTTTCTCTTAAAGGGTGGTCGGCCGAATTTTGTCCGGCACCTGACCGCTTTTAATTTTATCACCGTTCCGCTCCCCCTGTCAAGGCGACCGATCTCCCGAATTCCCGGGTTCTCCCCCCAGAATATCATTGCATTTAAGCGAGAAAAGATTTACAATTTTTCAATAAACTGCAAGGAGGACTCCGCCATGATTGTCGACATCAATATGGACAACCTTCCCATCAATCTGTTTACCGACGAGGAAATGCTCAACGGTTTCATGAGCACCGCTCCCCGGGGATACGGCGAGGTAGCAAACCTGACCGTCAACGCCGAGGGCAAGCGCATGATTGTGCTGGAAAAACCCAAGGGGTACCCCAATCTGAACTACATCGAGGGCGAATATACCCTGGAAGCCAAACTGGAAGCCATGGATGACAGCGGTGTAGACATTGCCATGCTCCGCGTACCCGTATGGCAGGAGTGGCTGCGTCTGGACACCTGCAAAAAGATTAACACCCAAACAGCCGAAATGGTCCGGCAGTCCAACGGTCGTTTGTACGCCTTTGCCTGTCTGCCTCCCTGGGGCGGCAAGGAAAATTT
Source organism: Oscillospiraceae bacterium (assembly GCA_045595705.1). GTDB lineage: Bacteria > Bacillota > Clostridia > Oscillospirales > Oscillospiraceae > JAJPXI01. Next base: position 2,530 of record JAZOBA010000159.1, read on the forward strand.
GTATGAAATGGAACGCTGCGTGAAAGAACTGGGCTGTGTCGCCGTACAGATGGCCTGCCACTATGGCCAGCTTTACCTGGACGATGAAGTCTTCCGCCCCCACCTGAAGGCCATTGAAAAATTAGGTGTCCCCCTGGTTATCCACCACACTCCCCTGCCGGTCTACTGGCAGCCTTATTACGAGTGGACCAATGTGCGCCGGGAAATGGGCCGTTTTGTGGACCAACTGACCTGCGTGACCCGTATGCTCTACAGCGGCATGTTTGATGAGCTGCCCGGACTAAAGTGCGTTTACACCCAGTTTGGCGGCGCCTGGTTCGGCATGCAAAATGCTATGCTGCCCACCCAGGGCGGCCGCAAAAAGAAGGACTCCTGCGTACTGGATGTCCACGGAAATGACCGCTATCGCAACTACCTGAAGAATAATGTCTACTTTGAAGGCACCCACATTTCCACCTGGGGCAAGGAGCAGGTGGAATGCGCCGTCAAGGTCTGCGGTGCCGACCACATTCTGTTCGGTTCCGCTTTCCCCATCTTCTACAACTGGATGGCCGACGGCGTCAAGTTTGTACAGGAACTGGATCTGCCGCAGGCCGACCGGGACCGCATTTTGGGCGGCAATGCCATTGAACTGTTCAAACTTCCCGTTTAAATCCAAAGACAGACCCCCTTTTTCCAAAGGGAATCTAAGTTGACATCTAAAAACTGGTAAAATATAATGTGAAATACAGGGCGGAAAGGGCCTTCTTTCTCCGCTTATGTACATCTTGAAAAAAGAGTAAGGAGTTGATTCCCATGATTATTGATGTCAATATGCATCATCTTCCCGAGAATCTGTTTGACGACGAGAAGGTCCTGGACGGCTTCCTGTCCACCGCTCCCCGCGGCTACGGCGAGATCGCTTACATGGGTGAGACCGCAAAGGGTCAGCGCC
>JAZOBA010000160.1:0-10574 GCA_045595705.1 Oscillospiraceae bacterium
CTTCGTGGAAGAGTTCACCCGTACCGGCGCTATCGACCGCACCGTACTGTTCACCAATCTGGCCAATGACCCCGCTGTTGAGCGTATCGCCACCCCCCGTATGGCGCTGACCGCCGCCGAGTATCTGGCTTTTGAGAAGGATATGCACGTTCTGGTCATTCTGACCGACATCACCAACTACGCCGAGGCTCTGCGTGAGGTCTCGGCCGCCAAGAAAGAAGTTCCCGGCCGCCGCGGCTACCCCGGCTACCTGTATACCGACCTGGCCACCATGTACGAGCGCGCCGGCCGTCAGCTGGGCAAGAAGGGCTCCATCACCATGGTCCCCATTCTGACCATGCCCGAAGACGACAAGACTCACCCCATCCCCGACCTGACCGGCTATATCACCGAGGGCCAGATCATCCTGTCCCGTCAGCTGTTCCGTGCCGGTGTCAATCCGCCTGTGGACGTTCTGCCCTCCCTGTCCCGTCTGAAGGACAAGGGCGTCGGCCCCGGAAAGACCCGCGAGGATCACGCCAACACCATGAACCAGCTGTTCGCCGCTTACGCCACCGGCAAGGAGAACAAGGAGCTGATGTCCATTCTGGGCGAGGCCGCTTTGTCCCCCACCGACCTGCTGTACGCCAAGTTCGCCGACGAGTTTGAGCGCCGTTATGTCTCTCAGGGCGCCGAAGAAAACCGCTCGGTATTCGAAACTCTGGACCTGGGCTGGCAGCTGCTGTCCATTCTGCCCAAGGGCGAGTTGAAGCGTATTAAAACGGAATACATTGAGAAGTACCTCCCCAAAAAGGAGCAGTAAACTGCTCCTTTCCGGGGACCTCCGAGATGATTTCACATCCTCGGGCGAAATGAATTCGCCCTGCAGAATTGCCTTTGGCAATTTACGGCGCACTCGCGCCGCCCCGCGTTGCGGGGTGGTGTGGAAAGGAGTGAACGACTATACCTGCAATTAATGTAAACCCCACCCGGCAGGAATTGACCAAGCTGAAGGCCCGCCTGAAGACCTCCATCCGCGGCCACAAACTGCTGAAGGATAAACGCGATGAACTGATGAAACAGTTCATGGATGTGGTCCGCGAAAACCGCGCCCTGCGCACCAAGGTGGAAGAGGGCTTGAAAAAAGCCCACGGCTCCTTCACCGTGGCCTCGGCCGTTATGTCCTCCGAGGCCATGCAGCAGGCTCTGCTGTACCCCAAGCAGAGCGTGGAGCTGAACATGACCTTCAAGAACATCATGTCAGTCAACGTGCCGGAATACCACTTCAAAACCAAGACCGATGACCCCGGCGAAATCTACCCCTACGGTTTTGCCGCCACCTCGGGCGAACTGGATACCGCCGTGGACGCACTGGCTCAGGTCTTTCAGGATATGCTGAAACTGGCCCAGATCGAAAAGACGTCCCAGTTGCTGGCCGAGGAGATCGAAAAGACCCGCCGCCGCGTCAACGCTTTGGAGTATGTCAAAATCCCCCAGATGCAGGAGACGATCAAGTATATCTCCATGAAACTGGAGGAAAACGAGCGTGCCAACACCATCCGCCTGATGAAGGTGAAGGATATGCTGCTCCAGCAGGCCATTGAGGAAAAACAGGCAAAAACAGCCGAAACCGTGGAGCATTACGCATAAAAAAGCATATCCTCCCGTCGGACATAATATGTCCGACGGGAGGATATAAATTAATTTAAAAAAAGGACTGTATACGCCTTTTTTCGGTTGACTGGAAACAACCTGTATGCTAGAATATTTCCACCAAGATCAGAAACCCACGATCGATTTCTCGACAAGGGAGTATGTGCTGCGCGGTCACCTCGGTCCCCGCGCAGGATCGGCTCGTCATCACATTTGATTCTGTATATTATCGCAGCGTCATTTCGGGCCCGTCTGAAACACAGAGACTTGTCTGCAGACGCCTGCAGACGGGTCTTTTTTGCTGTGTCGGGAAACTTGGGTTTGTCTGTCATCTTTCTTTCATATGTAACCCCAATAATACGATATAGGAGGCAAATCTTGATGAAACTTTGGCACCACCTCACCAAAGAGGGCGTTCTGTCCGAGCTGAACACCAGCCCGGAAAAGGGACTCTCCTCGGACGAGGCAGCAAAGCGATTGGATCAGTACGGCCCCAACGCTCTGGAAGGCGCAAAAGAGGAAAGCATGCTCGTGCGTTTCCTGAAGCAGATGAAGGATCCCATGATCATCGTTCTGCTGGTCGCCGCTGTCCTGTCCTTCGTCTCCAGCGGCTTCACCGACTGGGTCGAGCCCGCCATCATCCTGCTGATCGTCATTGTCAACGCCGTGATCTCCATCACCCAGGAAGACAACGCCAACAAGGCACTGGAAGCACTTCGCAAAATGTCGGCGCCACTGGCAAAGGTCATTCGCAACGGCGAGGTCGTCCGTGTTGAGACCAACCTGCTGGTCCCCGGCGACATCATCGTTCTGGAAGCCGGCGACCTGGTTCCTGCCGACGCCCGCATTCTGGAAAGCGCCAACCTGAAGGCCGACGAGGCCGCCATGACCGGCGAATCCGTCCCCGTCAGCAAGGGTGCCATCGACTCCCTGCCCGAGGAGACCGTGCTGGGTGACCGCAAGAACATGGTCATCTCCTCCACCGTCATCACCAACGGCCGCGCCACCTGTGTCGTCACCGCCACCGGCATGGAGACCGAAGTGGGCCGCATTGCCAACATGCTGATGAACGAAGAAGACGGCGAGACCCCCCTCCAGAAGAAGATGACCGAGATCTCCAAAACTCTGTCCATCGTCTGTCTGGCCGTTTGTGCCGTCATGTTCGTGGTGGGTTTGCTCTATCACCGTCCTCTGATGGAGATCTTCATGACCGCCGTTTCTCTGGCCGTTGCCGCCATCCCCGAAGGTCTGGCCGCCGTTGTTACCATCGTGCTGGCTCTGGGCGTTTCCCGCATGGTCAAGCGCAACGCCATCATCAAAAAGCTGCCCGCCGTCGAGACTCTGGGCTGCGCATCGGTCATCTGCTCCGACAAGACCGGCACCCTGACCATGAACAAGATGACTGTCACCGAGGTCTGGTCCAAGGGTGACGCTCACCGCGCCGAGGCTCTGACCATTGCCTCCCTGTGTAACGATACCATTCTCACCTACAACGAGGACGGCTCCGGCAAGACCGCCGGCGATCCCACCGAAACCGCTTTCGTGGACGCCGCTTTGAAGATGGGTCTGGATAAGAACAAGCTGGAAGCCGAAATGCCCCGTGTCAACGAGCTGCCCTTCGACTCCGACCGTAAGATGATGACCACCGTCCACCCCGTCAACGGCAAGCTGCGCGTGATGGTCAAGGGCGCTCCCGACCGTCTGCTGGCCCGCTGCACCCACATTCTGGACGGCTCCCCCGTAGAGATCACCGACGCTCACAAGACCGAAGTTCTGGACGCCAATGCCGCCATGGCCGAGAAGGCTCTGCGCGTGCTGTCCGCCGCTTACAAGGACGTCGACGCTCTGCCCGAGGGCGAGCTGACCAGCGAAGAGCTGGAGTGCGGCCTGACCTTCGTGGGCCTGATTGGCATGATCGATCCTCCCCGTATGGAAGTCAAGCAGGCTGTTGCCGAGTGTTATGAAGCCGGCATCCGCCCCGTTATGATCACCGGCGACCACAAGCTGACCGCCGTTGCAATCGCCAAGGAACTGGACATCTTCCGTGACGGCGACCTGGCCCTGACCGGCGAGGATCTGGACTCCATGGATCAGGCCACTCTGGAGCGCGACGTGGAGAAGTACGCTGTTTACGCCCGCGTTTCCCCCGAGCACAAGATGCGTATTGTTCAGGCATGGCAGTCCAAGGGCCGCGTTGTCGCCATGACTGGCGACGGCGTCAATGACGCTCCCGCTCTGAAGGTAGCCGACATCGGCTGCGCCATGGGCATCACCGGCACCGACGTGGCCAAGGGCGCTGCCGACATGATCCTGACCGACGACAACTTCGCCACCATCGTCCATGCTGTTGAGCAGGGCCGCGGCATCTATGCCAACATCAAGAAGTCCATCCAGTATCTGCTGTCCTGTAACATCGGTGAGATCATCATCATCTTCCTGGCCACCGTGTTCAACTTCCATCAGATGCCTCTGGTGCCCATCCAGCTGCTCTGGCTGAATCTGGTCACCGACTCTCTGCCCGCACTGGCTCTGGGTATGGAACCCGTGGAAAAGGGTGTTATGAAGCAGAAGCCCCGTAACCCCAAGGACAGCATCTTTGCTCACGGCTTTGCCGTCAACATGGTGTTCTACGGCGTGCTGGTCGGCCTGATCACTCTGGCCGCCTACCTGCTGGGCGAGTACGTCCTGTCCGATCCCTCTGTGGCCGATGGCATTGCCAACACTATGGCCTTTGCTACCCTGGTGTTCTGCGAGCTGACCCGCGCCTTCGCCGTGCGCAGCGAAGACGAGTCCATCTTCAAGATCGGCTTCTTCACCAACCCCACCATGAACAAGTCCTTTGTGATCGGTCTGGTCCTGCAGTTGGCCGTCCTGCTGCTGCCCTTCCTGCGCGGCATCTTCAGCGTCACCCCGCTGTCCGGCATCCAGTGGGTCACCGTCGTCATCCTGGGCCTGATGCCTCTGGTCATCAGCGAAATCGTCAAGGCTGTCAAGCGTGCCCGCAAAAAGGCAAAGGCCTGATTTCCGACATATCAAAAAGCACCACAAAAGCAGGTGCCGTCAAATCGACGGCACCTGCTTTTTCATTTTTCTGGGGCGCTGCATTTTGTCAGCTTTATCTCCGCCGCACTCCGGAGTTTACGTTACGAATTCTCCAGCAAAGCGCGAATGCGGCAAGCATGCTCAATGCAGTTGTCCGCCAGCGCTAAGTAGAGCATCTGCAGACAGTGATCCCGACTTTCCTCTGCCGCGGCGCGGTAGCTCTGTCCTCGGTTCTGCTCCAAGAGAAACTGCTCCCGCAGGGCGGCAAAATAAGACCGGGGCACGGGCACCACGGTCTGCTCGGCCGGCCAGAATCGTACCCCGGAGATAAGAAACAGAGCAGCCGAAAGCCGTTTGGCTCTTCGGCGACACCCCTCTGCCAGCCCTGCCATGGCGCGTCCACCCTGCCCACCCCGGCGGGCCAGATGTTGATAGCTGCGCCACGCAGTCAGTTCCCATCGGATCATCTCCTGTAATTTCTCCCGATCCGTCTCTGCACCTTTGCCCAAACAGGGCACATCGTCCCGGGTTGGGAAATCATCCCCCGTGCTGTCCACCCCGGATGCGGCCCGGGCCATCTCTTGCCGCATCGCCGGAACGGCAGTACATCCTTCCTCCCGTCCCACCACAATAGGGCAATCGGGCCGCTCCTCCGGCATGACCCGGTCCCACACCCGCAGGAACAGATCCCGGTCGCCGTCGCACATACCCAGGTCGGGTCCGCCCGACGGAACTCGCTCAAACTCCATAAAAAGACCTCCTGTTTTCCATAGCTGCAGTCCATACTATGAAAAACAGGAGACCATTGCGCCTATCCCAACACGGCCACCCTCCCCCACCTTTTGTGACGAAGTCACCGTGCGCACTTGTTCCAAACGGAATATTGTGGTATACTATGGTTGGAAAAGTATAAGATACTCCCATTCTTGTTAATAAACATAATTTCTATATAAAGCGAGGAACAGACAAGTATGCTTGAAATCAAAAACCTGTCCTATCAGGTGGAGAGCGAAGAAGGCACCTTAGACATTCTGCGCAACATCTCCCTGACCATCGAGGACAATAAATTTGTGGTCATTACCGGCCCCAACGGCGGCGGCAAGACCACCCTGGCCAAGGCCATCATGGGCCTGGTCCCCGCTACCAGCGGACAGATCATCTGGAACGGAAAAGACCTGACCGAGCTGACCGTAACCGAGCGCGCCCACGCCGGCATCAGCTACGGTTTCCAGCAGCCCCCCCGCTTCAAGGGTCTGCGGGTGCGCGACCTGCTGGCTCTTGCTTCGGGCAACGACAAACTGACTGTGGACGAGTGCTGCCAGTACCTGACCCGTGTGGGCCTGTGCGCAGGCGACTACATCGACCGCGAGGTGGATACTTCTCTGTCCGGCGGCGAGGTTAAGCGCATTGAGATCGCCACCATTCTGGCCCGCAAGTCCGGTCTGATGATCTTCGATGAGCCCGAAGCCGGCATCGACCTGTGGTCCTTTGCCAAGTTGACCGATACCTTCCGCATGATCCACAACCGCCGTGAGTCCACTCTGCTGATCATCTCCCACCAGGAGCGCATCATCAATCTGGCTGACGAAATCATCATGGTGGCCGACGGCAAAATCACCCGTCAGGGTCCCAAGGACGAAATCTTCCCCGAAATTCTGGCCAACACCACCGCCGGCTGCAGCTATATGAACGAGGGGGTGTCCAAATGAGCGCTTTTGACAACAAAGTTGATCTGGAACTGCTGCGTCAGATTGCCGATCTGGAAAAGGTGCCCCAGGGTGCCTACAACATCCGCAAAGACGGCCAGCTGGACAGCCGCTCCTCCACCGCAAACATCGAGATTTCCACCAAAGAGGACAAGCCCGGTATCGACATCCGCATCAAGGCCGGCACCAAGAACGAATCAGTCCACATCCCCGTCATTATCACACAGATGGGCGTGGTGGAGATGGTCTACAACGACTTCTTCATCGGCGAGGACTGCGATATTACCATCGTGGCCGGCTGCGGCATCCACAATTCCGGCTGCGAAACCAGCCAGCACGACGGTATCCACACCTTCTACATCGGCGCCAACTCCAAGGTGCGCTATGTGGAAAAACACTACGGTGACGGCGAAGGCACCGGCGAGCGTGTCATGAACCCCCAGACCGTGGCCTATCTGGAAGAGGGCTCCAGCCTGAACATGGAAACCACCCAGCTGCGCGGCGTGGACTCCACCAAGCGCTACACCAAAGTGGTTGTGGGTAAAGACGCCGAGATCGTCATCACAGAAAAGCTGCTGACCCACGGCGATCAGCTGGCCGACTCCGAAATGGAAATCATTCTGGCTGGCGAAAACGCCAACGGCCGCGTGATTTCCCGCTCGGTGGCACAAGACCGTTCGGTGCAGAACTTCTACCCCAACGTGGTGGGCAAGCGCAAGTGCTTTGGCCACGTACAGTGTGATGCCATCATCATGGACGAAGCCAAAATCAAGGCCATTCCCGCCATTACCGCCGACCACATGGACGCCCAACTGGTCCATGAGGCCGCCATCGGCCGCATTGCCGGTGAACAGATCCTGAAACTCATGACCCTTGGTCTGACTGAACAGGAAGCAGAGGAGAAGATTCTGGATGGATTCCTGCGCTGATCAGAAAAAACAGGCCTTCTATCAGCTCCTGATGGACCGCATGAATGACAAAGGCCATTTTTCCTCCAACTCCAATATTCAGATTGTGAAACTGGACTCGGGTTACGCCGAGGGCATTCTGGACATCCGTCCGGAAAACCTGAACATGCTGGGCTTCGTTCACGGCGGCTGTCTGGCCACTCTGGCCGACACCACGGCCGGTATGGCAGTCATCGCTTCTGGCTACGCCGCTGTCACAGTCAATTACGGACTGAACTTTCTGCGTCCCGCCACCGGTACCAAAATCCGCTGCATTGCCACGCCGGAAAAGATGGGCAAAACGCTCTGCGTCATGCGCGTGGAGTTGTTCAACGACAGCAGCAAACCGGTAGCCGCCGGCAGCTTCACCTTCTGCCTGACCGAGCCGCTGGATCCCGATCACCCCTTTGGTTGGAGTTAATATCATGCAAACAAAAAACAACACCTTACTGGAAGGAAAGGTAGGGCCTGCGCTTGTGCGTTTCGCCCTGCCCTTTCTTGTTGCCTCCCTGCTGCAGCAGCTGTACGGCACTGTAGATATGCTGGCAGTAGGACAATTGTCCGCCAATTCCGCCGCCGAATTATCTGCCGTTTCCACCGGCGGTCAGGTGACCTATTCCATCACCTCGGTGCTCATCGGCCTGGCCACCGGCGCCACCGTCCTCATCGGCCAGTATGTGGGCGCCGACCGAAAAGAGGATATTCGCCGCACCATCGGCACCATGTTTCCCTTGTTCGGTATTTTTGCCGTCATCATTTCGGTGCTGATGGCCATTTTCACCGGGCCGATCATTGCCATGATGCAAGTCCCCGCCGAGGCCGTAAAATCGGCTGAGGAATACTTTTTTATCTGCGCCCTTGGTATGATTTTTGTCACCGGTTACAATATGGTCAGCGGTATTTTGCGCGGTCTGGGTGACTCCAGAACGCCCATGCTGCTGGTCGTTGTGGCCTGCATCTTCAATATCATCGGAGACATCATTCTGGTTGGTCCCTTGCAGATGGGTGCCGCCGGTGCTGCCATCGCTACGGTAGGCGCACAGGCCATCAGTTTCCTGTTCTCCTTGATTATTTTAAACCGCCGCGCAGACTTCCCCTTTGAATTCAAGTGGAAAAACTTCCGTATGTGCCGGGAGCAGAACCGTCTCTTGTTGAAACTGGGCATTCCCGTTGCTTTACAGGATTTTTGCATTGGTATCTCCTTCATTCTGATTACCGCCTTCATTAACCGCATTGGACTGAACGAGTCAGCCAGCGTGGGCGTGGTGTCACGCGTCACTTGCATTACCATGTTGGTATCCACCGCATTCATGTCGGCTATTGCCGCTATGAGTGCCCAGAACATCGGCGCCGGCCAGCCCAAACGTGCCGTTTCGGCTATGTACTGGGGCATCGGCCTCTCCTTTGCGGTCAGCGCCATTCTGTTTCTTTTGGCCCAAATGTTCCCCGGCCCGATCCTTGGCTTTTTCACCGACGAGGCCGGTGTCATCTCTCAGGGCACCCTGTACCTGCGCTCCAATATGATTGACACCCTTTTGGTGTCGTTCGTTTTCTGCATCAACGGCTTTTTCAGTGGCTGCGGACACACACGCTTTTCTATGGTCAACAATCTGATCAGCACCTTCGGTGTTCGTGTGGCCGGCACATTGATCATCTCCCTGATTCCCGGCACCACGATGTTCCACATCGGTCTGGCCGCACCGGCTGCCTCTGCCGTGCAGATCATCATCCAGCTGTTCTACCTGAAGTTCGGCAACTGGCGGCACAACACCGTTCTGACCGAACAAAAATAGTTTTTGCTTCCACCGCCGAAACATACCGTTTCGGCGGTGGTTTTCCGTTTGCCCCCTTGCAATATGACTTGACCGGTGGTAGACTGACTGCAGTTTTTGTGTTTTGAGGTCACATTATGGAGATTTTCGGTCATTCTGTTTGGGTGATTGCACTCATCTGCGTCGGTGTGTTTCTGGCCGGCTTTATGGACTCCATCGCAGGCGGAGGCGGTCTGATTTCCCTGCCCGCCTATCTGATCGCCGGTCTGCCTGCCCATCTGGCGCTGGGCACCAACAAACTATCCTCCTGCATCGGCACTGCCGCTTCCACCTTTCGCTACATCAAAAGTGGCTATGTGGACTGGATTCTCGCTTTGCCCACCATCCCTCTTGCCATGCTGGGCGCCCACTTCGGCACCAAACTGCAGCTGACTGTGGACGAGCGCTATCTGAAATATCTGCTGCTCATCGTGCTGCCCGTGGCAGCAATCATCGTGCTGCGCCAGAAAAAGCTTCCTGAAGCACGGGAGTATATGAATCTCTGGGCCCAGCGTGCCGCCGTCTGGGGCTCCGCCCTGGTCATTGGTGCGTATGACGGCTTTTACGGCCCGGGCGCAGGCACCTTTATGCTGCTGGCATTCTGTAAGCTGGCCAAACTGGATGTTCGCACCGCTTCGGGCAATGTGAAGGTCGCCAATCTGATGTCCAACCTCGGCTCGCTGATTACCGCTCTGATGGCCGGCAAGGTGCTAATTCCCATCGGTCTGGTTGCCGCCGTGTTCTCCATCGCCGGGCATTACATTGGCTCCGGTCTGAGTATCAAAAACGGCTCCAAAATTGTGCGCCCTGTTATCCTGTTCGTTCTGGTGCTTCTGGCCGCAGAAGTGGTTCTGGAATTACTCGGTATCCGCTAAAACGCGCAGCCATGTAACGGCACGGCAGGTCTCTTGTTGCGCTGTTCAGTCTTGTTTTTTCAGCAATCATTCGATATAATATTAAGGTTAAATAATACAGATCAAACCGAAAGAAGGTTTTTCTTTATGAAACTTGGTATCGTGGGTCTGCCCAATGTGGGTAAGAGCACTCTGTTCAACGCCATCACAAATGCCGGCGCCGAAAGCGCAAACTATCCCTTCTGCACCATCGACCCCAACGTGGGCGTGGTTGCCGTGCCCGACTACCGGCTGGACAAGCTGACCGAGATGTACAATCCCAAGAAGACCACCCCCGCCGTGGTGGAATTCGTGGACATTGCCGGTCTGGTCAAGGGTGCGTCCAAGGGCGAAGGTCTGGGTAATAAGTTCCTGGCCAACATTCGTGAGTGCGCCGCCATTGTACATGTAGTGCGCTGCTTTGACGATGAAAATGTCATCCATGTGGAGGGTTCCACCGATCCTCTGCGTGACATCGGCATCATTGACATCGAGCTGATCATGGCCGACGTGGAAATGGTGGAGCGCCGCATCGACAAGGCC
>JAZOBA010000161.1:0-3876 GCA_045595705.1 Oscillospiraceae bacterium
CGGGCGCCGTAGATCAGACGGGAGAAAATGTCACGTCCCAGAGAGTCGGTGCCGCAGAGATGCTTCCAGGAGGGGGTGGCATACATATTCACATAGTCCATCTCATAGGGGCCGTAGGGTGCAATCAGTTCGGCGAATACTGCGCAGAACAGGAAGATAAGAAACAGGATGCCGCCCAGTTTGGCGCTAGGGGTCTTGAACACACGCTTGGCGGTTTCCCAAGTGCGGTGGAGACCGGTGCGCTGCTTTAGATTTTTCTTTTCCGCAGTCACGGTTGCGTTCATACCTTCGCCCCCTTCTTAAACTTGATTCCCTGATTGGCGTACTGTGCCTTGATGCGCGGGTCGAGCCATGCATAGCAAAGGTCCACCAGAAGCATCACCAGCGCCGAGAACACACCCAAAAACAGAGTGCATCCGCGCACCACAGGGTAATCGCGGTAGCTGATGCCGTTGAGCAGGTACAGGCCAACGCCGGGAATACTGAAGATCTTTTCGGTCAGGGTGGAGCCGGCCACGATGTGTGACAGAGCGCCGCCCAGACTGGTGATAACCGGCATCATAGCGTTGGGCAGCATGTGTTTCATAACCACCTTGCGCTCGGTCTGGCCCTTGGCGCGGGCGGTGGTGATAAAGTCGGCACGCATAGTCTCAAGCACCGAGGAGCGAATCTGACGGGCGTTGCTGGCAATACCGCCGAAGATTCCGGTCAGAACAGGCAGCACATAGTGCGCCAGCGATCCGATGCCGTTGGAGGGCAGCCAACCCAGCACCACCGAGAAGATGATTACGCATTCCAGCGAGATCCAAAAGCCGGGCAGAGACACGAACACCATGCAGACACCGATGATGCCGTAGTCCTTCCACTTGCCGTGGTTGCGGGCGGCCAGAATACCCAAAGGATAGCCGATCACCACAGTCAGGAACATGGTAGCAAGTCCGATACCCACCGTTCGCGGAAGACGTGATGCTAACTCATCCATCACGTTTACGTGGTACAACCAGGACTGGCCCAGATCAAAGCGAATAAAGGTGTCATACAGGAATCGGCCCAGCTGAACGATGTAAGGGTCATCTAAACCCAGCTTTGTGTGCAGTTCTGCACGTTCCGCCATGGATGCCTCTTCGCCGAGCATTAGCGCGGCGGGGTCACCGGGCGTGAAATACAGAATTGTGAAGATGACAAATGCCACACCTATCACAATTACGATCATCCAAAGCAATCGTTTAAGCACGTATTTCCACATGTTGATCCTCCTCTGTTTTGCGCTTTTGAGAGCCTTGCTATACTTACTATGCATTGTATTCCAAACAGCATAACAGACAAGAAATATATTTCCTTTGTTTATAGTAATCACCGATATACAAACAAAGCTTGAAATTTCTTGCTTGTTTTGGTACATTTTATAGCAAGGACACGAAAAAGTGAAATGAAAATCATCTATTCTGGTCATAGCCAAAATGCATACCATAAAAAGGAAGTGGCTCTATGGCACTTAATTTGGAATATCTAAGAATTTTTCATACCGTTGCGCGGCACAAAAGTATTTCCCGTGCAGCCGAGGAACTTCACCTAAGCCAGCCCACCGTTACCAAGGAATTACGGCGTCTAGAAGAACAACTCGGTTTCTATTTGTTTCTCCGTCACTCTCGCGGCGTTCGCCTGACGCATGAGGGCGAATACCTCCTGCGCCAACTGGAACCGGGCATGAAAGCTCTTCTGAAAACCGAATCAGAAGCCGAACGCCTGCGTAATCTGGACGGCGGTATTATCCGTGTTAATTACAATACCCACTCCACCCAAACCATACTTTCGGACTACCTGAAGGATTTTCTGGATGCATATCCGGGTTTTGTCATCGACTCCTGCATCGCGCAACGAAGTATGATCTGTACTCTGCTGGATCAAGGTGTTGTGGACATATCTCTCGGTCACCGTCCGGCCTCCTTTGCGGTTGATCATCGCTTAGACGACGCTCCCGTCTCCCAGTGGAAACCGGAAAATCTGGCCGGATACAGTCTGGGTGTATTCGAAGATGTTCTTCTTGTCGGTCCCCCTTTGGCACATCTGACCGAATCTGCTCACAACCTGAATGAGCTTGCATCATATCCGCTGATCTTTCAGCGGAAACTGGATATCGTCGGACAAAACATGTATTCCAACGCAATCTCTCAAACCGAAGAGGCAAAAGCCAGGAATTTCTGCACGGAAGATCTCCTCGCACTCTTCCGCCTCATCCAACACGAACCGTACATTGCCGTTGTTTCCTCACTTGGCGAACGGCAATACAGAAAAGTACCCGATCTGCGTCCTCTGCAGATCACCCAGCCCCTTTTGAAATCGGAATACTTACTTCATTTTTCCAGACAGTCCCCTCCCTGCCTTGCGGCCGCAGCTTTGATCGATTACCTGCTTGCCAGTTCTTCTTTTGAAATCAAGAAGCTGGAGCATGGACATATTCCTATGATATCCGCAAACGACTAACCACAAATCAAAAACTCGACACCTGGAATTCAATACTCCATGTGTCGAGTTTTAATTTTATTTAACCAAGTGCATCATAATTATTACGCCTTATACATCGTTCTTTATGTTCAATATCATTATTTCGCGTAATTTAATTCTCCGTACTCAAATTATCTCGCAGCATTTGTGACATCGTCACGGAAAACTGCATTTTCTATGAGTATACTAAAATTAGAAAAGGAAGAACCCACAAACATATTTAGATTGAGCAATCTATAAAATTTCCCCCTTCCCTGTTCTGAATGAAAAATTTAAAATTATATGGAGGTATATTTATGACTGTTAATATGGAAATAGTATCAATTTCAGACTCCATTTAAACCTCCTTAAATTGAACTGTGTAACATTCTGCTTCTTGTAGGTATTGCATCTGGTTTCATGGACGACACAAAACATTTTGTCTACATTATATAGGACACGATTCTAGAAACAATTTGAAAGCCGTCGATACCTAAATATTTTCTAAACACTTTCTCTACCGTTTTACAGATTCATTATCAAAAATAATTTGTCCTATAAACAGGATTTTTGTAGCGGTCGTACGGGGGTATCGAAGAAGGATGGTTGCACTTTGATGCTCAGTGTATGAGTTGATTCCCTTTGGTTCTTGTTATCTGTATTATTTTTTTCACGCGTACTGTTTCAGTTATTTTCGTTTTTGTGGTCAAAATTTCTCACAATCATCATCGAATCTATTCACGCTCATATGGATAAGGTCCGGAGAGATCCTCCTCCAGGCCTATCTTATGAAAACAAAACACTCCATCGCTCAATCACATCACTAAAAATGATTGATGAAATGAGCGATGGGTGATATAATACTGTCAACCCTATCTTTCGCATGAGGTGCTTCTATGAGGAATAAGAAACCTCCTTTTGAAATTACAAATACGATAATCCATGAGGTAGCGGAAATTGCGGAACTGGTGGGCAAGCTGACTTCCACCAATCAACTGTCTGCAAACCCAACCTTGCGGCGGGCAAACCGCATCCGAACAATTCACGGTTCTTTGGCTATAGAGCAGAATACTTTGAGTCTTGAACAGATTACCGCAGTTCTGAACGGTAGGCAAGTACTGGCCCCCCCGAAGGATATTGTCGAGGTCAAGAACGCCTATGAAATCTACGAGCGGTTGGACGAGCTTGACCCCTACTCTGTGGATGATCTGCTGACTGCTCATGGGATTATGACACGTGGGTTGGTGGAAGAATCCGGGGTATTTCGCTCGCGCCCGGTCGGGGACGTTGATCAAAAAGGGCATGTTCTTCACTTTGGTACACTTCCGCAGTATGTACCGGATATTGTAATGGAGTTGTTGAACTGGGTCAAGGACAGTGACATACACATGC